>JAOPZS010000007.1 GCA_025963965.1 Solirubrobacterales bacterium
TGAGCATGAAGCACGCGGCCGCGACGAGCAGACCATCGGCGCGCAGCTGCAGCGCGTTGATCCAGTAGCCGGTCAGCGCCGGGAACGCGCCCCACGCGGCGGCGAACCAGAAGTCCGAGTGGAAGCGCCCGCCGAACAGCTCGAGGTTGTAGGCGGCGACGATGAACGTGCCGGCGACGATGAAGCCGAACAGCCCGAGCGAGACGGTGACCGCGCCGACGATCCCCACCGCGATCGCCCCGGCCAGCGAGACGACGGCCAGCGCCACGAGCCAGCGATCCGACAGGCGCGTGCCCAGCGGGCGGCCCTGGAGCTCGTCGAGCGCGTGCGCGCACACGCCGACGCCGAGGAAGAAGGCGAGCAGCGTCGCCGCGAGCCGGCCGCCGTGCAGCGTGGGCGCGGCCGCCGCCCCGAGCGCGACGTAGCTCAGGTGCCAGGCGGTGAACGGCGGGTGCAGCAGCGTGAGCAGGTCGCGCCAGCCGCCCGGGCGCAGCGCGTAGAACGCGGGACGCTCAAGCCGGGCCGGGTCGGCCATCGCCTCGCGTGCCCCACATGACGACGCCGCCACCGAAGCTCATGGGCTTGACGTGCACCGCGTCGATCCCGGCGTCGGACCACAGCCGGGCGACCTGCTCGATCGGATGACGGGCGTAGAACTCGGGGATGCTGCGGGCCAGGAAGGATCCGGTCTCGCGCCACTCGCGGGACACGAGGCGGCCCAGGGCGGGCAGCCCGACGCGCACGTAAGCGGTCCACAGCGCGCGCAGCGGCGGCGACGACGGGACGGCGAACTCCAGCGAGACGATGCGCCCGCCGGGCTTGACCACGCGCGCGAGCTCGCGCAGTGTGGCGCCGGGGTCGTCGACGTAGCGCAGCAGGTAGGTGAACGTCATGTGGTCGAACGCGGCGTCGGCGAACGGCAGCCGCTCGGCCTCCCCCACGACGAGCTCGACGCGCCGACCGAGCTCGGGGTCGTTCGCGACTCGCGTGCGGGCGCGTGCGAGCATCGCCTGGCTCTGGTCGAGCCCGACCACCGCGCAGCCGTAGCGGCGCACGAGGGCCTGGGCCACCATCCCGGTGCCGGTGGCCACGTCGAGCACGCGCTCGTCGGGACGCGCCTCGATCTTGCTGACCATCGTCCGCCGCCAGCGCGGGTCCTGTCCGAAGCTCAGCGCCGCGCCGACCCGGTCGTAGTGCCGGGGCAGGCCGGCGAACAGCTCGAGCGCGTGGGTCTTGCGCTCGCTCCCGGATGAGGCCGCCCGCTCGGTCACCGCCGGCGAAGCATGGCAGGGACGAGCGCTGTGCGGCCCTCAGGCCGCCGCGCGTTCCACCGGGCGCTAGTCAGCCCACCAGTCGCGCTGACCCTCCACGTCTGCGCGGGGATCCTCGCCGAGATTGGGCGCACCGACGACGAGGATCTCGAGGCCCTCCGGCCCGGCCTCGTAGCCTCGCCACGTACCGGGCGGGACGCGCACCACGTCCCACTCCTTGACCTCGACGATCTCGTCGTCGAGCTTCATGCGCCCGCTCCCGCGCACGACCACGTACACCTCCTCCTGCTTCTTGTGCGTGTGGCCGTACGGGAAGCGATAGTCGGGCGGGATGCGCTGGTAGCTGAGGCCGCACTGCTCGAGCTCGAGCGGCTTGCTTGCGAGGCGGAACTCCAGGTCCGGCGAGCCGTCGAAGTTGGACCCGACATCCTCCAGATCCTCCTTGAGGTTCCTGAGCGTGAACGGCACGGCCGCGATCCTACTGTTCATGTCCCCCCCGCCCCGCTAGGCCCGCTGGGTCTCTGTGTGACGCGCCCCTCGGCAGGCGGCTCGGTCAACCGCACGTTCAGCGCTGGGTTCGTCGTGGCGCCGATGCCCGATCAGGAACGCCCGCTGGTAGCACCGCGGGCATGAAAATGCGGTTGCATGTCGAGAAGCGCCGTCCGGCTCCGCTCACCGGGTGAAGGGCCGCGAGCGACGCGGCCCACCGACCCCAGGAGGCGACCATGCCGAAGTACCTGCTCCTCAAGCGCTACCGCGGCGGCCCGGAGCCGCACCATCCGTTTCCCCCGATGGATCAATGGGCACCCGAGGACGTGGAGGCCCACATGGCGTTCCTCCGGAACGTCAGCCGGATGCTCGAGGAGCGCGGCGAGTATGTCGGCGTCCACGCGCTGACGCCGGCGCGCACGTGGGTGCGGTACGGCGGCCCGGATGCCGCGCCGGTCACCACGGACGGCCCGCACCCCGAGACCAGCGACCTCGTGGCCGGCTGGTTCATGATCGACGTCGAGTCGCACGCGCGAGCCGTCGAGATCGCCGCGTACGTGTCCTCGGAGCCGGGCCCGGGCGGCGAGCCACTGTATGAGTGGATCGACGTGCGCGAGATCATGTCCGGGCCACCCGCCGACGACGACCCGGCGTGAGCCGGACGCCGACCGGAGAGGTGGACGAGCGCGCGCTCCGTGCGCTCGTCCCGCAGGTCCTCGCCGGCATGCTTCGTCGCGGGGAGGACTTCGACGCTGCCGAGGACGCGCTGCAGGAGGCGCTCATCGAGGCGCTTCGCGTGTGGGCCGAGCACCCGCCGGGCGATCCGCGCGCGTGGCTGGCGACGGTCGCGACCCGGCGGCTCGTCGACGCCCGCCGCAGCGAGGCCGCTCGCCACCGCCGCGAGGAGGTCACGCACGCCGAGCCCCCGCCCAGCCCCATCGAGGAGGGGGACGACACCCTCTTCCTGCTCTTCTGCTGCTGCCACCCGGACCTCGCGCCCGCCTCCCAGGTCGCGCTGACCCTGCGCGCGGTCGGCGGTCTCACCACGCGGGAGATCGCGGAGGCCTTCTTCGTGCCGGAGGCGACGATGGCCCAGCGGATCAGCCGGGCCAAGCGCACCCTGCGCGGCCGCCGCCTGGACCGACCCGGCGACCTCGCCGTCGTGCTTCGCGTCCTCTACCTCATCTACACGACCGGTCACGCGGGCCGCGTGGACCTCGCGGGAGAGGCGATCCGCCTCGCCGGCAGGCTGACCCTGGCGACGGAGGAGCCCGAGGCGCGCGGGCTGCTCGCGCTGATGCTCCTGAACCACGCCCGCCTGCCCGCGCGGCTGGACGCCGCGGGCCGGATCGTCACGCTCGACCGGCAGGACCGCGGCCGCTGGGACACACGCGAGATCGCCGAGGGCGTGCGCGTTCTCCAGTCGGCACTCGCGCGCGGGCGGCCGGGCCGCTACCAGATCCAGGCGGCCATCGCCGCGCTGCACGACGACGCGGCGAGCGCCGAGGAGACTGACTGGGTGCAGATCCTCGCCTGGTACGACGAGCTGATCGCCCTCACCGATGACCCGGCGCAGCAGGACCCCGCGGCCGTGCTCGCGCGCGCTGTCGCCGTCGGCCACGTGCTCGGCGCCGCCGCCGCGCTGCGCGAGACCGATCGGCTACGCGACGTGCTCGGCGACCGCCACCGCTGGCACGCCGTCCGCGGCCACCTGCACGAGCTCGACGGCGATCTGCCCGCCGCGGGCGCGGCGTACGCCGAGGCGGCGCGGCTGGCCACCGACATCGCCGAGCGCGACCACCTCATCCGCCAGGCCGTGCGCGCACGAGCCGCGCCGAGTTGCCGGCATCGAGGCGATCGTCCCCAACGAGAAACCCCGCCTGAGCGGGGTTTCTGACAGGAGCAGCCGCTGCCTCCCCGACGACGACTGCGGATGTCCGAGGGACATTATGTTGAGTTGAAAACGCTCGGCTAAACCAGTGCCGGCGAGCGGTCGTTGATTGCAGCGGGTCGAACAGACCTGGGGAGCCATCCCCTTCTATCGCGGTGCCAGACGCCGCAGCGAGGAGACGCCCATGCACGTCGGCGTCCCACAGTCCAACGAGTCGCTCCCAAGCGCCTCCTTCGCAGCGTCCCGCCGGTGCCTCCTTCGAGCTGGCCGCATGACATCTCGCGCACGCCTTCCTCTGCTCGTCCTCATGGGCACACTCGCCTTCGCGAGCAGCGCCCTGGGCGCCACAGGCACCGTGGGCCTGGGGTCGGCCGCGAGCTTCTCGGTCTTGGCCGGCTCAACCGTCACCAACACCGGCCCCACAACCATGTTCGGCGACCTCGGCCTGAGTCCCGGCTCGTCGGTTACAGGCGCCCCACACGTCCTGGGACAGACCCACGTCGCCGACGCCGTCGCCGTCGGGGCAAAGAACGACCTCACCACCGGCTACAACGACGCTGCCTCGCGTCCGAGCAACGGCTCGGCCGGGACCGATCTCGCAGGACAGGTCTTCCTGCCGGGCGTGCGCACGGCCAGCAGCTCGTTGCTGTTGTCGTCGGGGAACGTCACGCTCGATGCCCAGGGGGACCCCAACGCAGTGTTCATCTTCCAGATCGGCTCGACGCTGATCACGGGCTCGGGCACGACCGTTGCGCTCGTCAACGGAGCGCAGGCCTGCAATGTGTTCTGGCAGGTCGGCTCATCGGCGACCCTCGGTACAGGCACGCGCTTCGTGGGCACGGTCATGGCCCTGGCGACCATCACCGCCAATACGGCGTCCACGATCCACGGCAGGCTGCTCGCGCAAACCGGTGCGGTGAACCTGGACACCAACACGATCACCACCTCGAACTGCGCGTCCAGCTCGGGCGGAAGTGGTGGCGGCACGGAAACGCCCTCGCCGGCAGAAAAGGCGGCGCTGACGGAAGCGACGAAACGCGCAGAATTGGTCGCCGCTACCGGAGCGAGCGGCGCTCCGCGAACGCCGGGCGCGTCAAGAACCGTTGGCAAACAACGGAAACACGCGCGCAAGCGCCCCCGACGCCCGCATGCGCGGCCTGCGCTCCCACATCGACGGGCAACGTTCACCGGCTGAGGAACGCACCGCAGGGCCGGGGCGACGCTGACGTTGCCCCGAACCCCGCTCGGCGCCCAACATGACTACCTCACCTACTCTTTCACGGGCTTGCCCGCCGCTCCCCCTGGTCAGCTCCCGCGGGGTCGTCTCCCGACTCGCCGTGGGCCTCGTTGTCACCGCGACAGCTCTGGCCGGTCTCGGCACGGGGTTGGCCGCCGCCGGCGTCCCATCTCGTGTCCAGGCGGCCCAGCGGCTTGCCGTCCTGCTCAGCGCACACCGCGCACACAAGTCTCCGGAAGCCGGATCTCCGCAGACGTCGCTCGTAGCGGCTCGCAGGCCGATCACGGGCGAGCGGACCACGCTGCCGGTGACCGGGAGCCTGACCGGTCCTGACGGCATACGGTGGCTGCAGGTGATGTTGCCCGGTCGCCCCAACTCATCTACCGGCTGGATCGCCCAGCAGGGGACAAGCCAGCTCGCGACGAGCTGGCATCTCGTGGTCAACCTCGCTGGACGTCGCGTGAGTGTCTACCGCGCCGGTCGCTTCGAGAGAGCGTTTTCAGCAGTCGTCGGCAAGGCTTCGACACCGACGCCCATCGGCCGATTCTTCGTTGAGGAGACGGTGAGGATGCCGGCTGGCGAGGCGGGCGGCCCATTCGGGCTGGCGCTCAGCGCGCGCTCGGATGCACTACAGGAATTCGAAGGCGGTCCCGGCCAGATCGCCATCCATGGACGCAACAATCTCGGGGGAACACTCGGCACCGCCGCCTCACACGGCTGCGTTCGCCTCGGCACCGCGAGCATCGACTGGCTGGCTGGCCGTATCGGCCCGGGGACGCCGGTGACGATCGATGCGGGTTGAACTCCAGGGCCACTGCGATCGGGTGATTCGGCGCGGAGGTCGCGAGACAGCGTCCAGGCTCTCGGGGTCGCTCCTGCCAGAAAAGTGTTGTTCAGCAGGGAGTTTGCGACGCGCCCGAGAGGATTCGAACCTCTGACCTTCGGTTCCGTAGACCGACGCTCTATCCAGCTGAGCTACGGGCGCAGAGCGAGGGAGTCTAACGACGCCGTGCGCCCGGACTGGAGCGCGCCGAGCGGGACCTGCTCAGGCGGCGACGCGCTCGAACACCGCGGCGAGCCCCTGCCCGCCGCCGATGCACATCGTCTCGAGGCCGTAGCGCGTCTCGCGGCGGTCCATCTCGCGCAGCATCGTCGTGAGGATTCGGGCGCCCGTCGCACCGACGGGGTGCCCGAGCGAGATGCCCGAGCCGTTGACGTTGACGCGCTCGTAGCCGTCGGGCAGCTTCCACTCGCGAAGGACCGCCAGCACCTGCGCGGCGAACGCCTCGTTGAGCTCGATCAGGCCGAGGTCCTCGTGGGAGAGTCCTGCCAGGCGCAGGGCGCGCTCGGTCGCCGGCACCGGGCCGATGCCCATCGTCGCCGGCGGCACGCCGGCCGCGGCCCACGAGACGAGCCGCCCGAGTGGCCGCAGGCCCAGCTGCTCGGCCTTCTCCGCGTGGGTGACGATGCACACCGCGGCTCCGTCGTTCTGGCCGCTGGCGTTGCCGGCTGTGACGGTCGCCTCGGGGTCGCTGCCCGACATCACCGGCCGCAGCTTCGCGAGCGCCTCGAGGCTGGCGTCCGCACGCGGGTGCTCGTCGAGTGCTACCGGCTCCCCGCGCGGCACAGGCACGGGCACGATCTCCTCCGCGAAGCGCCCATCCTGCTGCGCGGCGACGGCGCGCTGGTGTGAGAGCAGCGCCAGCTCGTCCTGCTCCTCGCGCGGGATCGAGTACTCGCGGCGCACGTTCTCAGCCGTTTCGAGCATCCCGCCGGGCACCGGGTGGTTGACGCCGCCGGCCGTCACACGGCCGCGCGCGAGGCGATCCTCGAGCTGAACTCCGTGCGTTCCCTTGATGCCCCAGCGGATACCCGTCGAGTAGAACTCGGTCTGGCTCATGCTCTCGACGCCACCTGCCAGGATCACCTCGGCGGCGCCCGTCTGAACGCGCATGCAGCCGTCGATCACCGCTTGGAGCGCGGAGCCGCAGCGGCGGTCGACCTGCACGCCGGGGACGTCGACCGGCAGGCCCGCGTCGAGCGCCGCCACTCGCCCGATCGCCGGCGCCTCGCCGTTCGGCGAGCACTGGCCCATCACCACGTCGTCGATGTCCTTGCCCTCCAGGCCCGTGCGGGCGACGAGCTCCCTGATCACGGTCGACGCGAGCGTCGCCGCGTCGACGTCACGGAGCACGCCGCCGAATCGCCCGACCGGCGTGCGCAGCGGTTCGCAGATGACCGCCTCGCGGCTCCCATTCGCGCTCATTGCCTCGCCCGCCCGCGACAGCGGCCCCTCTGCGGTGTCTCGCTCACGGCCAGCAGTCTACGAAGCGGCTCGTCTCCGTGGCCGCTCGCGTCGGGTGCGTTAGCGTCCCAGCGAGGCCCGAGGCGATGGTCCCCGACACCGAAATCCTCATGCGCATGTCACGCTCGCTCGCAGCGTGGCAGCACGCCTACGTGCTCTGGGAGCGGCGCGCGCCGTGACCACGACGCGGACGCTCCAGCACATCAAGGCGCCGCGAGGCGCTGTCTATCGCGCGCTCATGGACCCCGATGCCGTCGCGCGATGGAGGGTGCCGGACGGGATGACGAGCCGGGTCCACGAGTTCCAGGCGCGCGAGGGCGGCGCCTTCCGTGTGTCGCTGACCTACGACGCGCCCTCCGCGGTCGGCAAGACGGAAGGCCGCACCGACACCTACCACGGCCGCTTCGTCGAGCTTTCCCCGGGCGAGCGGATCGTCGAATCGATCGAGTTCGAGAGCGACGATCCCGGGCTGCAGGGCGAGATGACGGTTACGACGACGCTCGCCGACGCCGGCGATGGCACCGATGTGCTGCTCGTCCACGAGGGCCTCCCGCGGGCCGTGGCGCCGGCGGACAACGAGACCGGGACGAGGATGGCGCTCGCGAAGCTCGCCGCGCTCGTCGAGTCTCAGCCGGCCAGCCGGAACACGTCCTCGTAGCGCGCCAGGAGCGTCTCGGGATCGCTTAGCGGCTCGCCGGCCTGGAGCGCGGCGAGCTCCCGCAACCACTCGAGCGTCCTCCCTGCGGGGCTCGTCACCCAGCTCATCCTCCCGGGCTCCTCCGACCCGTTCCACATCTGGTGAGCCGTGCCACGGGGGATCTCGAGCACCTCCCCGGCTGCCAGCTCCCGCTCCTGCCCGGCGACCCGTACGCGCATCGCCCCCGCGAGCACCTCGAACCGCTCGTCCTGCACAGGATGCAGATGGGCCGGCGGCGCTGTCCCGCCTGCCTCGTAGCTCGCGCTCAGCTCGAGCTGCTGCTTTGTCTGTGAGAGGACCGACAGCACCGTCCCCGCCGCGATCCTCAGCTGCTCTTCTGGCACCCCGCGAGGGTACAGCGCACCTCGCGCGCCGAGCGGCCGCCAGTGTGGTCGCGGGGTGTTTCGAGCGTCCGATCGCCGAAGCGGACTGCCGACAGAATATTTGCTCTTGACAAAACTATTTGTCGGTGGGATAGTGCGCCGCATGCACGACGTCACGGTGATCGACGACCCGGCCGCGGCAGAGGCCTCGCTGGCGCCGATCCGGGCGCGGCTGCTGGCCGCGCTGGCGGAGCCAGGCTCGGCGAGCACGCTCGCGGCGCAGACGGGCCTGACGCGGCAGAAGGTCAACTACCACCTGCACGCGCTCGAGCGTCACGGGCTGGTCGAGCTCGTCGAGGAGCGACGCAGAGGCAACTGCACCGAGCGCGTGATGCAGGCGACGGCCGCCTCCTACGTGATCTCCCCCAGCGCGCTCGGCGAGGTCGCGCCGGACCCCGATCGCCACCCCGACCAGCGCTCCGCGCGCTGGCTGCTTGCGCTCGCCGGACGGCTCGTGCGGGAGGTAGGCGACCTGATCACCGGCGCCGGCGCCGCCGGCAAGCCGCTCGCGACCCTCGGCATCGACAGCGAGATTCGATTCGCCTCGGCCCGTGACCGCGCCGCGTTCTCCGCAGAGCTCGCCGACGCGGTCAACGGGCTCGTCGCCAAGTACCACGACGAGCACGCACGAGCCGGCCGGCCCCACCGCTTCGTCGTCGCGCTGCACCCCAGCATCACCATCGACCCCAACAACCGAGACAAACCCAACGAGGAGACCAAGCCATGAGCCGTGAATTCGAGATCACACGCGAGATCGACCTGCCGGCCGGCCCGCGCGACGTGTGGACGGCGATCACCGCCGACACAGCCGCCTGGCAGTTTCCGACCGGGATGGAGATCCCGGCGGGAACGACCCCGTCCCCGGACGCGCCCGTGACCACGTGGGACCCGCCGAAGCGGCTCGTAATCCGCATGGAGTCGCCCGACGGCACGTTCAACGCGCTCGACTACTCGATCGAGGCCCGCGCCGGCGGGACTGCGCACCTGCGCTACGTGCACAGCGGGATCCTCGCCGACGAGTGGGAGGACCAGTACGACGCGATCGACGGACACACGGACTTCTATCTCCACACCCTCGCCCAGTACCTGGAGCACTTCAACGGCCGCCCGGCCACGTACGTCGGTCAGCCCTCATCCGGCATCGAGGGGCCCGAGGCGGCCGGTGCCGCCGACGCGATGGAGACGCTTCGCTCCGCGCTCGGCATCGGCCAGGACGCCGCCGTCGGCGACGCCGTCCATGCGCAGCTCGGCGATGCTGGTCCGCTCGACGGCGTGATCGACTACGCCACGCCGCAGTTCCTCGGGGTGCGCACCGACGACAGCCTGTACCGCTTCTTCGGGCGCAACCACTTCGGAAGCGTCGTCGGCATGAGCGCGCACGTCTTTCGCGATGACGCCGACGCGGTCGGCGCGGAAGCGGCGCTCAAGCGCTGGCTGGCCTCGGTCTACGCCTCCTAGGGGGCGCCCCCGGCGGCCTTCGCGCGGGACGGAGAGGGAGGGATTCGAACCCTCGAACGAGGTTTCCCCCGTTACGCGATTTCCAGTCGCGCCCGTTCAACCGCTCCGGCACCTCTCCTGGCGCTGCGGGACAAGCGATCGCCCCGGGCGGACCCGGTAAGGCTAGAACACTCCCGGTCGCTGCGTTGGTAGGCTCCCGGCATGGTGCTCGCGGCAAGTGAGGCATTCGCCAAGACCTTCGGCCTGATCGTGACCTTCGGCGGGATCGGCGTCGTCGTCAACGTGATCATCGTCTACATCGTCGTCCAGGTCCGCGGCGAGCGACGCCAGAACGAGGAACTTCTCTCCTCGCGCAAGCCCCCCGGCTCCTGAGCACTTCCGCGAGGCTGGGAGCCGGCCCGCGCCTCGGATGTCGGGTGGCCCACTAGGTGATGTAGACGGGCGTTCCCACCGGGGATTTCGCGTACAGCGAGATCACATCCGGTATCCGCATGCGGATGCAGCCATGAGAGGCGTCGTGGCCGATCGAGGAGTACTCGCTCGGGTCGATCCCGTGGATCCCTGCGCCCCCTTCGAAGGACATGAAGCGGGCCTTCAGCGGATCGCCGGGACCGGGTGGCACGACGGTTCCTGCCAGCGCCCCGGCCCAGGCTTTTTTGGGGACGTACCACGGCGGGTTGACCTGCTCCCATTCGATGTGGTGAAGCCCGGCGGGGGTTTCGAGTCCTTCCATCCCCACGGCGATTTCGTAGCTCCGCTCGAATTTGAGGTGGCTGTAGAACTTCAGGCGAAAGGCGGAGCGGTCGACGACGATGTAGGACGGGTACTTGCTCGCGAGCTGTGCCGTCGTGACCTTCGGCTTGACGTCCTTCGTCGGCACCGTCACCGAGCGGTCGCCCGTCGGAGCGACGAGCGCCGCCTCGATGCGTCCGCCCAGTTTCGCGTTCTCCACCGTCCGCCCGATCTGCCCGGGCACGGCGCTCAACCCAGACGGCCCCGGCTGCACCGTCGCGTCGCGAGGCGGCCGGTTGACGGCAGCGCGGATCTTCGCTGTGAGGCTGCGCACGGCAGCTACGGAGTACGTCGCGACCAGCGGGATCTCCCGGTGGACGCTGCCCCCGGTCAGGCCGCGGAACGTGCGTGTCAGGATCGAGCCTGCGCGACTCGCGTCGATCGCCTGACGGACCATGTTCGAGACGTTCACCTGCAGCCCGGCGCGGCGCCCTTCCAGGCGCCAGCTCTTTGAACCGAAGCGCACCTCGACGGGTCCGTTTAGGTGGGCGACGAGGTCGCGCTCGAGCCTTTCCCGCGCAGCCCCTTCGTGCAGGCCGCCGACGGGCACCCCGGCGATCGTCACGCCCTTGGCGATGACATCACGGCGGGAGTGGTCGTACAGGTAGGTCGCCAGCGCCAGCACGAGCAGGATCGCCGCGGCGCCTGCGGCGATATACGGCCACCGCGGTCTGCGCCCCGCCCTCGCGCCACCGTGTTCAAGCGAAGTTGCGGCCAAGTTGAACCTCTCGAAGTCTCGTGAACAGCGAACTTCCTCTACCCCGAGCGTACCGAGCCTACCTTCCCGGCCAAATAGTGCAAGCGCCTACCCGCGCGCCGTCTCGTTTCGAGCATTGTCCACTTACTTGACAAAAGAGTGCATCTGTGTAAACTCGTAAACCGAGGGAGGGTGCCGTTCCGAAACCAGGAGGTCGAGCTTGTCATCCACCGCGCCGTCTCCCACGCCGCTCCCACCTGAGCCGATCACCGCTCCGCCTGCCGCCCCCGCCGAGCCGAGCGCTCCGCAGGCCGGCGGCGTCGCTGCGCCGGCGAGCTGGCGTGATCCCAAGCGCCACGCGTGGCTGCTCGGCCTGGTCGTGCCGACGCTGCCGTTCATCACGTGGGGCCTCGTCGAAGCCACCGGCCTCGGCGCGCTGTGGTTCTTCGGGCCGGTGCTCGTGTTCGCGATCTTCCCGCTGCTGGACCTGGCGATCGGCATGGACGCGCGCAACCCGCCGGACGGCGTCATCAAGTGGCTCGAGCAGGACCGCTACTACCGCTGGTGCACCTATCTGTACCTCCCCGTCCAGTACGCCGGTCTGGTGCTCGCCTGCTGGCTGTTCTCGCGCTCGAGCCTGTCGATCGCCGACAAGCTCGGCCTGGCTCTGACGGTCGGGATGGTCAGCGGGATCGCGATCAACACCGCCCACGAGCTCGGCCACAAGCGCGCAAGCCTGGAGCGCTGGCTGAGCCGCGTCGCGCTCGCCCAGAGCGGCTACGGCCACTTCTTCATCGAGCACAACCGCGGCCACCACGTGCGCGTCGCGACACCCGAGGATCCGGCCAGCTCACGGCTCGGCGAGAGCTTCTATCGCTTCCTGCCGAGGACGGTGCTCGGCAGCCTGCGCTCGGCATGGCGGCTCGAGCGGACGCGGCTGTCCCGCCTGCAGAGCTCGCCATGGACGCCGCGCAACGACATCCTCAGCGCCTGGGCGATGACCGTCGCGCTGTTCGCCGCGCTCGCGGCGGTGTTCGGAGCGGGTATCCTCCCCTACCTCGCCCTGCAGGCAGTCGTCGGCTTCTCGCTGCTGGAGGTCGTCAACTACCTCGAGCACTACGGCCTGCTGCGCGGGCGCCGCGAGGACGGTCGCTACGAGCGGACCCGCCCGGAGCACAGCTGGAACAGCAACAGCGCCGCGTCCAACGTGCTGCTCTACCACTTGCAGCGTCACTCCGACCACCACGCCAACCCGGTGCGCCGATACCAGGCGCTGCGCCACGTCGAGGAGGCACCGCAGCTGCCGACGGGTTACGCCGGGATGATCGTCTGCGCGCTCGTGCCGCCGCTGTGGCGGCAGGTGATGGATCACCGCGTGCTCGCCCATTACGGCGGGGACGCGTCGCTGGCGAACCTGCAGGCGCGCGCCCGCCGGCGCTATCTGTCGCGATGAGCCGCTTCCGGTGTCCCGCGTGCGGGTATGACTACGACGAGCACAGCGGCCACCCCCGAGAGGGATTTCCGCCGGGGACGCCGTGGAGCGATGTGCCCGACGACTGGGCGTGCCCGGACTGCGGGGTGCGCGATAAGGTCGATTTCGAGCAGGTCGACTGATCTGCCCGACCTCGGCGGCTGCCACCATCTCCACTATGTCCACCACACCTCAACGCGTCCCATACTCCGTCGCCGCCAGGGAGCTGCTGCGGAACACCCTGCTTGACGCCGCCTGCCACGAGCTGCAGTCGCGCCACTGGGCGGACATCACGATGGCCGACATCGCCGTCGCCGCCGGTGTCAGCCGCCAGACCCTCTACAAGGAGTTCGGCTCGCGCGAGGAGTTCGCGCAGGTGCTCGTGATGCGCGAGGCCGAAAGCTTCCTGGACGCCGTCGAGCACGCCGTCGGCCAGCACCTCAGCGACCCTGCGAAGGCACTCGCGGCTGCCTTCGACCTGTTCCTCACGTCCGCCGCCGAGAACCCGCTGCTGCGCGCGATCGTGATCGAAGAGGGCGCCGAGGAGCTGCTCGCGCTGCTCACGACGCAGGGCAAGCCGCTCGTCGAGCGGGCCGCCGACCGCCTCACGGCGGTCGTGATCGCCGGCTGGCCGCTGATCCGCCGCCGCGACGCGGAGCTGCTCGGCGATGTGCTCGTGCGGCTCGCGATCAGCTACGCGGCGTTGCCGGACGGCGAGGCGAGCGCGACCGCGGCGGCCGTCTCGAGCCTGTTCCAGCCGTACGTCGAAAAGCTCGTCAGGGAAGGAACCCCCTAGGTCCCCTCAGCGGCACCGTGCTGCGCGCACTGCGCACATCGGCTCGAGAGCGACGCCTCCGCCCGCGCCGCCCGCCACACAAAACGGTCCTACGCTGCCGTCCCGGCCTCGCCGCCCGCCGACTCGGCGGCTGCGGCCTCGGCCTCTTCGCGGTGGGCCTCTTCACGCGCCCGGCGGTACTCGTTGACGACGATGTCCGTCAGCTCCTCGACGGAGGTCTCCGACGTGGGCTTGTCGATCGCGATCGCGCCGTCCTGGATCATGCTGACGCGGTCGCAGGCCTGCAGGACGTGCACGTAGTTGTGGAGGATCATGATGATCGAGACGCGACCCTCCTCTTTCAGGCGGGCGACCAGGTCGAGGATCATCGCGCCCTCTTTGGCGCCCATCGCCGCCAGCGGCTCGTCGAGCAGGATGATGTCGGCGTCGGAGTTGATCGTCCGGGCGACGGCAATCGCCTGGCGCTGGCCTCCCGACAGGCGCGCCACCGCGACGTCGATGCGCGGGATGTTGATGCCGATCTGATCCAGCGCCACGCGCGCTTCGCGCTTCATCTGCCGGTTGGCGAGCAGCGGGACCGGCTTGTGCACGCGCTCCTTGCGCAGGAACAGGTTGTGGTAGACGGACAGTTCGTCGATCAGCGCGAGGTCCTGGTAGACCGTCTCGATCCCGTGCTCGCGGGCGTCATCGACGCTTTTCGGTTCATACGGCTGGCCGTGCACGTACATCGTCCCCGTGTCCGGCTTCTGGAAGCCGGCGAGGATCTTGATCAGCGTCGACTTGCCGGCGCCGTTGTCGCCGAGCAGCCCCAGCACCTCGCCCTTCTTGAGGTGCAGGTTGACGTCCTTCAGCGCCGTCACCGGGCCGAAGCGCTTGGAGATGTGCTCGACCCGCAGCACGTCGTCGGATGCCGACGTTGGGCCGACCACGTCCGTCTTTGCGTTGCTCTCGTCAGCCACCGGCCCCGTGTCCTCTGCGCGCACGCGCCACGTAGACGTTGGCGGTCATCGCGACGACGATCGCCAGCCCGGTGTAGAAGAGCAGGTAGTTGGCGTTGACGCCCTGCAGGATCAGACCGTCCTTGAGGATCCCCAGGAACAGCGCGCCGATCAACGCGCCGACAACCGTCCCCGACCCGCCCGACAGGAGCGTGCCGCCGATCACCGCGCCGGCGATCGCGATCAGCAGCAGTTCGTTCGGGCCCGAGGGATCCGGCTGGATCGTCTGCGAGCGGATCGCCTCGAAGACTCCGACCAGCCCCGCCAGCAGGGCTGACAGCATGAAGTTGCGAATCGTCACGAGCTTCACCTTCACGCCCGCCTCGGCCGCGCCGAGCTTGTTCGAGCCGATCGCCACGGTGTAGAGACCCCAGCGGGTGAACGTCAGCACGACCTGCAGGATCACGACGATCACGAGCGCCCAGATCAGCTCGGAGTAGATGCCGCCCCCGAAGATTTTCGCGAACGTGCCGACGTGGTTGATTTTTTCAGGCAGCGTGATGCTGTGCCCGTTGACGATGTGGTGGACCTGCACGGTGGTCGAGTGCACCTGAGCGCCGGGTGTCGCCACGGGGGTTCCGTGGGAGAGGATCAGGCTGAGCCCCTCGAAGCCGAACAGCATCCCGAGCGTCGTCACGAACGAGCTCACACCAAGGATCGACACGAAGGCGCCGTTGATCGCGCCGACGGCGGTGCAGACGACCAGGGCGAGGATCAGCGATACCACGAGACCCATTCCAGCCGTGTCGAACTTGTAGAAGACGATCGGCGCGAACATGTACATCGCGCCGATCGACAGGTCGATCTCGCCGAGGATCATCACGAACACCTCGCCCGCGCCGAGAATCGCCAGCGGCGCGAAGTACGGCAGCAGCGTCTTGAAGTTGTTGCCCGTGAAGAACGTGCTCGTGTTCGCCGAGAAGTAGATCGCCACGATGATCGTGACGACGATGATCGAGCCCTCGCGCAGCGCGATCATGCGCTCGAGGATCGCGCGCCCCGAGGGGAGGGCCCGGCGCTCGTGCGCCGAGCCCTGCGGCCCGCCCTGCGGACCGCCGGCGGTGGGTTCGTGCGTCGCGCTGGCCACGATCCCGCTCCGTCCCGCTGCCGTCGCCTACGCCACGACCGTGACGGCCGAGGCGGTGCCCTCGTAGCGTGTCTTGGTCTTCAGGTACGGCTGGACCGTTTCCTTGTCGAGGAACTTCAGGCCCGTG
The DNA here is from genome assembly GCA_025963965.1 of Solirubrobacterales bacterium. Classification (GTDB taxonomy): domain Bacteria; phylum Actinomycetota; class Thermoleophilia; order Solirubrobacterales; family Solirubrobacteraceae; genus Palsa-744. The sequence continues at coordinate 15,700 of JAOPZS010000007.1, forward strand.
TCCACTTCGGCCATGCCGGTCAGCGTGCCCGAGACCTTGTACATGAACAGCTCGAGCACCGGCAGGAAGCCCTGCAGGTACGGCTGCTGGTCGATCGTGAATTCGATGTCGCCTTCGGAGAGCAGCTTCTGGGTCTGTTCGGTGAGGTCGAAGCCGCCCGCATGCACTTTGCCGGCGAGGCCGAGCTTCTGCATGACTTTCGCCAGCGATTCGGTCGAGCCGCCGTCGACTGCGTACATGCCCTTCGCGTTTTTGTGGCTCTGGTACCACGCTTCGATCGCCGGCTCCTCCTGCGTCACCGCGGCGCCCGTCGCAATGGCGTGCGTGGTGATGCCGGTGCCTTTCAGCACCTTTTCCGCACCTTCGATGCGGGGCTGCAGGTTGGCTGAGCCCGGCGTGGCGATGAACAGACCGACTTCGCCCGAGCCGACTGCCGCCTTGATCCGTTCGCCCATCTTTTCACCGGCCTTTTTGAGGTCCTGGCCGATGTAGGCCAGACGGGCGTTGCCGACAGCGTCGGCGTTGTAGGCGACGACGGGGATGCCCGCCTTGATCGCCGCTTCGACCGGCGCGTTGAAGGCGTGCAGGTCGATCAGCGCGACGGCGATCCCGTCGGCGCCGCTCGTCACGGCCGTGTTGATCGCGTTGACCATCTGGCTGACGTTGCTGTTTTCCGAGCCCGTCCACTGGTAGGAGCAGCCGAGCAGTTTGCACGCGTCCGCCGCGCCGTACTGCGTCGGGGTGAAGAAGGGGTTCGTGGTGACGTGATTCACGAACACGAATTTGTAGTTCTTGTGATTCCCGAAGACGCTCGAGGAGCCGCCGCTGCTGCCGCTGGAGGCGCTCGACCCGCACGCGCTCAGGATCGTGCCCACTGAACCGGCCGCGACGCCGGTCATGGCGGTTCGTCTCAAGAAGGACCGTCGGTCGAAGCCGGGGCTCTTGGCGTCCCGATCTATCTCGAGAACCTGGTCGCTGTCTGACATCGCTCTCCTCCTATCAGCGTTTCCGCCGGCCCTCAGCCGGATTGCACCAACGCACACTAGCTTCTCCGCTGATCGAACGGGAGAAGACTTTTCGCGCCTCGACCGGCTCGCCGCGTGTCGCGCCGAATTCCACCGGCAACGGCTTCGCCGCGTCTGTCCCTGCTACCTCCCCGTGGCCGGCCGGACCCTCCACGTCGCTCGCTATACCCTCGGGTGATGGACGGGAAACCAGGCCCCTCCGAAGAGCGCGACGAAACCGGGCTCGAGGCCGCGCCGGTGGCGTCGCGCGAACGGTCTTCTGACCCCGCGCGACCGGAGCGCTACGGCCCGCTCGACGTGACGCGCATGCGCAAAGAAGACGGCCGCGCGCTGATCGTCTACTCGCGCACGGAGCGCACTGAGCGCACGGAGTCGGCGGAGTCCGCGGACGTGCCGCGCGAGCACCAGCGACCCGGGCCCGCCTGATGAGCGAGCTGCGCTTCAACGAGCTGCGCGGCGAGCCGGTCGCGTACGCCATCCACCGTCAGGACCGGACGTTCCTTCCGGACCGCGCGCACTGCCCGCTCGACCCCACGCGACCTGGCGAGCCGCCCACGGAGATTCCGCTCGAGAGCTTCGAGATCGTCGTCTTCGACAATCGCTTCCCGGCCTTCGAGGCACCGGCCGGCGCCGCCGAGGTGGTCGTCTACACCGATGACCACGACGCGTCGCTCGCGTCGCTGCCGATCGAGCGGGTCGAGGCGCTGATGTGGGTGTGGCGGCACCGCTACCAGGAGCTCGGCGCGCGCGAGGACGTCGAGTACGTCTACATCTTCGAAAACCGTGGCGTCGAGGTCGGCGTCACGTTGCACCACCCGCACGGGCAGATCTACGGCTACCCGTTCCTGCCCCCGGTGCCGGCGCTCGAGCTTGCCGCCGACGCGCGACTCGGCCGCTGTGCCCCGTGCGTGCTGCTCGCGCGCGAGCGGGCCGACGGCCGGCGACTGCTGTTCGAGAACGACGCGGTCAGCGCGTACGTGCCGGAGGCCGCGCGGTGGCCCTACGAAGCGCACCTCGCGATGCGTGTTCACCGCCCGTCGCTGACCGACTGCGAGCCGCGCGAGCTGCGGCTGCTCGCAGAGGCGTTGCTCGCGCTCGTGCGGGGCTACGACGCGCTGTTCGAGCGCCCGCTGCCGTACGTGATGGCGGTGCACCAGGCGCCGACCTGCGCCGGCAGCCCCGACGGTCACCTGCATGTCGAGTTCTACCCGCCGCTGCGCACCGCGGAGAAGCTCAAGTACCTGGCCGGCTCCGAGCAGGGCGCCGGGACGTTCATCGGCGACGTGCTCCCCGAGGAGGCCGCGGAGGGGCTGCGTGAGGCGATCGAGCGTGCCCGATAGGCGCTGCACGGCGTTCGCCCCCGGTCGCGTCAACGTGATCGGAGAGCACACCGATTACAACCATGGCCTCGCGATGCCATTCGCGATCGCGGAGGGCGTGACCGTCCGCGCTGCCGCGCTCGCCGACGACGGCGAGCCGCTGATCGAGGCGATCGCGATCGACCTCGACGAGCGCGACAGCTTCCCGCTGGAGCGTCCCGGGCCGGCGGAGGGCTGGCGCGCCTACGTGCACGGAGCCGTCGCCGAGCTCGGGGCCGCGGGGCACCGGCTCGTTCCGGCACGACTCGAGATCACCGGGCGCGTGCCGCTCGGCTCAGGTCTGTCCTCCTCGGCAGCCCTGACCGTCGCGCTGTGCCTGGCGCTGCTCGAGCTCGGATCCGATCACGCCGATGCCGGCGGGCGCTCACTGGACCGCATCGCGCTGGCGCGCCTCTGCTCGCGCGTGGAGAACGAGTGGGCGGGGGCCCGCACGGGGCTGCTCGATCAGATCGCCAGCCTGTTCGGGGCCGCCGAGGAGGCGATGTGCATCGACTTCCAGAGCCTCGACGTCGAGCCCGTGCCGCTCGCGCTGGAGGGCTGGCGCTTCGTGATCGCGGACTCGGGCGAGCGCCACGTGCACGCGAGCTCCGGCTACAACGAGCGCCGTCGCGAGTGCGCGGAAGCGTGCGGCGCGCTGGGCATCGAGTCGCTGCGCGAGGCGAGCCTCGAGGACATCGCGGCGCTGCCCGAGCCGCTCGAGCGCCGCGCGCGCCACGTGCTCGAAGAGAACGCCAGGGTCCTCGAGGCGGTCGACGCGCTGCGCGCCGGCGCGATTCGGGAGGTTGCGGAGCTGCTGAGCGCGTCGCACGCGAGCCTTCGAGACCTTTACCAGGTCTCGACGCCGGCGGTGGAGGCGACGGTCGAGAGGCTCCTGCGTGCCGGCGTCGCAGGCGCACGGCTGATCGGCGGCGGCTTCGGCGGTTCGGTGCTCGGCCTGCTCGAGCCGGGCCTCGCCCTGCCGGCCGGCTGCATCGAGGTCGCGCCCGGACCCGGGGCGCACATCCTCGCGCGCTGACGGGGCCCCTACAGCCGCGCGGCGAGCAGCGCCGCGGCAAGCAGCGGCACGGTCAGCGACAGCACCGCGAGCGCCCCGTCGAGCGGGCCGAGGAGGGCGCCGACGCTCAGCTCTTCGGAGCTCCCGTCGGTGCGCTCGCGCACGCCGTCCACCCGTGCGGTGCGGCGGCGCAGCTCGCGGGCTGCGGAGCTTAGGCGGCGCTGGGCGACGCTCATCGCCATGCACCCCGCCGCGATCAGAACCGACGCGAGCGACACGGCGAGAGCGTTCACGAAGTAGCCGGTGAAGGCCGGGAAGGCTCCCCAGCCGAGCGCGAACCACAAATCGCCGTGGAAGCGCCCGGACCCCAGCTCGAGGTTGTACGCGGGCACGAGCAGCCCGCCGGCGAGCACGAGCGGCGTGAGCCACGCCGAGACGGTGAGGATCCCGCCGACGCCGATCGCGACGGCGCCGAGCAGGCTGACGACGGCCATCGTGCGCAGGGCTCTGTCGCTGAAGCCGGTGTGCAGCGGGCGGTCGTGGAGCTCGTCGAGGGCGTGCGCGGCGACACCGACGGCCAGGGCGAAGGCGGCCAACCCCCACAGCAGGCGGTCGACGTGGATGTGCGGGGCTACGGCCGCGCCGAGCGCGTAGTAGCTGACGTGCCAGAGCGTGTACGGGGGGTGCAGCAGCGTGACCACGTCGGCGAGCCGCCCCCCGGAGGCCGGCGCATAGAAGGCGGGACGGCCGGGGCGGGCGACCATCGCCTGGCCCTCACCCCTCCCGAGTCGCGGACATCACGATGCCGCCACCGAGGCTCATGCGCCGCACCCGCACGTCGCGCAGGCCGGCCCCGCGCCAGTAGCCGACGAGCTCCGCGACCGGATGACGCTCGTAGAAGCCGCGGATGCTCGGCCCGAGGAAGCTCCCGACGCGCGCCCACTCCGGCGAGGCGAGCCGCCCCAGCGACGGCAGGCCGACTGCCGTGTAGAAGCGCCACGCCAGGCGCGCCGGTGCGAGCGGCGGCACGCCGAACTCGAGCGAGGCGACGCGCCCTCCGGGCCGCACGACACGCGCCAGCTCGGCGACGGTCGCAGCGGGGTCCTCGACGTAGCGCAGCAGGTAGGTGAACGTCAGGGCGTCGAAGCTCGCCTCCTCGAACGGCAGCGCCTCGGCTTCGCCGCGCACGAGCCGCACCTGCGACTCCGCGCGCCCCGCGAACCGGGCACGTGCACGCGCGAGCATCGGCTCGCTCTGGTCGATCCCGACGACCGAGCAGTCGGCGCGCCGAAGCAGCTCGGCGGCGACCATGCCGGTGCCGGTCGCCACGTCGAGGATGCGCTGGCCGGGACGCGGAGCGACCTCGTCGACCAGCGCACGGCGCCAGCGCGGGTCCTGCCAGAAGCTGAGGGCGGCAGAGAGCTCGTCGTAGCGGCGCGGCAGGCCGTCGAACAGCTCGAGCGCCTCGAGCTTGCGAGGCGTGTCGGGCTCTGCGGTCGGCGTGGGTCCCGGCGGGCTCATTGCTCGGCGATCTGAAAGGCTAGCCGGACGGTGGGTTCAGTGATCCTGATCACGGGCGCCTCGAGCGGAATCGGCGAGGCGACGGCAAGGCGCATGGCGCGCGAGCCTGGCGCTGAGCTCGTGCTCGTCGCCAGACGTGCCGATCGGCTGGCCGCACTTGCCGCGGAGCTCGGTGGCGAGCGCACGTCGATCGTCGCGGTCGACCTGCTCGACGAGGACGCCCCGGCGCGCATCCGGGAGCACGTCGCCTCCACTCACGGTCGCCTCGACCTGCTCGTCAACAACGCCGGGGCCGCCTGGCGGGCGCGCTTCGCCGACGGGGGCTGGGAGAACGTCCGGCGCACGATGGCGATCAACTTCGACGCGCAGGTTCGCCTCACGGAGGCGCTGCTGCCGCTGCTGCGCGCGAGCGCGCCGTCGGCGATCGTCAACGTCTCCTCGACGGCCGGGCGCGTGGCCCGCGCCGGGAGCGGCGCCTACAGCGCCTCGAAGTTCGCCCTCGCCGGCTGGTCGGATTCGCTGTGGGCCGAGGAGCGCGAGCACGGCGTGCACGTCGGGCTCGTGCTGCCGGGCTTCATCGCGACGGAAGGCTTCCCGCAGGCCGAGCTCGTCGAACGCTCGCTGACCCGCCGCATGGTCTCCACACCGGAGCGCGCGGCGGAGGCGATCCGCGAAGCCGGTCTCGGGCGCCGTCCGGAGCGCTACGTGCCCCGTCCGTACGGGCTCGCCGCCGCGCTGCGCGTGCTCGCCCCGGCCCTGTACAGGCGGATCGTCGGCGGCGGCGCGGCGCAGCTGATGACTACGACGACCGGCGCCGACCTCGCCGAGCGCGACGCCGCCGGGGACACCCGCAGCTGATCTCCGGTCGGGCACTCGTCACCGGCGCCACGGGGTTCATCGGCGGCAGGCTCGCCGAGCGGTTGCTGCGCTCGGGGACGCCGGTGCGCGCGCTGGTGCGTGATCCGTCGCGCGCGGAGCATCTGCGGCGAGCGGGCTGCGAGGTGGTGCAGGGCGACGTGACCGACGCGAAGAGCCTCGAGGATGTCTTTACGGACGTCACGGTCGGCTACTACCTCGTCCACGCGATGGCGGGGGGCGCAGGGTTCGAGCAGCGCGAGCAGGCCGGCGCGGCGAACTTCGCCCGCGCCGCGCGCGCGAGCGGGACGGAGCGGATCGTGTATCTCGGCGGCCTCGGCGACGAGTCGACGTCCAAGCACCTGCGCAGCCGCCACGAGACGGCCCTGACGCTCGCCGCCGAGGGTCCGCCGCTGACGTACTTCCGCGCGGCGATGGTCGTCGGTGCCGGCAGCGAGTCCTATCGCACGCTTCGCTATCTCGTCGAGCGCCTGCCGGTGATGATCGCGCCGAGCTGGCTGCGCACCGACACTCAGCCGATCGGCATCGACGACGCCGTCTCCTACCTGGCGCGCGCGCCGCAGGTCGAGGCCTCACGCGGCCGTGAGGTGCAGATCGGCGGCCCGGACGTGCTCCCCTATGCCGAGATGCTCGACGGCATGGCCCGGGCGATGGGTGTGCGCCCGCGCCCGAAGGTTCCGGTGCCGTTCATCACGCCGTGGCTGTCGGCGCTGTGGCTGGGACTCGTGACGCCGGTCGACACGAACGTCGCCCGACCGCTCGTCGAGGGACTCACGACGGCGACGATCGTCACCGACTCCTCCGCGGCGGAGCCGTTTCAGATCAAGCCCGCTGGTTTCCAGGAGACGCTTCGTCGGGCGCTCGCCGAGGAGCGCGACGCGAAGCGATGAGCGAGGACGTCCCGATCCGCGGCGAGACGATCCGGCTCGGCCAGCTGCTGAAGCTGGCCGGGATCGTCTCGAGCGGCAGCGAGGCGCGGGAACTGCTCGCGACCGAGCCGGCGCTCGTCAACGGCGAGCCGGAGGGCCGGCGCGGGCGCCAGCTGCACCCGGGCGACGAGGTCTCGCTGGGCGGCCACGACCTGCGGCTGACCGCCGAGAGCTGACGGCGCGCACAGGGGCGGGCCGAGCGGCTGGCTAGCTGATGCGGGCGACGATCACGGGATCGCTCGTCGGCACGCTGCTGCCGCCGTCGGGCTCGGCCGTGACCATCACGGTCTGGACGCCGTTGAGCGCGCCGGGAACAGCCACGGTCGCCCGGCCCGCAGAGCTGACCGTGAACAGCGCGTCGGTGGGATGCGCCCGCCCGGAGCGTTCGAGCCAGACCTCGTAGACCTTGCCGGGCGGCGTCTTCGGCATCCCGGCGATCTGCAGCGTGCCGTGGCCGGCGCTGACGCGCAGCGTCGCAGTCGCACTCGGGGCGGTGACGTTTGCCTGGTACACCCGTGTGGCGGAGCCCGAGCCGCCACCGAATGCGAGCACGGCGAGCAGCGCGACGGCTGCCGCCGCGGCGACACCGCTGAGGGCAAGGCGCCACGAGCGCTGTCGCGCCCCGCGGCCGGGCGCGGGGGTGCCGCCGGCACCGGCTTTGCGCAGCGTGGCCTCCGACTGCACTGTCGCCATCACGCGATCGCGCAGCGCGGCAGGGGCGCTGAGCTGCGCGACGGCGGAGGGCAGCGTGCTGGCGACCGCCTGCAGCGACGTGACTTCCTCGCGGCAGGTGGCGCAGCCGCGCAGGTGCGCCGCGAACGCCTCGTGCTCGGCCTCGCTGAGCGCGCCCAGCACGTACGGTGCGGCATCCTCGCCGCAGCCGTCGTGCACGTGGCGGTCCTCGGCGCTCACGAGGTCGCCTCCGCAGGGTCGCCGAGCGCCAGGCGCATCTTCTGCAGCCCGAGCCGCATGCGGCCCTTGACGGTGCCGACGGGGGTATCGAGCATCGTCGCGATCTCGTGGTGGGTCATGCCACCAAAGTAGGCCAGCTCGATCACGCGGCTCTGCTCGGAGGGCAGCCGCTGCAGCGCGTCGCGGATCTCCCGCGCCTCGTCGCGGCGCGCGAACTCGAGCTCGGTGCGCTCGCGCGCCGGGATCCGCTCCTCGATGCCCTCGTCGTCGACGATCCCGCGATCGCGGACGGACTTGCGCCGCAGGGCGTCTATCGCGCGGTTGTGCACGATGCCGAGCGTCCACGTGCGGACGCTGCCCCGATTGCGGTCGTAGCGCGCGCCGCTGCGCCACAGCGACAGGAAGGCCTCTTGGACGACGTCCTCGGCGAGCGAGCGCTGACGGCACATCCGCATCGCAAGCGAGAAGGCCGCGTCGGCGTGGCGGTCATAGATGACCTCGAACGCGTCGGCGTTTCCCCTGTAGACGAGCTGCATGAGCTCCTCGTCGGCGAGCACGCGAAGGTGACCCGCCGAGCGCTCGCCATGCGCTGATCGCAAAGAATTGAACATGTCTGTCTCCCTTACGGCAGAAGCTCGCCGCCGGATCACTGCCGCGGGTTCCCGCCGGCGCATGCCGGCGGGCCGGTCCGTGGCCGCTCGGGGGACGCATCGTACGCCCGCATTGGGCCGCCTAGGCGGCGGCGCGCTCCTGCGCGGGCTGCTCGACGGCGACGGGCTCCGGTGTGAGCGCGAGAGCCTCGGGGCGCTCGGGCGCGGACGCGAGCACCGGAGTGGCGTCGGGACTGACGGCGTCCTTGAACCCACGCAGGCCGTGGCCGAGCGACTTGCCCATCTCGGGAAGGCGCTTGGCGCCGAAGACCATCAGCAGGACGACCAGCAGGAAGGCTATGTGAAGCGGATTGTCGAGACCCATCGTGTGCTCCTCTTGTTCAGACGAGCCGAGCGGCCCGCGCTTTGGATCCATCTCCTACTACCCGGCGTACGGCTCAGGGCCGGCGGTGGATCACCGCCGGCCCCGCTGCCGGCGTCTACTTCTTGATCAGCGGGCCGGCCTTGGCCAGCACCTGCGCCTGGGTGAGCGGCCGGTCGAAACCCTGGTTGGGCGTCGGGCTCTGGCCGATCAGCAGGTTGATCGCGGCCGCGTGGCGCGCCTCGATCTGGACGATGCCGCCGGCGGCGGCGAGCACTTCCTTGCTCTGCAGCGACGGGGCGGCGCCGTTGTAGGCGCCGACACCCGCGTTCTCGAGCACCGAGGCGAGAGCCAGGAACGACTTTTCGCTGGTGGCCGGAAACACGAACATCGGTTTCGCCACCGGCTTTCCGCCGAGCTGCTTGATCGTCGTGGTCAGGGCGCCCACATGGTCGGCCTCCTCTTCGCCGAACGTCTTGGCGTAGCTCTTGGCCTGGCCTTTCAGCCCCACCGTCTTGCCCTTGACGTTGTAGAAGTCGGCCTCGAGATACTCGAGCGTCAGCGCGAAGTTGAGGATTTCGACGTCGCCGCCTGCGCCGGCGGCGAACGCCTGCGAGACGAACGGCGTGACCGCGCCGGCGCCGTACAGCGCCCCTGCCGCGAGCGCTCCTTTCAGCAGGAAGCTCGAGCGGGTCATGCCGTCGACCTCGATCCGGGCGAGCTCGGAGTCCGGCGCGCCGGTGTGAATGTCCATCTGTGACATCTGCTGCTCCTTTCTTCAGAACCGGCGCTTTAGGCCAGGAACGGTTTGACGGCGGCCAGCACGGTTGACATGTCGGCCGGTTTGGCGAACGCGCCGTCCGGCGTGATCGACTTCTTGACGAGCGTCCCGAGCGTCGCCGCGTGGCGCGCCTCGACGGTGTGGATCGCCAGAGCTGCGGCGAGCAGTTCGGGGTTCTGGATCTTCGCCGCCTGGCCGAGGTAGGCCGCCGCGCCGAGGTTCTCGACCGTGTAGGCGAGCTCGGCCACCTGGGTGGCGTTTTCGATCGGGAACCTGCCCGCCGGCTTTTCGGCCGGCGTGCCGCCGAGCTTCGTGACGGCGCCTTTCAGCGCTTCGACGTGCGTCTGCTCCTGGCTTCCGAAGCCCTTGATCAGGCTGGCCGTCGCGCCCTTGAAGAAGCCCGACGCCTCGACCTTTTCGTAGAACTCCGTCTCGAGGTACTCAAGCGTCAGCGCGTAGTTCGCGATTGCGACATCGCCGCTGCCGGAGCCCGCGCCCGTTGCCGTGCCCGCCGTCGTGGCGGCCGTGCTTGCGGCTTTTTTGCTCGACCCGCACGCGGCCAGGACGAACGCGCCGAAGCTCGCCGCGCCGGCGCTGCCGGCCAGCTTCAAAAAGCGCTTGCGATCGACGTCGTCACGGACCAGGCGCTCGACGAGCCCGCCGGGCGCCCTGTCGGTCTGCTCTGCGGATTCACTTCTCATCTGGGGACACCTCGCTGTGGTTCGGGCGGACGAGGAGATCGTCCACTCTCTGTCAGTGCGCTCGAGGACCGCTGCGACCACCCGAGCGATGATTCACAGTTAATTCGCAGAAGCGGTGTGTCCGGATCACAACGGGAGGAAAATCGAGGTCTTAACAGATTCACCGGATCCGGCCGCCCCACCGGAACGACCGAGCGCGCCCATTCGGAGCGCGCTCGGACGACGTAGGGCTCAGCGGGTCGGCTCAGCCGGTGATGAACTTGGTCCCTTCGACCGCCTTCAGCACCTGCGAGGCCGTCAGCGGGGTGTCGAACGGCCCGTCCGGCGTCATTTCCTTGCCGCCGGGCGCGGCTCCTTCGTTGAGCAGCCCGATCACGCTCGCGTGGCGAGCCTCGACCGTGAGGATCGAGAGAGCAGCCTTCACATAGCCGGGCGTCTTGATGTTGAGGGCCTGGCCGGAGTAGGCGTGCACGCCCGTGTTCTCGAGCACCTGCGCGGTCTTCATGAACGATTCGACGCTGGTGTTCGCGCCTTTGAAGTCGAACTTCGGCTGCTTGGCCGCTTTCTTGCCGAGAGCCTTCTTCAGGAACGCGACGTGCGCGTTCTCGTCAGCCGTGACCGTCTTCAGGAAGGCCGCCGTCTGCGGGTTCAGCGCCAGGTTCGCGGCAGTCGCGCCGTTGTAGAACGCCGCCTCGAGGTACTCGAGTGTCAGGGCGTAGTTGAGGATGCCGATGTCACCCCTGCCGAACTTGGCGGGAGGACGGCCGTGCTGCGTCGCCGCCATCGCGCCCGGCGCCAGCGTCGAGAGAATCGCGCCCCCGCTGAGCAGGCCGCCGCCGGCGACGCCGGCCTTCTTCAGAAAGCTCAGCCGCGTGTCACCGGAGACACCGTCGGCGGCTTCGCGGACGGCGCCGTCGGCATCGATCTCCTCGAGGTTCACGTTGTAACTCATCTATTCACCGCTTTCGTGCATGGGTTTGTTACCGCCACCGCCCATCCGGCGCGGCGATTTCCCTCATGTACGGCGCGGCGGCGAGGGCGGATCACTCCTGTCGGCGATCGAGAGGCGGCGCGACGGCGGCTACGGTCGCGGGTCGCGCCACATCCTCCACATCGTCGGCCCGCGCAGCAGGCCTACCTCCTCGGTCACGCGGAACCCATGCCGCGCGTAGTAGGCGATGTTGCTCTCCTTCGAGGACTCAAGGAACGCGCCGACGCCATCGCGGTCGCACTGCTCGAGCACGCCGCGAAGCACGGCCGAGCCGATCCCGCGGCCCTGGGCGCCCGGGTCGGTGCCGAGGACCGCCAGGTAGTAGTGGGGCTCCCGCGGGTGGCCGCGCTCGAGCATTTCCCAGCCGAGCGCGACGAGAGGCAGGCGCGCGAACAGTCGCGGGCGCAGAAAGCACGGCACGATCTCGGCCGTTTCCCTGACGCTCGAGTGCCAGTGGCCGGGCGGAGCCCACAATGCCGCGCAGGCGCGGTCCTCGCTGCACCAGACCTCTTCGTGGCCGATCAACTGGCGCATGCGCGTGGCCTGGAAGCGTTCGAGCGCGGCCATGCGCAGCGCGTCCGGCTTCCACGCCCAGCTTGCAACGGGGTCGTCGAAGAACGCTCGTGCGAGCACAGCCGCGAGGACCGGGATGTCCCCGCTCGTGGCGCGGCGGATCGCCGGCGGCGCGCTCATCGGCTGAACATACCTGCGCGGCGCGCTCAGGCGGGCTGTGCCGGTGCGTCCTGCGCGGCCGCCGCGCCGGGCTGCAGGCCGAGCGCGTCGGCGAGCAGCTCGTAGCTGTGGCGGCGCGCCTCGTGCTCGTAGGTGATGCAGACGACGATCGCCTCCTCCGCGCCGTACTCGGCGACGACCTCGCGCAGCTGCGCGGCAACCGTTGCGGGCGCGCCGAGCAGCGCCCGGCGCCGGCCGCCCGGCTCGTCCCCGGCCTGCTCCTGCGCGGCCAGGAAGCGCTCGGCGCGCTCCGGAGGCGGAACGGCGATCAGCCGCCCCTGGCGCAGCAAGGTGAACGCCATGCGACCGCTGGTCGCGATCAGGTGGGCCTCCTCGTCGGTGTCGGCGACGATCGCCCACACGGCCACGGCCGTGCGGGGGCGCCCGGCGTGTTCGTGCTCGGCGAAGCGTTCGCGGTACAGCTGCGCGGCCGGCGCGCCCTTGGGGTTGATGAAGTCGGCGAATGCGTAGGGAAGGCCGAGCTCCGCCGCCCAGATCGCGCTCTGCTGGGAGGAGCCGAGCAACCACGGCTCGGGCCGCTCCGGCAGGCCCGGGAGCGCTCCCGCGAGGCGCGCGAACGGGTGGTCGGCCGGCAGGCTGTCGTCGAGATAGCCGAGCAGCTCGGCCAGCTGCTGCGGGAAGTCATCGGGCGCGGCCGTGCGCCGGTCGCGCTGCAGCGCGAAGGTCGTCATCGGGTCCGTGCCCGCGGCCCGGCCGAGTCCGAGGTCGATGCGACCCGGATAGAGCCCGGCGAGCAGGCTGAAGGTCTCGGCGACCTTGAACGGGCTGTAGTGCGGCAGCATCACGCCGCCGCTGCCGACCCTGATGCGCTCTGTCGCCGCTGCGATCGGCCCAACCAGCGCCTCGGGGCTCGGGCCGGCCAGCATCGGGCCGCCGTGATGCTCGGCGACCCAGTAGCGGTGGTAGCCGAGCTCGTCGGCGAGCTGTGCGAGATCGATCGTGTTGCGCAGCGCCTGCGAGCCGGAGGACCCCTCCGAGATGGGGGACTGATCGAGGATCGAGAGGCGCAGCGGCTCGGGCATCGGCTCTGTCCAGCCTACGACGGCGTCGGGCAGGCGCCGGTGGCGGCGCAACCTACGCCCGGTTAGGTAGATTTGCCACGAGGATTCAAGGAGAGGACCGGGATGCCTGAACCAGTGCTGCTCAGAGATCGCTCGCGCCCCGCCCAGATCGTGCTGGCCGGCGTGATCCCGGCCGCCATCGGCGCGCTCGCCGGAGTGCTCGTGGGAGTCTCGACGACCGCCTACTGGGTCGTCGCGATCCTCGCCGCGATCGGCGGCCTGCTGTCGGGGTTCGAGCACCAGGACGGCTGGGGCGGTGCCGACCGCGGTCTCGTCGCCGGTGCGATCTACGGCGCGTCGCTGCTGATCGCCCACGCGATCGCCGGCACCCACGCGAAAGTCTCGCTCGGCAGCTTCCCGCCGCTGCTCGCCGTGGTCACCGCGATCGGCGGCATGTTCCTGGCCGCGCTGGGCGGACGCCTCGCGCGCGCCCGGCGCGAGCGGGCCGCGGCGAAGGCGGAGCCCACCGCCGGCGTGGTCGCCGAATGAGCGGCGGAGCGAGCGAGGCGGGGGACGCGCCGGTCGAGTACCACCTGCTGCTCGACGCCGAGGAGGTGCCGGTCGCGGCTAGCGCCCTGCGGCTGCTGATCGCCGATGAGGCGCACGAGCCGGAGATCCGCGCGATCGCCCGCGGCGCGCTCACCCTGCTCGACGAGCCGGCCGACGAGCGCGGACTGCTGAGGATCGGGCTGACGGCGCCCGAGATGAAGATCACGCACAGCGCCGTGCGGCTGCTGATCAACGACTCCCAGCGAGAGCAGGCCGAGGAGCGCGAGATCCTCTGGCGGATCGTCGGGAAGCTCCCCGACGAGCACGTCATGCGCGCGATCGTGCTGTAAGCCGAACCGGACTCGGTTTACCGTCTTGCCGTGGCGGGTACCCGCGCCATGGGGCGGGGCTCGGGACAGTCGGAGGATGAGGATGCGGAAGGTCGGACGGGGGATGCTGGCGTTGACCGCGGCGATGGCGCTGATCGCGCCGGCAGGCGCGCAGGGCGCGCCGCCGAGCACGTTCGAACCGGTGCTCGAGGCGCAGAACTTCGCGATCACGCAGGAGCGCCAGGCGATCTACGACACACCGGAATACCAGGCGCGGCTCACCGAACAGAGCACGCTCAACCTGGTCGAAGCGGTGAGCGCGCAGGCAAGCGACCCGGGCCGGCTGTTCAGCGACGATCTGTGCTGGAACGGCGGCAACGGCTGCGCGGGTGACGTGCGCCTTTACGACTGGCAGAAGAACGGCTACGGCCTCGTGCAGAAGGTCCTGTTCACGGCACGCGACGGCGCGACGCTGTCGGGCCGCGTTTGGGAGACGAAAGCCGGCCCGAAGAAGCGGCCCGGGATCGTGATCACGAACGGCTCGGTACAGGCCGACGAACAGATGTACTGGTACGCCGCCCAGGCGCTCGCCAAGGACGGCTACGTCGTGCTCACGTTCGACCCGCAGGGCCAGGGGCAGAGCGACACGCCCGGTCAGGCCCCCGACGAAAACGAGGGCGTGCCGGCGCAGAGCGACGGCCGGCCCTTCTACGACGGAACCGAGGACGCGATCAACTTCCTGCTCTCCTCGCCAAAGCGCCCCTACGAGCCGGTGGCGAGCTGCGAAACGGGGACGAGCCACGCGGCCAAGCAGGACGAACGCGTTGCCGCAGGGCTCGACGCCGCCTACAACCCGTTCTACAAGCAGCTGAATGCGTCGCAGATCGGGCTCGCGGGACACTCCTACGGCGCCGCCGGGGTCTCCTACATCGCACAGTGGGACCCGCGCGTGAAGGCCGTCGTCGCGTGGGACAACCTCGGCGGCCCCGGACCGGAAGCGGGCTCGGTGCCCAGCCAGCAGGGCGGCTCGCCTTCGAAAAGCGCGATCGGGGAGAAGCCGTGCCCGTCCGACCCGGGGGCGCGGACGGTCGTGCCGATCGCCAAGCCCGGCCTCGGCATCTCCGCCGACTATGGGCTGCCGCCCCTGCCGAACACCGGCCTGCCCGAATCGCTGGCGAAGTCAAGCGCCTCGCTGGCGTACAGTCGCGCCGGCGTCGACAGCGGTCAGATCATCATCCGCGGCGGCTCGCACCTGGACTTCAGCTTCATCCCGAACCAGGCGTTCGGCGCCTCCCTGCGCGGCCCCGATCTAATCGACTGGTACACGTCGGCCTGGTTCGACAAGTACGTCAAGCACAAGGGATCGGCCGACAAGCGGCTGCTCAGCGAACGCTGGCGCGCGGACCCGACGGAGGCCGCGATCGATCCGCGAGGCGACGGCAACGCCTTCTCCTTCTACTACCTCTCCCGTCTGGACATCCACCTGCACAACGGCACGCGGTGGGACTGCGAGGAACTGCGCGAAGGATGCCCGGGGATGGTCAGGACGAGCCGTGACGGCTTCCCCGGCGCCTACTCCTACATGGCGATCGACACAAGCCCGGACGGCTGAGCTGCGGCGCCTAGCCGTCGCGGCGCTGCTCGCGGCCGAGCGCCGCCGCGCGGCGCATCGGAATCGCGAACCACAGCGCGAGAAACGGGATCGAGCCCAGTCCCGCCGTGAGCACGCCGGCGCCCACTCCGAACAGCTTCGTCGTCACGAGCAGCATGCACCCGCACATCGCCAGCGCCAGGAAGGCCATGCCGGCGATCACGACACGGTTGGAGCTGAACACGAGGTGGCGCTTGTCGTCGTGACGGAACAGCCAGCGGTGCTGCGCCGAGGGCGCGATCGTGCAGACCGCCGACAGCGCGGCCAGCAGCAGCGTCACCAGATAGACGGTCCGCTCGAACGCACCGATGTGCGCGAAGCCGCTGTTGAACGGCACGATCAACAGGAAGGCGAATAGCACCTGCACGCCGGTGACGACGACGCGCAGCTCCCCGGTCAGCTCCTCGAGGTTGCGGTCCAGCCGCTCGTGTTCGGTCTCACCGCGCCGGGCGTCGCCGCCCCGGAACCGCTGCGCCCGCTCGGACTCCGCCATCGGCCGCTACCCGGGCGAGGTCTCCTCGTCCTCCCGCTCGCTGCTGTGCTCGTGGTCAGCCTCGCCGTCGGCGCGGGCGGGGTCCGGCTCCTCCTCGACGCCCTGATGATGGAGGACGAAGTGGGCCGGCTGCTCATCGCCGTGCGAGGCGTGTTCGATCAGCAGCTCCTCGGCCTGCTCGAATCCCTCGGCCTCGCCGCCACCGGCCTCGCGCACGGGGCGCCCGGCGGGATCCCCGCCCGGGACGGAAGCCGTCCCGCCGATCTGCGCGGCTTCTCGCGCCGCCTGCTCGGCCTGCTCGCGCTCCTCTGGTGTCTCTTCTTGCATGCGTCCTCCCTACCCGCGCCCCTGACGGCATAACCGGTATGCACAGCGGCCACCGCGGGGGTGAGCCGCCTCCTGCGCGGCGCCCTGACGGGTTGAGCGCGTTGGGCGCGGGTAGGGATTCGTGCGAGGAACAGGCGACGGTCCAAGGAGGTCCCAGATGAAGATCGGTTACTTCCTCTCCAGTGAGGAGTTCGCACCGAAGGAGCTCGTACGACAGGCGCGGATGGCCGAGGAAGCCGGCTTCGACGGACTGTGGATCTCTGACCACTTCCATCCATGGAACGACGAGCAGGGCCACAGCGGATTCGTCTGGTCGACGATCGGCGCGCTCTCGGAGGCGACGTCGCGGATGAAGGTGACGAGCGCCGTGACGTGCCCGACCGTCCGCATCCACCCGGCGATCATCGCCCAGGCCGCGGCCACCTCCGCGCTCCTCCTGGAGGGACGATTCGTGCTCGGGCTCGGCAGCGGCGAGGCGCTGAACGAGCACATCCTCGGCGACCGCTGGCCCCAGGCCGATGAGCGCCTGGAGATGCTCGAGGAGGCGGTCGAGGTGATCCGCCTGCTCTGGCGCGGGGGCATGCAGAGCCATCGCGGCCGCCACTACACCGTGGAGAAAGCGCGCATCTACGATCTGCCGCGCGAGCCGCCGGCGATCCTGATCTCGGGCTTCGGCCCGAAGTCGACGCGGCTGGCGGCGAGGATCGGCGACGGTTTCTGCACCGTGGCGCCCGCCAAGGACGCGGTCGAGTCGTTTCGCAGCGAAGCTCATGCAGAGAAGCTCGTCGCCGGCGGCATGAAGGTCTGCCTCGGCCCCGACGAGGCCTCGGCGCGGGCGACGGCACACCGGCTGTGGCCGAACGAGTCGCTGCCCGGTGAGCTCTCCCAGATCCTGCCCACCCCGGCCCACTTCGAACAGGCGGTCGAGCTCGTCAGCGAGGAGATGATCGGCGAGGAGCTGCCGTGCGGGCCGGACCTCGAGGCTCACTTCGAGCAGATCCGCAGGTACGAGGACGCCGGCTTCGACGAGCTCTACATCCAGCAGATCGGCCCCGAACAGGAGCGCTTCTTCGAGACATATGCCAACGAGGTGCTGCCACGCCTGAGCGAGGAGGCGCGGCGCGAGCCGGCGGCGTCGACGGGCAGCGCGTATTGACGATGGGGGTCGCGATCCTCGACGTCGACGGAACCTTGATCGACACCAATTACCAGCACGCTCTCGCGTGGTTTCGCGCCTTCGCACGACACGACGTCGTGCTGCCCGTGTGGCGCATCCACCGCCACATCGGGATGGGCGGCGACCAGCTCGTGAAGGCGCTCGCCGGAGAGGCCGCCGAGCGGGAGCTGGGCGACGCGATCCGCGAGGACGAGACGGGCGTCTACGGCAAGATGATCGGGGAGGTACGCGCGATGGAGGGCGCGCGCGAGCTCATCGTCGAGCTCGGGGACCGCGGCCACAGGGTCGTGATCGCGACCTCGGCGAAGCCGGAGGAGCTCGAGCACTACCTCGAGATGCTCGACGCCCGCGAGCTGGCCGACGGCTGGACCAGCTCCAAGGACGTGAAGGCGACGAAGCCCGAGCCGGACCTCGTCCAAGCCGCGCTGGAGAAGGTCGGGGCGCGCCCGGAGGACGCGGTGATGGTCGGGGACACTCCGTGGGACGTGGAGGCCGCGAAACGAGCCGGGGTGGGGACGATCGCCGTGCTGACCGGCGGATTCGCGCGCGAAGAGCTCCTCGACGCGGGCGCGATCGCCGTTTTCGAGTCTGTCGCCGAGCTGCGCCGCGAGCTCGAGCGGACGGCGCTCGGCTGAGGTCCCTAGCCGGGCAGCACGCCGCCGCCGGCGACGCCGGCGCCCGCACGCCCGGAGCTCTCGCCGAGCTCCTCAGCGTCGTGGTGCTCGGCGAGCCGCGCCGCCGCGGCCGGCACCACGACGACCGGGCAGGAGGCGTCGCTGACGACCTGCTGGCCGGTCGACCAGGGCATCTTCCCTGCGAGCTTGCCCGAGCGCCCGCCGATCACGAGCATGTCGGCGCCCTCGGCTGCCTCGAGCAGCACGCGGTGCGGCGAGCCGCGCATTGCCCGGCGCTCGATCTCGATGGCGCCCCTCGAGATCTCCCGGAGCGCGAGGTCGAGCACCGCCTCGGCATCGGCGCGGTGCTCCTGCAGGGTCCGGGCCGAGGCCGGCGGGCGACCTCCCGGCCCTCCGATCGCGGCGGCGCTCGGCCGCCACGCGATCACCGCCTCGAGGCGCGCGCCATGGCGCCGCGCCTCCCCGGCCGCCCAGTGAAGGGCGGCGACGGAGGGGCTCGAGCCGTCTACGCCGACGACTATGCGCTGTCGCTGGGGGCTCGTGCTCATGTGCTTCCTCCGTGATCGCTCGCTTCGCTGATCGTGCTACCCGCGTCGACCGGCGCAAAACCGCCGGATGCGTCGCGTGCGACGATCCGCCCCGACCAGCCGCGCAGCGGATGCTCGCGTTCGACGGCCAGCTCCAGGCAGATTCTGCGCGTGATCACGAAGACGGCCACCGGTATGGCGAGGAACGCGCCGCGGAAGAACCAGATCGCGCCTTCGTAGCCGAAGCCGAACTGGAAGAACATACGGTCGGCCGAGCCCGCCGCGAAGACGATCGCGACGGCGGAGAAGACGGCGGCTGCGAGTGCCGTGCGCCGCGGATTTTCCCGCGGGCTCTGAAGCAGGTCATGGCGCGCGGGGTCCCGCGAGATGAAGCGGCGGTCGAGCCACGGCAGCGCGTAGAGCAGCGCGAACACGACGGTCGGGAACAACACGCCGCCGAAGAACGGGTTGGGGACGAGCGTGTGCCCGAACACCGAGATCTCGAGGTTGGGCATCAGCCGGAGCGCTCCGATCAGCCAGCCCAGATACCAGTCGGGCTGCGCGCCGTTGGTGCCGAGGTACGGGTGGTACGGGCCCCACAGCCACACCGGGTTGATCTGGATCAGTCCCCCCATCAACACGAGCACCGCGGCGACGGCCGCGAACAGCCCGAGCGAGCGAAGCGCGTAGGCGGGCCACATCGGCGTGCCCACGACGTTGTCCTCGCGGCGGCCAGGGCCCGGGAACTGTGAATGGCGCTGGCGCATGATGATCGCGAGGTGCACGGCGATCAGCGTGGCCAGGATCGCCGGCAGCACGAAGACGTGGGCGATGTAGAGGCGCGACTCGAAGACGCTCGTTCCAGGGAAGCGCCCGCCCCAGAGCGCCGTCGCGAACGGCCCGCCGATGAGCGGCAGCGACATCGCCACCGCCCAGGCGATCGCCAAGCCCATCCCCGACAGCAGGTCGTCCGGCAGCGAGTACCCGGCGAAGCCCTCGAGGATCGCCAGTGCCAGCAGCGTCACGCCGATGAAGTAGTTGATGTCGCGCGGCTTTCGAAACGCCCCCGTGAAGACGATCCGCAGCAGATGCAGCGTGATCGCCGCCAGGAACAGGAGCGCCGCCCAGTGGTGGGTCTGGCGCATCAGCAGCCCACCGGAGACGTGGTAGGACAGTTTCAGCGTCGAGGCGTAAGCGCTCGAGATGCTCTGGCCCTGTAGCGCCGGGTCGCTCCCGTGGTAGACGGCCGTGCCGAGGTCGGGGCTGAAGAACAGCGCCAGGAACGTGCCAGTGGCGATCAGCACGACGAACGCGTAGAGCGCGACCTCGCCGAGCAGGAAGCTCCAGTGGTCCGGGAACACGTAGCTCATCAGGAAGCGGAGCCCGCGCGCGCCGCCGAGGCGCTCCTCGACGAACTCGACCGGGTCTCGCGCGCTGCGCCGGCTCACCGCGCGTCTCCCCACCAGGACGGGCCGACCGGCCCCGACAGCGGCCCGGCGGCGCGCAGCGTCCCCTGCGCGTCGATGCTCAGTGGCAACTGCGGCAGCGGACGCCCCGCCGGGCCGAATTCCACCCGCCCGGAGTCGAGCACGTCGAAAGTCGAGTAATGGCAGGGGCAGACCAGGGCCGGGCCACGCGACTGCGTCGAGGGGCTGAGCGGCGCTCGATACAGCGAGATCGCGCAGGCCGCATGGGTGCATATCTTCGAGTAGGCGAGGATTCCCATCGGCGCCCAGCCCGCGCGCTCGGAGGAGGCCCGCAGCGAAGCGGGGTCGACGCGCACGAGCACCACCGGCGCGTCCAGATTCTCCTTGTCGGCCCCCTCGGGGAACGCCGTCACGAAGCTCCCTTCGCGGATCGCTGCGGCGGCGAGCGGCGCGCCCTGCTCGTCGACGAGCGCGCGGCCGGCGTGCCACGGCGTGCGCGAGAGCTGGTCCTCGATTCCCGGGCCGAGCGCGACCACGGGCACAGCGACCGCGGCTGTCAGACCGGCCCCGGCAGCGCCGGCGGCGCCCAGCAGCAGCCCTCGCCGGGTGATCCCATCCGTGGCCGCGTGCGCCTGCTCGAGGACCTCATCGACGGCCTGCCGATCGCCGGGGATCGGGCGCTCCTCCACCTTCGTCTCCTGGGGCAGGAGCCGCTTGCCGGCCAGGATCAGCGCCGCCGCGAGCAGCGCCAGCGCCGCGCCCAAAGCCAGGCCGAGCAGCTGCGTGTTCGGATCCAGGATGTAGAGGACGGCAAACGCGGCGCACGACAGTGGGATCGCCGCCAGCAGCCCGAGCAGCGTTCGCTCGACCCATGCCGGAGAGCCCGCGTCGCGGCGGGACGGATCGACCTCGCGACGCCGGGCGCGGGCGCGGCGCCGGGGCCGCAGCGCACCCCAGGCCCAGAGCACGAGCACCACCAGCGCCTTCCAGAGCCGGCTAGCCATGGTGGGTCTCACGCTCCTCGGGATCGTCCTCGCGGCGCTCTCCGATCACCCGGGCGACCAGCAGCAGAGCCGCCGCGCCGAGCAGCCACGCGACCATCCCCTCGGGGATCGGCCCGATCCGCCCGATCCCCCAGCCGCCGCGGTTTTCCGGGTGCTGGAGATACTGGACGTAGCGCGCGAGCGAGTCGAGCTGCGCCGCGGAGATCTCGGCTTCTCCAAAGCGCGGCATCACGTACGGCCCGACCCGCACCGCCTCGCCGACCTGCCGCGGCGAGGCCTGGTTCAGCGACGGGGCGATCGCGCCTGTCACGATCCCGCCCTGCCCCTGGATCGTGTGACAGCCGGCGCAGTCGAGGGCGAACAGGCGCTCACCGTCGGCGAGCGAGCCGCGCCCGGGCTGCACGTCGGGAACGGCCGGTCCGCCGAACGAGGCGACGTAGGCGACCAGCGCACGGATCTGGCGCTGGGGAAACGCCGGGCGGGTACGCAGCGGCTCCGCGCGCGAGGCGGACAGCGGCATCCGCCCGGTCTGCAGGTAGAAGTCGGCGGCAAGAGCGCCGACTCCGCGCAGGCTCGGCCCGCGTCCGTGTATCCCGCCCGCGCCGATGCCGTGACAGGCGGAGCACGAGGATTCGAACAGCGCGCGGCCGCTCGCCACGAGCGAAGCGCTCGACACGGCCGGCGGCGCCGCCGCCGCCGCATGACCTCGTTCGTCTGCCAGCGCGAGCTGCACGATGGCCAGCCCGCCGCAGAGCGCCGCCGCGAGCGCTGCCAGGCGGCGCCTCATCCCCGCGCCGCCGGCGCCGGCTCGGCTGTGGCGTCCGCGTAGCGTTCGCGGCGCTCGGCTCGTCGCTCTTCGGCGAGCATCGCTCCGAAGGTGACGAGCAGCGCCAGAGCGAACATCGCGAGAGTCCCTCCGACCCACATGATTGCCCCCCCGAGCTGCTGGTCGGCCAGCGCGGAGCGGTCGAGTGCGTGGCTCGTCAGGAGGTAGTGGGGGTAGCGCACGGTTCGCGCGAACGCCAGCAGCGCCCCGGGCACGGCCATCGCCGTCATGCCCCCCATCAGCCATGCGAAGCGAGCGAGCGGCGCCGGCGGATGCGGCAGCGGGTCGGCTGAGACCAGAGGCGCCAGGAACGCCAGTCCGGTCCAGAACATCGCGGCGTGCTCGAGCGCGTGCACGGACGGGTCGGTGAGGGCCAGCTCGAACAGCCCCGTCAGGTGGGTCACGAGCACCGTCGCAGCGAACAGCGCGAGGCCGACTGCGGGCTGAGCGATGGTCCGTGCGGGGCCGCTCGACAGCGCTCCGCCGAGCGCCCCGCGCACGCGCGGTCCTGCGGCTCGAAGTGCGAGACCGACCGGCCTTCCCCACAGCAGCAGTACGGGCGCCAGCAGCGAGAGCAGCAGGTGCTGGACCATGTGAACCGACAGCAGCTCCTCGGCGTAGCCGTCGATGCCCGAGAGCAGCGCCAGCGCGATCGTGGCGAGCCCCGCCAAAAAGGAAGCAGCGCGCCATGCCGGCCAGCGGGCGCCGGCTCGCACGGCGCCGAGCCCGTAGAGCCCCGCCGCGGCCAGGAGCGACGCGACCACGACCGGGTCGAAGCTCCACGAGCCCAGCAGGCGCGCGAGCGTCGGCGCGGCGGTCACGGCGCGCCCCCGAGACGACGGGTGCGCCGCCGCGCACGTGCTTCGCGCAGCAGGCCACCGGCGCCGAGTGCCGTGACGCCGGCGCCGACCAGGATCAGCCACAGCCCGAAGCCGGCCCCGAGCAGCGCGAGCGCAAGACCCGCGGCCAGCGTGGCCGCGGCGAGCGACTGGTCGGGCAGCGCTCGCGGACGCTCGACCGCAGCGCGGCGGAGGTCGAGCCGCCACAGGCCCAGCCCTGTGAGCAGGCACGCTGCGGCCGCGCCTCCCAGCAGCTCGTACTCGATCGGGTGCAGCCCGACCGAGCGCGGGCGCACCGGCGCGAAGGCGAGCTGGGCGGCGGTCAGCACTGCAAGCCATGCGCCCCAGCCGAGCAGCACCACCGCGGCGCGCCTCATGCCGGCGCCCCTGCCTCGGCGGCCTGTTCGCGCAGATCGAGCAGCGGCGCGTGCGATCCGATCGGCGGCAGCGCCTCGAAGTTGTAGCGGGGCGGCGGCGAGCTGGTCGCCCACTCCAGGGTGTGTCCCTGCCAGGGGTCGTCTCCCGCCGGGCGGCGCGCGCGCAGCGAGATGACGACGTTGAGGATGAACACGGCGACCGCCAGCGCGATCACGCCCGAGCCGATCGTCGAGAGCACGTTCAGCGTCCGCCAGTGAGTGCTCGACGGGTACGCCGCGATCCGGCGCACCATCCCCTCGGCGCCGAGCGCGAACATCGGGAAGAACGTGAGGTTCGTGCCCACCACGAGCAGCGCGAAGTGGAGCTTGCCGAGGCCTTCGCGCAGCATCACGCCGGTTGCCTTTCCGAACCACAGGTAGATGCCGGCGAACAGGCCGAAGGCGCTGCCGGCGAAGATCGTGTAGTGGAAGTGCGCCACCACGAAGTAGGTCATGTTGAGGTGGTAGTCCAGTGGCGGCGAGGCGACGATGATCCCCGTCAGCCCGCCGATCAGGAACTGGACGATGAACGCGACGGCGAACAGGAACGGCGTCGTGAAGCGCAGGCTCCCCCGCCACAGCGTGCCGAGGAAGTCGAGGTACTCGATCCCGGCAGGGACGATCAGCAGGGTCGAGGTCAGCGCGAAGTACTTGTTGGTGACCTGCCCCATCGTGAACATGTGGTGGCCCCAGACGCTCATCGAGAGCCCGGCGAAGGCCAGCAGCGCCACCACGAAGGCGCGGTACCCGAAGAAGCGCCTGCCGGAGAACGTCGACAGCGACTCGGCGACCATGCCGACGAACGGGAAGAACATCACGTACACGACGGGGTGCCCGTAGAACCAGAACAGCTGCTGGTAGTCGACCGCGCCGAGGCCGCCCGACAGGACTCCGCCGAAATGCCGCTGTGCCCAGAGCAGCACCAGCGCCAGGATCAGCGCCGGAAACGCGAACAGGGTCAACAGGCAGGTGACGACCATCGTCCACGTGAAGACGGGCATGCGCAGCAACGTCATGCCCGGTGCGCGCTTGCGCAGCGCCGTGCCGAGCACGCATCCCGCCCACAGCAGCTGCCCCCCCGTCGCCATCATCACGCCGAGGATCCAGAGTTCCATGCCGCTGCCGGGCGAGTGGATCGAGTCGGAGAGGGGGTCGAACCCCCACCAGGAGGCGGCAGCGGCGCCGCCGCTGGTCAGGAACCCCGCCCACATCGTCACGCCTCCGAGCAGCAGCAGCCACAGCCCGGCCAGCGCAGCGCGCGGTCCGGCGATCTCGGCGGCGCCGACCTGCAACGGCACGAGGTAGACGCCGGCCGCCAGCCCGATCGGAACGATGAACAGGTACACCATCGTCGAGCCGTGCATCGTGAACAGCTGGTCGTAGACGTTCTGGGAGACGACGCCGCCGTCGGCGGCGAGCTGGCTGCGCATCACGAGCGCCAGCAGGCCACCGGCCAGGAAGAACCCGAACGCGGCGAGGGCCGCCTGCGCGGCGATGCGCTTGTGATCGGTCGAGGCGAGCGTGCGCAGCGGCGCCGCTCGCAGCGGCAGCGCGGTCACGCTCATGTCGTGCTCCCGGCATCGCTCGGCGGCGGGCTCTGCGCGGATTCGAGCCAGCTCTCGTATTCCGTCCGGCTGACGGCGCGCAGCTCGAAGTGCATCTCGGTGTGCTGTTCACCGCAGTACACCGAGCAGGCGCCTCCGTAGGCTCCCGGCCGGTCGAAGCGCATGTCGAAGCGTGTCACGTAGCCAGGCAGGAACTGGCGCTGGAAGCGCAGCCTCGGCACGTAGAAGCCGTGGATCACGTCGCGGGAGCTGCCCCAGAATTCGACCTCCTGCCCGGCCGGGACCTCGGCTACGGGAGGGCGCAGCGTCGAGACGGAGAGCACCGTCTTGCCGCCCGGGTACTCAAAGCGCCAGCTCCACTGCGCAGCGGTGACGTGGATCCGCAGGACCGGGTTGGCGGCGACCGTGTCCAGCGGCGTCTCGGCGTGGAACGTGACGGCGAGCAGAAACGCAACGACGGCCGCCAGGCCGGCGGCGTACACCACCTCGAAGCGCGTCGCCTCCGTCTTGCCACCCGCGGCGCGCCGTCTGGCACCGGCGAGCAGCAGCGCCGCCAGCGTCAGGACGATGAACGCGAACACCCCGATCGCGATCGGGAAGTAGATCCCGCTCACGTGTTCGTAGGCGTGCAGCGGGTCGGCCATCAGCAGCCCTCGGCATGCGGCTCAGCTGTGGGCTGGACGTTCCACATCTACGCGCCGCCCCCGGCTGCGTCTCACCTGGAGCCGATGAAACGGGCGCGCTGTGGCGTGTCGACCTGGACGTGCTCCGGGCGCTCGTCCTGCTCGGCCGGCGACGCGTCTCGCCCCGCATCGAGCGAGCCGCCCCTGCTGCTGAGCTGACGCCGGCGGCCGCGGGAGGCGACCGCGTAGATGGCGACGCCGATCAGTCCGAGGACGATCGCGACTAGGAGGAGGATGAAGAAGGCTCCGATTTCCATGGCAAAGCTCTACCCCGACCGGTCTCGCCCAAACGAGCGCCAGGCTTTCAGGACCGGCGATCGTCGAGGTCTTCGTACTCCCGCATGAAGCCCTCGAACAGGCGACGGTGGCCCTCCTCGTCGCGCAGGATCGCGATCACCATGTCGTTGGTCACCGGATCGCTCTCGTCGGTCGCCTCGATGATCTCGTTGTAGAAATCGATCGCGCCGGTCTCGGCGGCGATCACGCCCTTGATCACGTGCACGATGTCGCTCTGGCGCTCGGGCGGCTGCAGGTAGTCCTGTTCGGGGCTGAACTGCTGCGAGCCGGGGACGACGCCGTAGAGCTCCTTGATGCGGGTCGCGTACTGCATCGCGTGCCCGAGCTCCTCCTGGATGTCCTCGCGCAGCGAGGCGATCACCTCCTGGGCGCGGATCCCGTCCGGGTTGGTCGAGTTGGCGATGTAGCTCATCACCGTCTCGATCTCCATCCAGTACGCCTTCGAGAGCATCGCCACGATCTTCTCGCGATCCTCCCGGCGGCCCTCCGACAGGATCCCGGAACTGCTCTTCGTCGCTGGCATGGTGTCCTCCTCGGATTGGGATGCCGCCTGGCTCTACCCGCCGCGGGCGAGGACAACCCGTCCGCCACTCAACCGGCGGGGGCGGGCTGGACTGTCCCCTGCGGCGCGTCCTCGACAGTCAGCGGCCTGGCTATGTTCTCGAGGCTTTCGCCCTCGGCCTTGACGCCGAAGACGATCTCGGCCAGCCCGCCGAGGATCATCATCACGGCGCCCAGCCCGAACGCGAGGAAGACCTGTTCGTAGCTTCCGGTTTCGATCATGCGGTT
Source organism: Solirubrobacterales bacterium (assembly GCA_025963965.1). Lineage (GTDB taxonomy): Bacteria > Actinomycetota > Thermoleophilia > Solirubrobacterales > Solirubrobacteraceae > Palsa-744. The sequence continues at coordinate 42,069 of JAOPZS010000007.1, forward strand.
GAAGACCTGCGGCCCGATCACACCGCCCAGACCTGTCCCGACGGCGTAGAACACGGCGATGCACAGCGCGCGCGTCTCCATCGGAAAGACCTCCGAGACGGTCAGATAGGCGGCGCTCGCGCCCGCTGAGGCGAAGAAGAAGACGACGCAGATGCAGACCTCGAAGGTCGTGCTGTCGAGGTGATGTCCCTTGAAGAGCAGGCCGGTGACGATCAGCAGGACGCCGGAGGTGATGTACGTGCCGGCGATCATCACCTTGCGCCCGACGGTGTCGAACAGCGGGCCGAGCAGCAGCGCACCGGCGAAGTTGCCGAGCGCGAAGATCGCGATGTAGTAGGGGATGTCTCCCGAGGCTGTGTGGAAGTAGGTGGTCATCAGCAGCCCGAAGCCGAACAGCACCGAGTTGTAGATGAAGGCCTGGCCGATGAACAGGGCCAGGCCGAGGACCGTCCGCTTCGGGTACATGGTCACGACCGAGCGGACGATCAGCGACAAGGGGATCGCCTTGCGCTGGCGCACGGTCAGCTCGCCTCCGACCGGCGGGGGCAGCTTTCGGCCGGTCGACTCCTCCACCTGGTGCTCGATGTCCGTGACGATCCGCTCCGCCTCCTCCTCACGGCCGTGGATGAACAGCCAGCGCGGGCTCTCGGGGACGTGTCTGCGGACCAGCAGCACGGCCAGCCCGATCACGGCACCGAGCACGAACGAGAGCCTCCAGCCGAGGTCGATCGGGAAGATCGCCGTGTTCAGCATCACCACCGAGAGCAGCGCACCGCCGACGCCGCCCAGCCAGTAGCTGCCGTTGATCGAGATGTCCACGCGCCCGCGGTGCCTGGCGGGGATCAGCTCGTCGATCGCGGAGTTGATGGCGCTGTACTCGCCTCCGATCCCCATGCCCGTCAGGAAGCGGAACACGAAGAACCACGTCGAGGAGAAGGTCAGGCTGGTCAGGACGGTGCCGAGCAGGTAGATCGCGAGGGTGATCATGAACAGCCGCTTGCGTCCGTATCGGTCGGTCAGCTGCCCGAAGATCAACGCGCCGACGCACGCGCCGCCGACGTACAGCGATGCTCCCCAGCTCGAGATGTCCGACTTGCTCAGGCCGGCGCCGGCGCCGGATTCCGAGAGCCTGCTCGAAATCGAGCCGACCACGTTGACCTCGAGCCCGTCCAGGACCCAGGCGGTGCCGAGACCGATGATGATCAACCAGTGAAATCGCGACCAGGGAAGCCGGTCGAGCCGCCCGGGAATATTCGTGGTGATCGTCCCCGTCTGAACCCCGTTGCTCATGTCCTCCCTCGCTGCTCGCGCTGTGTCGCCCGTGTCGGCCGGGCCGGGTCGCGGTCCATCTACCCCGCGTCTGCCCGAGTCAAGCGGGGGCGCTCCGCTGATGGACCCGCCCGGTTTGCCCACCGCGGCCAGGGGTACTGAGTGCGCGGAGCGCCGCGACGCACCGACCCGGTCCGGCGGAGGGCCGTACACAGTCATCGATCGGAGGAACCGGGCGGCCGTGTCGTGTAGAAAGCTGCGCATGCCGAGACTGAGACGATCCGACTGCGCCGCGCCAGGGATCAGCCGCCGCAGGCGAGGGCGCGGCTTTGAGTACCGCGACCCGGCCGGAGCGAAGATCGACGACCCCGAGGTGATGGAGAGGATCGCCGAGCTCGGAATTCCGCCCGCCTGGCGGGAGGTGTGGATCTGCATGGATCCGCTGGGCCACCTGCAGGCGACTGGCATCGACGCCGCCGGACGCAAGCAGTACCTCTACCACCCGCGCTGGCGCAGCCATCGCGACAGGCAGAAGTTCGACTCGATGATCGCGTTCGGCGAGAGTCTGCCGAGCCTGCGCCGCCAGGTCGCGCGCGACCTGAGACCGGCCACCCCGGCGAACGGTGAGCTGCCTGCCACGGCGCTGTCGCGCGAGCTCGTGCTCGGCTGCGCCGCGCGGCTGCTCGACCTCGGCTTCTTCCGCATCGGCTCGGAGGACTACGCGGAGCGCAACGAGTCCTACGGCCTGACGACGATGCTGCGTGAACACGTCACGATCGAGGACGGGGAGCTGGTCTTCGACTTCCCGGCCAAGTCCGGGCAGCGCCGCGTCCAGGCCGTGGCCGATCCGGAGTCGCTCGCCGTGATCGCGACGCTCAAGCGCCGCCGCGGTGCGGAGCAGCTGCTGGCCTACCGCGACGGAGGCAGGTGGCGCGAGCTGCACGCGGACGAGGTCAACGCCTACATCAAGGAAGCGACCGGCGGGGACTTCAGCGCCAAGAACTTCCGTACGTGGAACGCGACCGTGCTGGCGGCGGTCGCACTGGCGGCACGCACGGGCCCGCGACGCAGCCGCGGGGGTCCCGACCGGGCGGTCAGCGCCGCGATCAAGACGGTCGCCGCGTACCTCGGCAACACCCCGGCCGTGGCGCGGGCCTCGTACGTCGATCCCCGCGTGATCGACCGCTTCAAGGCGGGCACGACGATCGCCCCGGCGCTCGGCGCGATGAACGGGGGCGGCCCGGACCTGGCCCGCCCCCGCGTGCGGCGGCGAATCGAGACCGCCGTGCTCGAGCTGCTCGCCGATTGAAGCCCCGGCCGCGCGGCGTCGTGCTGCGGCCGGCCATTCGCGAGGTTGCCCGGCGCGTCTGCGAGGTGACCGTTTGCCCCTCGCGCTCACGGGTACGCGAAGGGTGAAAGACCTGAAAGGAGACGAAATGGCCTCTGAGCTGAACGGACAGAAAATTGCATTTCTCGTCGCCCAGGAGGGCGTCGAGGAGGTCGAGCTGACCGAGCCGTGGAAGGCCGTCGAGCAAGCCGGCGCAGAGCCCGTGCTGATCGCCCCGGAGGAGGGCGAGGTGCAGTCCTTCAACCACCTCGACAAGAGCACGACCTACCCGGTTGACGAAACGCTCGCGCAGGCTGACCCTGGCGACTACGACGCCGTGGTCCTGCCGGGCGGCGTTGCCAACCCGGACCAGCTGCGTACGCAGCAGGACGCGCTGAGCTTCCTGCGCGAGGTGTTCTCCGCCGGCAAGCCCGTGGGCGTGATCTGTCACGGGCCGTGGACGCTGATCGACGCGGAGCTCGTGCGCGACCGCACGCTGACGTCATGGCCGTCGCTCAAAACGGACCTCCGCAACGCGGGCGCCAACTGGGTCGACAAGGAGGTCGTCGTCGACGAGGGGCTCGTCTCGAGCCGCAAGCCGGATGACCTTCCGGCCTTCTGCGCGAAGATCGTCGAGGAGTTCGCGGAGGGCAGGCATCCGGTCGCCCACGCCGGAGCGACGCAGGGCGCCTCCGCATAACGTCCGATCGCTGACCGGGCGGCGCCGATGTGCTTGCATCGCGCGCCGTCCGGGGTACAACAGGGGTGAGCGACTCTGTATGAGGTCAACCTTGTTCACTCCCAAGCTGCCTGAGGCAGCAACGCAACGGAAGGACGGCACCGGCGCCTCAGCGTGCGTGGCCGTCACTCCCTCAGTGGGGCAGAACAGGCAGACCTACGCAGGGTCCGGGCGCCGTACGCGCCACTCACGCTGCTAACCGGCGAGAAACATCTGAAGCGCGGGCGCCGGCGGGGGCCCGCGGAGGAGGGTGAGGCCGTCCCGGGCCTGCTCTCCCACCGCCCAGCCGTGACGCGGCCGATCGGAGCGCCCTCGATCGAGGAGCTGTTCACGCGGCTGCGCGAGCGCCAGGACCTGGCGGCGCGCGACGCGCTGGCGACGATGTTCCTTCCGCTCGCCCGCCGCCTGGCGCAGCGATACGTGCGCTCGTCGGAGCCTCGCGAGGACCTCGTTCAGGTGGCCAGCCTGGGGCTGATGAAGGCGATCGACCGCTTCGATCCTGCGCGCGGCCACAACTTCGCGTCCTACGCGATCCCGACGATCCTCGGTGAGCTGCGCCGGTACTTCCGCGACGCGACATGGTCGGTTCACGTGCCCCGTGGGGCGCAGGAGCGGGCCGCCGCGATCGAAGCCGCCCAGGAGGAGCTGATGGGCGATCGCCGTGCGGCGCCGACGATCGACGCGATCGCCGAGTACCTGCAGATCAGCGGCGAGGAGGTGCTCGACGGGATGCTCGCGGTGCGCGCCTACGAAGCAGACTCGCTCGACGCCCCCGCGGCGATGAGCGATGACGGCGAGGGGCGCACGGCGCTGGAGCAGATCGGCGTCGAGGAGGACCGCTACGAGCTCGTGCTCGCGGACGCGAGCGTCACGCCGGCGATCCGCGAGCTCGACGACCGCGACCGGCGCGTGCTGCACATGCGCTTCGTCGGCGAAATGAGCCAGAGCGAGATCGCCGCGAAGATCGGGGTCTCGCAGATGCAGGTCTCGCGGATCCTCGCACGCTCGCTGATGCAGTTGCGCGAGCTGGCCGGCCCGCGCGACTGAGCCGGCTACCCGCCGCCGCCGCCGGCCGGCGCGCCTCGGCCTCCGTCGGCAAACGGCAGCACGCCGTCGAGGCCGGTGACCTCGAACAGCCGCTGCACCGAGGGAGGCCCGGGAACGATCTCGAAGCGATGGCCGTGCTTGTCGCACAGACCGCTGACGTGGACGATCGCGGCGAGCCCGGTCGAGTCGATGAAGCTCAGGTCGCTGAGGTCGAGCGTGACGCTGGTCGGGTCGGAGGCGCAGATCCGGTTCACGAGCGCTTCCACCGAGGGCACGCCCGCCATGTCGAGCTCCCCGCGCAATCTCAGCGTGTGATCACCGCCGTCCTGCACATCCTCGATGTCGACTCCGGTGGATCGCGCGTTCATCGTGCCGCTCCCGCGTCGCCTGTTGACGGCCGGATCCGGGCAGGCCCGAGGAGCCCGCGCGGCTACCAGCGTCTCGTGCCGCGTCGCCGTCGCCATGTACGGGCCGCTGCGGCGGCGATGCTAACAGCCGTGAAAGGGGCGCGCGGGACAGTTCGACAGACAGGCGCTCGACGCGGCTTGTGCCACTCGGTGAGCAGTTGCTCCCGGCGCCCGGTCGCGCTCCAGACCGGACGCCGGTGACTGGCGACGCCGCTAGCGTCCCGCTGCAGCCGACGCGCGTTTTGCGGCCGGCGCTTTGCTGCGTGCCGTGGAGCGTGAACCCGAGGCCGCTTTCGAGCGCCGCGGGGTGGCGCGTTTCGCGGTGGCTTTCGCAGTGGCCCGGGCGCCCGAGGCTTTGGATGACGCCGCACCGGCTTTTGCTCGTTTTGCGACCGTACGTTTCGCGCCTTTGGCGGTCGAGTTGGAGGCGCGGCTGGTCCCGGTCCGTTTCGAGGACGCCGTGGAGCGTTTGCGCGAACTCGGCCGACCGCCTCGCTCGGCGGGCGGAATCTCCTCCTGGATGACGGCTTTGGTGAGACTCGGGATGAGTCGCGCGAGGAAGCTCGCCATGCGCTCCTCCTCGCGACGGATCGCCCTGGCGAGGGTCGCCGTCTCGGAGTCCCCGAGGTTCTTGGCAAGCACCTCGATCGCGCTGTAGGTCGCAATCTCCTCGTGCTCCTCGGAGTACTCGGTCTTTGCGTTCTTGAGCATCTTCTCCTGCTCTCCGGTGCCGCGGATCGCGTGCAGCGGGCCCTTCGCGGCGGCAAGCGCGCGTGACCCCAGCCCGACCGCCATGCTCGCGCCCTGGGAGATCGCGTCGGGTCCCGGCAGGTCGATCACCTCGGGGACGCCGCCGAGGCGTTTGATCCGGCGCTCCAGCTCGCGGGCGTGCCGTTTGGTCTCGGAGAGGTGCTGCTGGAGGCGCTTGCGATAGGGCACCCTCGTGGTCATCGCGATGTGCGCCTGCAGTGCCGTCTCGAGCTCCTTCTCCTTGCCGTAGGCCTCGTTGAGGTACTGGACCAACTTCGTCTCGCGTGTCGTCAGCTCCGTCACGGACCGTCCTTTCGCATTCGGGTTCCACATCGCTGTACCCGCGCAGCAGGATGCAAACCGGTCAACCTGCGGCCAGTCGCGCGAGGAGCGCCGAATGATCGGACAGCCCGCGCTCGCGCCAGGAGTGCTCGTAGTGGCATTCGCCCGCGGCGAGGCCGGCGAGGATCAGGTGGTCCAGGCGATAGCCGCCGCTCCAACGCTGCCAGCCCCAGCTGATCTCGCGCGAGGCGAAGCCGTGCAGCTCGCGGAAAGCGTCGCGGAAGCCGTACTCCTCGAGCCCCCGGATCAGCGCCAGTTCTGCGTGCTCCCAGCGCTCGCCGCGGTCGGCGCGGATGCGCCCATAGCGATCGCGGGCGAACGTCCAGACGCTGCCGTCGGGAAACTCGCGGCGCGGCGTGTTCAGATCTCCGCTCAGCAGTCGTGGATGGTCGGCGCTCCGTGCGAGATGCGCGTGCACCGCCAGGTGGGTGCGGAGCTTCGCCTCGTCGGGCTTGGGGCTCGTCGGCGAGTGGACGTTGACGACTTCCAGACCGTTGACCAGGCGCGAGGCGAGCACCCGCTCGGCCCAGGGAACGCCCGCGACGGGAACGCGCCGCTGCGGCTCGCGGCTCGCCGTGAGGACGCTGAGCGGTCGCGCCCGCGCGCCGTCGCCGGGCGCATGCTCGACGCCGGCGTAGCCGGCCTCGCGCAGCAGGGCGCCCCAGCGCGGGAGCGTCGTGGGCGTGAGCTCCTGCAGGCAGATCAGATCGGGGGCGATTCCGAGCAGCGCTGCCGCCTGCTCATCGAGCACACGCACGCGGCCGGCGAGGTTCCAGCTGACGAACAGCACGTGCCGCACGAGGCTAGCGGCCGGCGGGGCTCGCTAGGCTCAGCGTCATGGAGCGAAGACGGCTCGGAGAGTCAGGCCCGGAGGTCTCGGAGATCGGCCTCGGCTGCATGGGGATGTCGGGCATGTACGGGCCCTCCGACCGCGCCGAGAGCATCGCCACGATCCACGCCGCTCTGGACGCCGGCATCGACCTGCTCGACACGGGCGACTTCTACGGGATGGGGCACAACGAGCTGCTGATCTCCGAGGCGCTGCGCGGGCGCCCGCGCGAGGACTATCTGCTCAGCGTCAAGTTCGGCGCACAACGCGGGCCGGACGGCGCGTGGCTCGGCTACGACGCGAGCCCGCCGGCGGTGAAGAACGCGCTGGCTCATTCGCTCACGCGCCTCGGCGTCGAGCACATCGACATCTACAGGCCCGCCCGACTGGACCCCGACGTGCCGATCGAGGAGACGGTCGGCGCGATCGGCGAGATGGTCGATGCCGGCTACGTCCGCCACATCGGCCTCTCCGAGGTCGGCGCCGAGACGATCCGGCGCGCGACTGCGGTCCGGCCGATCTGCGACGTGCAGCTGGAGTACTCGCTGATCTCGCGCGGGATCGAGCAGGCGATCCTGCCGGCGTGCCGGGAGCTGGGCATCGGTGTGACGGCCTACGGGGTGCTCAGCCGCGGCCTCATCAGTGGTCACTTCGCGGCAGATCGCGAGCTCGCCGGCGGCGACTTCCGCTCGCGCGCCCCGCGCTTCTCGCAGGAGAACCGAGATCGCAACCTGGCGCTGGTCGACGCCCTCCGCGGGGTCGCCGAGCGGAGCGGGGTGACCGTCGCGCAGCTGGCGATCGCGTGGGTGATGTCGCGTGGACGGGACATCGTCGCGCTCGTCGGCGCCCGCACCCGAGAGCGCCTCGCCGAGGCGCTCGGCGCGATCGAGATCGAGCTGGGCGATGAGGATCTGAGGGCGCTCGAGGAGGCGGTGCCGGCCGAGGCGGTCGCCGGCGAGCGCTACCCGGCGGCGCAGATGGCGATGTTGGACAGCGAGAGCTAGGGCCGGTCGGCCCCCGGGTGGGGGGCCGCTTCACACAGGGAGCTGTCCAGCGCATGCTCTGCGCACAGGACAACCGCCACGAGCTGCGCGCGGGTGTGCACGTCGAGCTTCCCCATCGCGTTGCGCACATGACTGCGGACCGTCTCAGGCGAGACGTGCAGCTCGGCCGCGATCTCAGGAGTGTCGCGCCCGAGGGCGATCAGCGTCACGATCTCGCGCTCGCGGCTCGTCAGCGTCTGTACGGCCGTCGGCGGTGGCGGAGGCTCGGCCTCCTCGCGCGGCATCAGCACATAGATGGCTCGCCGCTCGCCGCCGATGTCGGCAAGCCGTGCGGCGAAGTCCACCTGGACCTCCGAGCCGTCGGCTCGGATCAGGTCGCGGCAACCGGAATATTCGCCGGTGCGCAGGAACTCCTGCCACTCCTGGTCGGAGCGTGGCCGCTCGGAGGACTTGACGCTGTCTCGGATCGAGCTGCCGATCAGACGGTCGCGTTCGGCGCCCAGCAGCGTCGCGGCGGCATCGTTGAGCGCGATGACCCGGCGCTCCTCGTCGAGCAGCAGGACGGGGTTCGAGGTGCGCTCGAAGACCAGCCAGAACATCCGCTCCCAGCCCGTCTCCCCCCGGGATCCGGTCATCCGTTGAGCATACGCTCTTGTCGTGGCCTCGCAGAGCGCAGGACTGCTCCTCTACCGCTTGCACGACGGCGCCCTCGAGGTGCTGATCGCGCACATGGGCGGCCCGTTCTGGGCGCGCCGCGAAGAGGGAGCCTGGTCGATCGTCAAGGGCGAGCACGACGAGCGCGAGGAGCCGCTTGCGGCGGCTCGCCGCGAGTTCGCCGAGGAGACCGGGGCGAGCGCCCCGGCCGGGCCGGCGATCGAGCTCGGCGAGATCCGCCAGTCGGGCGGCAAGCTGGTGCGCGCCTGGGCAGTGGAGGGCGACTTCGACCCCGACGCGCTGCTCAGCAACACGTTCGAGCTGCAGTGGCCGCCGCGCTCGGGGCGAACGGCCGAGTTCCCGGAGATCGATCGCGTGCGGTGGTGTGACGCTGCGACGGCGCGAAGGCTGCTCGTCAAGGCGCAGTCGGCGCTCGTCGATCGCCTCGAGCAGCGGCTGGCCGAGGCGGGCTGAGCCGCCCCGGCCGGCACGGCCCGTCCTCAGGCTGCGGGCTCCTCTGTCAGCTGCACCCGGTTGGCGTAGAAGGCGACGTGCCCCTTGATCTCGGCGACGGGCGCGTAGGGCTCGCGGTACTCCCAGACGGCGTTCTCGCCACCTTCGCCGACGGCGATCGTGTAGTAGCTGGCATCGCCCTTGTACGGGCAGTACGTCGCGTGGTCGGTGGCCGTCAGCAGCGAGCTGTCGACGTCCTCGAGCGGCACGTACTGCACGGGCGGGTAGCTCGCCTCGCGCAGAGTCAGGGCGGCGCGCGTGTCGGCCACGATCGTGTCACCGACCCTGACGAGCACCCGCGCGGGGTTCGCCTCGATGGTTATCGGGTGGTCGGGCCCGGGCTGCTTGACGGGCTTCTCGGTGGTCGCGTCGGACATCACGTCATCTCCTCTCGGGGGGTCTCTTCAGCTTGGCAAGACCGCAGCCCGTTCTTAACCCCTCGATCCCCGGGACCGCCTGTCGTGGTCGCCGCCCGCGCGAGCGCCAGCCCGTCGCGCGCGCGCTTGGCAGCTCGCGCGTACTCTGGGTGGCATGAGCGGACCTGTCCGGGGAGAAGTGGTGGGGCTGCGCCGGCGCTCGCCGCCGCTGATCGTGCGACTGGCAATCTCGTGGCTCACGAACGCGCTGGTGCTCGCCGTCGTGGCGGCGCTGCTCTCGGGCGTCTACTACCGCCACGCCGGCTCGCTGCTCGCGGCCGCGGCGGTCTTCGGGGTGCTCAACACGGTCCTCAAGCCACTGCTGCGGTTCGCGACGCTGCCGCTCGCGATCCTGACCTTCGGCGTGGCGTGGTTCTTCGTCGCGCTGCTGATGCTCGTGATCACAAAGGCGATCGTCGGCGGCTTTCACATCGACGGCTTCTGGACGCTCGTCGGGGCGACGTTGATCGTGTGGATCGTGAACATGGCGCTCGACCTGGTCCCCGGCCCGTGGCAGGTCACGGGGCGTCGGCGGCGGCTGCGGCGGGAGCACGAGTGAGGGCGGGCCTGCGCGCCCGGGCCTCCTGCGCAGGACTGCGCGTCCGGATCGGCGCGAGCGGCCTGGCGGTCGCGGCGCTGCTCGCGGCGAGCCCAGCGGCCGCGCCGAGCTCGACGGCAGCGGGCGGCTCCTATGCCGTGGGGATGCGGGTTCTGCGCTTCGTCGACGGAAGCCGCCTTGCACGGCCGCTGCACCGGCGTCCCGAAACGCGCAAGCTGCCGATGGTCCTGCGCTATCCGGCCGCCGGCGCGACGAACGTACCGGAGAGCGTCGGCACACCGGCAGCCAAGGGCCCGTTTCCCCTGATCGTCTTCGCACACGGCTTCGCCGTCACGCCGGCGACGTACTCCCGCCTGCTGGCGAGCTGGACGCGCGCCGGATACGTTGTCGCGGCGCCGGTGTTCCCGCTGGAGAACGCCAACGCCCCGGGTGGTCCACTCGAGTCCGATCTGGTCAACGAGCCGGCCGACATCAGCTTTGTGATCTCAAAGCTGCTGGCTGCCTCCGCGACCCCCGGGACGGCGCTCTCCGGCCTGATCGACCCGTCCCGAATCGCCGTGGCAGGACAATCGGACGGCGCCATGGCGGCGCTCGCGACGGCGTACAGCCGCCGTCTGCGTGATCCTCGCGTGCGCGCGGCCGTGATCCTCTCTGGTGCCGAGATGTCGGGCATCGGCGGATATTCGTTCGCCGAGGGGGAGCCGCCGCTGCTCGCCGCCCAGGGCACGGCCGACACGTCCAACGAACCGCGCTACACCTACGCGTACTTCCGTGCCGCGCGGCATCCCAAGTACCTGCTGCGCCTGCTGGGAGCCGAACACCTGCCCCCCTACACCACCCAGCAGCCGCAGCTCGGCGTGGTCGAGCGGGTGAGCGCCGCCTTCCTCGACGGCTACCTGCGCGGCGGAACGGGGGTCGCGCAGCGCCTCGCGACGCTCGGCAGCTCCGCCGGAACGGCGACGCTGAGCGCCCAGCCGTGAGCGGCTGAGCAGCACCCGCCGCGGCTGCAGGATCGGAGCTTGTCCGGGACACCGGCGCTCGGTTCCGTAATAAACCTCATAAAGACAGTTGGTTTTGTTGAGATTAGCGCTAGAGTGCGCCGCGTCGCGGTCTGGAGCCGCGAACCGCAACCACGAAGCTCGACTCCGAGCGCTCGAAAGGAGCAGTAGACATGCCCCAGTTCCCCCCGCCGGGCACAGCAGCCGCACGGACGCGGCGATGGCGTACCCGGGCGGCAGCGATGGCCTCGTTCGCCGCCACCCTGGTGCTGGCCGGCGGCGTTGCCGCAGCGGCGCCGACAGCTCCCCCGCCGGTCACGATCCTCAGCTCCCAGCCGGGCTTCGGCCACGGGCGGGACTTCTTCATCACCCCCACGGGAGCCGCGGCGACCTATGCCCAGGGCGCGGAGATCCTCGACCCCAGGGGCAACGTCGTCTGGTTCCACGCCGCCCCGGCGGGACTCGCGACCACAGACTTCCGCACCCAGAGGCTGTGGGGCCAGAACGTGCTGACGTTCTGGCAGGGAACCCAGTCGGGCGGGGTCGGCAACGGCACGGACTACATCTACAACGACCACTACCAGCAGATCGGGACGGTGAGCGCGGGCAACGGCCTGCAGGCCGACGCGCACGAGTTCCTGATCTCGCCGCAGAACACGGCTCTGATCACGGCCTACCAGCCGGCCACGGCCGACCTCAGCTCGATCGGCGGCTCGCCGAACCAGAAGGTCGTCAACGGAGTGGTGCAGGAGATCGACATCGCCACGGGCAAGGTGCTCTGGCAGTGGAACAGCGCCGACCACGTGCCGTACAGCGCCAGCGAGCAGCCGCTTCCCAAATCGCCGAGCGAAACGTGGGACTGGTTCCACGTCAACTCGATCCACCTCGACGGACGCGGCGGCTTCCTGGTCAACGCGCGCAACACGTGGGCGACCTACGACGTGAGCCGCAGCGGCGGCGTCGAGTGGACACTCGGCGGCAAGGACTCGAGCTTCACGCTTCGGGCAGCACCGGGGCAGACGCTCGACAACGCCGGCGAGATCTTCGCGTGGCAGCACGACCCGGAGGCGCTGGGCAACGGCTACTACTCGTTCTTCGACAACGAGTCGACGATCGGCGCACCGGACTTCGGATACAGCCGGGTGGCCGTGGTGCACCTCGACCCGTCGAGCAAAGTCGCGACGCTCGTCGGCTCGGAGAACCAGCCGCACGGAGCGCTCGCAAGCTCGCAGGGCAATGCCCAGTCGATCGCCGGAGGCGAGGGCGGGTTCGTCGTCGGCTGGGGAAACCTACCCTACTTCTCCGCGTTCGACCGACACGGCAACCTCGCGTTCGACGCGCAGTTCCCGGCCGGGGTCAACAGCTACAGGGCCTACCTGCTGCCGTGGAACCCGGGGTCATCGGGGCACGGCGGCGACGGCCGGCCACCGCACGGCGGGTCGCACGGGCGAGCGACGCGCCATCACGCGAAGCGCTGAGGCGCGGGTGATCGCGCGAGGGCGGGGCGATCCGCCCTCGCGCGATGTTCTTCCTCGCGGTGCGTGCCGCTACGGCGCGACCGGCAGCTGCACGTAGGAGTTGTGAGCGCCGCCATGCAGCATCGTGATCGTCCCGCCGAGCTCCTGCCCGAGCGTCGGCAGCGTCGGCAGGCCGGTGAACGTGTTCGCCGTGCCGATCGTCAGGCGCAGCCGGTCGCCGGCCTTGACGATCGCGCCGGTCGGGTAGATCTCGATGCTGTATTCGGTCGCCTGGCCCGGGGTGACGGCCTGCTGGCTTTCTTTCGTGAACGGGTGCCATGGCCTCGTCACGACGTGTTTCGGCCCGTAGGTCTGCCGGCTGGGATCGAGCGCGCGCAGGCTCGCCTGCAGGAAGCCCGCGGTGATCTGGTTCGATTTCCCGCTCGGTTCGACGTCGCTGAGCACTGCCACGAGCGTCCCGTCGGTCGTGGTGAGGCTGGCCCACAGGTTCGCCGTGATCAGACCGGCGATCTTCGTGGCCCCGGGGAGCGCCGGGGAGGTGTAGGTCAGCGAGCTCGCCTCGTAGGTGTTGTTGGACGTGTCACAGACCGGGTTCGAGGCGATCCCGGCGGTCCACTGCGCGGTCTCGCGCGAGCATGGGCTCGAGGCGGGCAGCAGCGGCGCGGTGTCGCCCGCTTCACTCGCCGGCGGCGTGCTCGCAAGCGAGCCGTCGTGCGCCGAGAGGGGCGCCGAGCCTGAGGATTCGCCGGTCAGGTACAGGCGCTGGTACTTCGTCTTCGGCAGCGGGAAGCGCTTGTAGTGCTCCCAGTGCGTGCCGTTGATCGGGTAGAGGTTGACCTTTGGCGTCTTCTGCACGTTGTTCTTCGTCCCCTTCAGCCAGTGGCCGAACCAGTCTTCCTTGATGTTCGGGTTTTCGTAGGGAGGGGCTTCGGTGATGTGGTAGTGGGGTGACATGAACAGCACGCGGTCCTTGGAGTTCTTCAGCGCTTCCCACAGCAGCGGCTCGCCGCGCTGGAACAGGTCCCACCAGCCGCCGGTGATCACCACCGGCACGGTGATTTCCGCGGCCCGCTCGACGGGTGAGCGCAACCGGTAGAAGGGGCCGTCGTAGGCGGCTTCTTCGCCGAGCGACGCGCCGAGGATGTGCACGCCGCTGAATTCGGCGTTGCCGAGCAGGTGTTCGACGTACACGGCCGCCGCTTCCTGCGGGTTTGCCGACGTCGAGGACGGCGGCATGTCGGACAGGGCACTGACGAGCCCGAGCCACAGGGGGATGAACCCGGAGTCGACGGAGCCCCCCTGGAAGGTGACGTCGCGGTAGGCGTCGGCCATCGGGATGTCTGCCCAGACGGCCTGCACGGCGCGCGGCTTGCCTTCCTTGACGCGTGCCGCGTCGGCCTCGGCGATCAGCAGCGAGGTGATCCCCATGTAGGACTGGCCGGTCGTCGCGACGCCGCCGTTCGACCAGGGCTGCGCCTGGATCCAGTCGAGCGCCTCCTTGTAGTCCTGCTGGGTGCGTTCTCCCCACGATTCCCACTTGCCGGCGCTCGCGCCTGTGCCGCGGTCGTCGAGCACCATCACGGCGAAGCCCTTTTCGGCGAGGGCGGGATCGGCTGAGGAGATGCCCTGCGAGCCCGCGCAGTCCTGGCCGGTCGGGTTCCCGGCATCCTTGTTGTAGCCCGTCGCGGTGAGCACGGTCGGGAAGTGCCCTGTGGCGGCCGGGAGATACACGTTCCCGCGCAGCACGACGCCGTCGCTCATCGTGATCGGGACGTTGCACATGGCGACGGTGGCGCCGGCCGTCGGAGCGCACAGCCCGATCGCCATCAGCGCCAGCGCCGCCGCAGCGGCGATGCCCGAAGCGCGGGTGCGGGCGCGAAGCCCTCTTCTCGAGTCCCCCGCCCGCAGCTGCGGGCGCTCGGCAAGGTCAGGCTGACGGTCCATGGACGCTCCTCGGTCGTGCGACGGCAATGAAAAGGTGCCACCGCCCCCGGTGGCGAGAGATTTTCCCCCGAGAAGGCCGCCAGGACCTTCGCGCGCGGGTAGGGATACCCGGGCCGCGCGCGCGGCAAACCAATTCGCCTCTACGGCTCCCGGCCGGCGCGGCGGCGGCCGGGACGCGGCGGCTGCGCGCTCGCCCGCCGCTGCTGCTTTGCTTCGCCGGGTGAACGTCGCCACGGCCACCGGGCTGACGGCGCGGCTGGCCTCCCGTGCGGCCTCGCTGCGCCTGCAGGAGCTGCCGGAGGAGATCCTCGAGCTGGCTCGCCAGGCGGTCATCGACTGGTTCGGCGTCACGCTGGGGGGCTGCGGCGAGGACGGGCCGCTGATGCTGCTCGAGACGCTGCCGGCCTGCGATCCGCGCGACTCGCGCACTGCCACGGTGGTGGGGCACGGCGTGAGGCTCGCGACCCGCGACGCGGCGCTCGTCAACGGCACGGCCTCGCATCGGCTCGACTTCGATGACGTGAACATGCGCCTGCCGGGCCACGCGTCGGTCGCGGTGCTGGGGGCCGCGCTGGCGCTCGGGGAGCAGCGCGACGCCAGCGGTGCCGAGTTGATCGTCGCGTTCGTCGCGGGCTACGAGACGGCGTGCCGTGTGGCGCTCGCCGTCGGCGAGCAACCGTACGCGCTCGGCTTTCACGCGACCGGGACGATCGGAACGTTCGGCGCCGCGGCGGCATGCGCGCGGCTGCTCGAGCTCGACGCGGCGGCGACGGCCGTCGCGTTCGGCATCGCCGCCAGCGAGGCGGCGGGACTGAAGTGCAACCTCGGCACGATGACGAAGTCGCTGCACGCAGGCAAGGCGTGCGAGAACGGGCTGCTGGCGGCCGAGCTGGCGGCACGGGGGTTCACGGCGCAGACGAGCGCGATCGAGGCGGAGCAGGGCTTCGCGGCGATCTCCGGCGGCGGCTGCGACGCGGCGGCGGCTCTGGCCGATCCACCCGGTGGCTGGTTCCTGCGGGAGAACCTGTTCAAGCACCACGCCGCGTGCTTCTTCACGCACTCTGCGATCGAGGGCGTGCGGGAGCTGCGTGATACGCACGATCTGAGTGCGGAGCAGCTCGAGGGGATGACGCTGCACGTCAGCGAGGTCGAGCTCGGCGCCTGCGCGATCCCCGAGCCCGCCACAGGGATCGAGGTCAAGTTCTCGATCGCGCACCTCGCCGCAATGGCGCTGCTCGACCGGGACACGGCGGCGATCGTGGACGCGGATGCCGGCGACGAGCAGGTGATCGCGGTGCGCCGGCGCATCGTGCTGGCCGCCGACGGCACGGCCGGCCAGCCCACGCGGGTCGAGGCGGAGCTGCGTGACGGGTCGCTGGTGGAGGCATGCCGCGACGTGAACACCCCGGGGAGCGATCTGGCCGCGCAGCGGCTGCGTCTCGAGCAGAAGTTCGCGAGCCTCGCCTCACCTGTGCTCGGCACGGCGGGCGCAGCTGAGCTGCTCTCGCGGCTCGGGGCGCTCGAGCAGAGCAGCGTGCGCGCGCTGATGGCGGCGGCTACACGTTCGACCTGATGCTGCCGCCGTCGACCTGGTAGACGGCGCCGGTGATGTAGGAGGCCCGCTCGGAGGCGAGGAACGCGACGAGATCGCCGAGCTCGATCGGCTTGCCGAGCCGGCCGAGCGGGATTCGCTCGGCGACCGGGGCGAGCTGCTCTTCGGCCGTCGCGCGCTCGGCCGGGTCGCTGCTGGCGAGGCCGGGGTGGATGCGCGCGGTCAAAAACGTCCCGGGGAGGACGAGGTTGATCGTGATGCCGTCCCTGGCGAGGTCGGGCATCATCGCCTTCATCAACCCGGCGATGCCGGGACGGATGCCGTTTGAGACATCGATCCCGCTTACGGGCTCCTTGACCGAGCTCGACTGAATGCCGACGATCCGCCCCCATCCGTTCTCGCGCATGTGCGGCGCGGCTGCCCGGACGAAGCGCACGAAGCTCATCGTCACGAGCTCGAAG
Organism: Solirubrobacterales bacterium; assembly: GCA_025963965.1. Taxonomy (GTDB): domain Bacteria; phylum Actinomycetota; class Thermoleophilia; order Solirubrobacterales; family Solirubrobacteraceae; genus Palsa-744. The sequence goes on from JAOPZS010000007.1 coordinate 58,358, forward strand.
CCTGACCGCCACTGCTCGTCTGAGAGGTCACCGAACTTCCCGACCGGCGGCCCGCCGGAGTTGTGGACGAGCACGTCGAGACCGCCGAAGCGCTCGGCCGTGGCGGCGACGACGCGCTCGATGTCGGCGGCGTCGGACAGGTCCGCCGGAACGGCGAGCACCTCGGCGCCGCTGTCAGACCGGATCTCCTCGGCGGCCGCCTGGAGCTCGGTCTCCTCACGCGCGCAGACGGTCACCCGGGCGCCCTCTCGAGCGAGCGCCAGCGCTGATGCCTTGCCGAGTCCCCTGCTCGACGCGGCGACCACGGCGATCTTGTCGGTCAGGCCGAGATCCATCTCCGCCCGATCCTATTGACAGCCCGGGCGCCTCCGAGAAGCGCGTCTCGCCGCTCGTTGCGAATTGCCGAGGCCGACTTCGACGAGCGCCTCGTCGGCGTCGGAGAAGCCCTTTCGATAGACGATCTTCCCGTCTCTCACGACGTACAGCTCCGAATGGCGCTCATTGATGTCGAGCCCGGCCTTGCTGCGACCCCGCTCCCTGAAGAATGCGATCACCCGGCCCTCGCCGGCGTCGATCACGTCTTCGAGCTCAACCTCCCAGGTCTCCCACATCTCCGCCCAACGGCGCACATGAGCCACGACCGCGTCGAGACCATGCGCGATCTCCCCGTCCGGCAGGTTCGTTCCGTCCCACTCCACATCAGGGTCGAAGGCGGCGTTGGCCGTCTCGCCATCGTTGCGCAGGAATGCCGCCCACATGCCGCGGACGACCGCAATGTTCGCCTCGGACATAGAGCTTGAGTATCCCCGACAACGACCAGACACACGGCTCGCACGACGAAGGCCACCTTGCGGTGGCCTTCGAGGTCTCAGTCGGCCGGTTTGCAGGGCTCTTACAAGTCCTACGCCCTGGTCGGCCTCGATAGCGGGGGCGGGATTCGAACCCGCGACCTTCGGGTTATGAGCCCGACGAGCTACCAGACTGCTCCACCCCGCGTCGCTCTAAATGTTCTAGCAGACAAGTAGGGCCCGGGTCTACCCCGGCAGGGCCCCCGGGCACGCCCCGTATGGCAATGCAAGCGCTGCGCGAGCGAAGGGCGCAGGCGTGCCACGCCCGCCAAACGCGACGCGTCTAGCATCTCCCGCGTGCGCGTGGCGGTCGTCGACATCGGTACCAACTCCACGCGGCTGCTGATCGCCGACGTCGATCCGGCGGATGGCTCGGTGCTCGAGCGCGTGCGCCGCTCGCAGGTGACGCGCCTCGGCCACGGCGTCGACGCCACCGGCGCACTCGAGGATGCCTCTGTGGAGCGGACCTGGCGGGTGCTCGAGGAGTACCGGGCGGCGATCGACGAGCACGGCTGCGAGGCGAACCTGGCGGTGCTCACGTCGGCTGTGCGCGATGCCTCCAACGGGGCGGAGTTCGCCGAGCGCGTCCGAGACGAGCTGTCGCTCGACGCGAAAGTCCTGAGCGGCGACGAAGAGGCACAGCTGACGTTTCTCGGCGCGATGTCCGGGAGGCCGCCGGCGAAGGAGCCGACGGTCGTGATCGACATCGGCGGCGGCTCGACGGAGTTCGTGATCGGCACCGGACGCACTGCCGGCTTTCACGTCTCGACACCGGCCGGCGTCGTGCGGATGAGTGAGCGCCACATCAAATCCGACCCGCCGAGGCCAGAGGAGCTGCAGGCGCTCGCCGAGGACACGCGCTCGGTGTTCCTGGCGGCGATGCCGGAGGACGAGCGCGTGGCGGTCAAGCGGGGCATCGCCGTCGCCGGCACAGCGACCTCGGCGGCGTCGATCGAGCAGGAGCTCGACCCGTACGACCCGGCCAAGGTGCACGGCTACACGCTGCTTCTGGCAACTGTGGAACTGCTGCTCGCCCGCCTCGCCGAGATGACCGAATCCGAGCGACGGGAGGTCGTCGGCCTGCACCCCGACCGAGCGCCGACGATCGTCGCCGGCATGATCCTGCTCTCACAGGCGATGATCGTGATGGGCCTCGAGCAGGTCGAGGTCTCAGACCACGACATCCTCTACGGGGGCGCGCTGCGGCTGGCCGGACTGGGCTAGGCGCGCCTGTAGCCACAGGGCTGTAGATACAAAGGCGCACACGGCCGTCGTGGTGTGTCCCCGGCCCGCTCGGATGTAGATACGTACGCGCACGGGGCCACCGACGCGACCCCGCCTAGGCCAGGTTCGACTTGCGCGGGTAGACGACGGTCGGGTCGGTCAGGACGTTGACGAGAGCGGGAAGACCGGCCGCGAAGGCGCGCTCGATCGCAGGCGCGACCTGCTCGGGGCGGTCGACCATCTCGCCGTGGCCGCCGAGCGCGGTGACGACCTGGTCATAGCGAGTCCCCGGGCGCAGGTCGGCGGCGACGGAGTACCCGTAGAGGAACTCCATCGGGTGCTTCTCGAGCGCCCAGATGCCGTTGTTGCCCATGACGCCGACGACGTTCACGCCGTGCCGGGCGAGCGTGTCGAACTCCATGCCGGTGAAGCCGAAGGCGCCGTCGCCGAGCATCATCACGACCTGCCGGTCGGGGTGGGCGAGCTTCGCGGCCAGCGCATACCCGGGGCCGGTGCCGAGGCAGCCGAACGGCCCGGGGTCGAGCCAGCAGCCGGGACGGTAGCTGTTGATCACGCGCCCGGCGTATGAGACGAAGTCACCACCGTCGCCGATCACGATGGCGTCGCGGTCGAGCGTCTTGGCGAGCTCGGCGTACAGGCGCATCGGGTGCAGCGGCGAGCGAGCGTCCTCGAACTCGGCGCGCTCACCCTCGCGACGCTCGTCCTCCGCGGAGCGAAGCTCGCCGATCCACGTCTCTGTCGGCAGTGGCGCCGGCCCGGCGCCGCTGTGCAGGTCGCCGAGCGTGCGGGCGATCGAGCCGTAGCACTCGGCGGCTATCGAACGGGGATGCTGGCGCTCGGGCTCGGCCGCGTCGACGACGACGATCTCGG
>JAOPZS010000015.1 GCA_025963965.1 Solirubrobacterales bacterium
GCGGTGATGCTGATGGCGTGGGGCGGCGTCGGGCTGCTTCGAGACCTGCGGCCGCGCGCCCTGGCCCTCGCTGCGGCGGCAGCCGTCGCGGCGGCGATCACGGGCGGCGTGCTCGCCTCCGATGAGCTTCAGTACAACACGGCGAACCTGGCGCCGACGGCGCGCTACGAAGAGCTCGCCCGGATCGGCCGGAGCTTCGCCGGCGAGGGCCCGGCGCTGTTCACGGACTTCGACGAATACTCCCTGTACGAGCTGCGCGATCTCGGCGTCGCGAGCCCCAACTTCGTCTACCCGGCCGTCGGCCTAGGCGCCGCAGCGCATGGCTATGGCCGGCCGTTCACGCTCGAGCAGATCGCGCCGGCGGCGCTCGCGGCGTATCCGCTGATCGTCACCCGCCGCGACCCGGCGGCGCCGAGGCCGCCCAGCGCCTACCGCCTCGCATTTCAGGGCGCCTATTACCTGGTGTGGAAGCGCGAACCTCGAGCTCCCATGCCGGCCGCCGATGTAGCGCTTGCGGGCTCGAGCGCACAGCGCTGCGCCGCGATCGCTTCCCTGGCGCACTCGTTGCGAGGGGGCGGCTCCCTGACCGCCGCGCTCGCGCCGCAGCTCATCACCGTCGCACTCGGGCGCGCCCGGTACCCGCGCTACTGGGGCCGCGCTGCCGGCCATGTCGTGATGAAACGCGCGGGCACCCTGCGCGCGCGTTTCTCGGTGCCGGCTCGCGGACGGTGGGAGCTGTGGCTGCGGGGTGAGCTGATGCCGTCGATCGCCGTGGCAGTCGACGGGCGGCCTGTCGGTCGGGTCGCAGGGCAGCTGAGCGGCAACTCGCTGATAACGGCCCCGGCTCCCCCTCTGCGCGTGAGCCTCGGTGCCGGCGAGCACACCGTCTCGATCCACCGCTCAACGCCGACGTTCGCGCCGGGCGACCGCGGCGCTGCGGTGTTGAGGAGCGTCTTCTTGACCCCTGCCTCGGCGCCGGCGGCTGGGCGGCTGCTGAGCGTCCCGTCCTCGGCGTGGCCAACGCTCTGCAAGCGGCCCCTGCGTTGGGTCGAGTCCTACCGGCGCTGAGGGCGCTGGCCGACCGGCTCGAGCGATGCGCGTTCGATCGTCCGTCCGACGAACTCGAGCTTGCGCATCGCCGCCGGCGCGAGCACGAACGGGTAGGTGTCCTGCGCGCCCATGCTGCGGCTGATCGCGTTGAGCGCGAACGTCAGGGGGATCCAGGCCGCGAGCATCCTCGCGATCGAGTCGCCCTCGGCGGCGGCCGGATCGGACTCGAGCGGGGCCTCGTCGGCGGTTGCGAAGGCCGGCCCCTCGACGACGACGCCGTACGCGGCGGCCGTCTGCAAGGTGTCGCGGATGTGCAGGTAATGGGCGAACGTCTCGGCCCAGTCCTCCCAGGGATGCATCGTCGCGTATGCGCTGACGTAGCGCTGCTGCCAATCGGCGGTGGGACCGGATGAGTAGTGGGCCCGGAGCGCGGCCTTGTAGTCGGCGCGCTCGTCGCCGAACAGCTCGCGCATCGCCGGCTCGGCCTCCGAGTCGGGCGGCACGAGGACCGGCTGGTAGTAGTGGCCGATCTCGTGGCGCAGGTGGCCGAGCACGGTCCGGTAGGACTCGCCGAGCGCGACCCGCAGCGGCTCGCGGCGGGCCGGGTCGGTCTCGGCCAGGTCGAGCGTGATCAGGCCGTCGGCGTGACCGGTGCTGACGGGCTCAGATGCGCTCGAGAGCAGGTCGAAGGCAAGCCCGCCATCGCGCTCGCGCCAGCTCTCGACGGGCAGGCCGAGATCGGTCAGCTCGAACAGCAGCCGGCGCTTGGCCGCCTCGGCCCGGGCGAAGCCGCCGAGGCCGTCGGCGTCCCGGTCGTTGGGGCGAGTCCGCGTGAGCGAGCAGCTCGCGCACAGCGCCCCGGCTTCCGGTGCGAGCCAGTTGCACGACGCCAGCCGTGCGTTGACGCAGAGCAGCCCATCACCGGCCTCGCCGTCGGAGATCGCTCCGATCGTTCGTGCCCGCGGATCGTAGGCGAGCCGGCTCGAGCAGTGCAGGCAGCGCACGCTCTCGAACGTGACGAGGTGCGCGCAGACGGGGCAGGCGAAGGCGAGCACGGCTAGGCGCGGCGGGCGGGGGCGGACATCGAGCGAGCTTAGCCACGTGCGCAGGGCGGACCGTCGGTGTCACCCACCGCCGGGACACCACGGCTCGACCATGCCCTTCCGCCGACGGCGCCGGCTCAGTCAGCCGAGCGCAGCTCGTCCTCGAGCCGCTCGAGGACGTCGCGTTCGTCCCCGCGCGGGCGCGTGAGCGCGGACAGCAGGCCGGCCACGGCGTAGGCGTAGAGCGTCTGATGCTGCAACTCCGACGGGGACATCGCCTCGGGTTCGACCCTCGACCTCAGCGCGAAGCCCTCGACGAGCGCCTGGAGCGCCACGCCGATCTGCGACGCGGTCACCGGAGGCCGCGGCTCTCTGCCGAGCCGATCGAGGATCAGCGCGTACGTCTCGGCGGTCACCTCGTCCACGGCCCGGTAGCCCCTCCGCGCCGACTCTCCGTGCGTCGTGCGTGCGATCGTGAGATTCAGGAGCTCCACGGCATCCCATTGCTCGTTGGCGAGCAGGATCCTCAGGTCTTCTTCGGCGAGGTTCACGATCGCCCCGGCACCGGGTTTCTTGGCGGCTCGCCGGGCGATCCTGATGAGCGCGTCGAAGTCCTCGATCAGCATCTCGCCCATGAAGTACTCGGACAGCTCGTCGTAGAACGCCTTGGCGTTTGGCCAGTGGGCGTAGAAGGCCCCGGTCGAGTACTCGGCGCGCTCGCACAGCTGGCGGATTCGAATTGCAGCGAAGGGGTTTCGCTGCGCGCTGTCCGTGAGCATCTCGGCACCGGCGCGGAGAATCGCCCGGCGGCTCCTTTCGCGCGCCTGCGCATGGGTCTTGCCGGCCTTGCGGGATGCCACGCGCGGCAACCCTACAGCAGCCCTTTTCTGCATCAGCCTTTCCCATATAACGCACGTTCGCTATTCTTCGGCCGACCGATTCGGCTGTTCACAATCATTGCGAGCGTTGTGACGAACCTGCCTTTCAATCTCCGGGAGCTGCGCTGCTTCATCGTCGTCGCCGAGGAGGGGCAGATGACGACGGCAGCGGCCAGGCTCGAGATGGCTCAGCCCGGGCTCTCGCAGACGATCGCAAAGCTCGAGGGCCGGCTGCGGGCGAACCTGCTCGAGCGCCACACCCGAGGGGTGCGCCTGACGGCCGCCGGGGAGAAGTTCCTCGACAGCGCCCGGGCCGTGCTCGCCGCGACCGAGGAGGCGATCTGCGCGGTGCAACCGTGGGCGCGGGGGGAGGACCGACTCTCGCTGGGGTTCCCGCCGAGCGCCCAGGCTCTCGCGCGGCCGCTGCGCCGCCGATTCATGGAGCGCCACCCGGGGGTCGAGATCGAGGTCCGCCACCTGCATGTCCTCGAGCGCCTGAAGAGCCTTCGCGCCGGCAGGATCGATGTCGAGCTGCTCTACGCTCCGCCGCCGCGGGAGTCCGGGATCCTCACGCGGAGGATCATCAGCTCTCCCCGCTTCGCGGTCCTCTCCGAGCACCATCGCCTCGCGGGGGAGCGCGTGCTGCGATTCGAGCAGATCGCCGGTGACACCATCTCGGGCAGCGCCGCCGAGCTGCCAGAGGAATGGTCTGCGCCGCCGCTCGCCGGCTCCTCGGGCGGCGAGCGGGCGGTCGCGGCCGAGACGCCGCTCGAACTCGATCAGCTCTGGACGCTGATCTACTCGGGCAGCGCGATCGCCGTGCTGCCCGGCTTCATGCTCTCGACAACCGTCGGCGATGGCGTCCGCGCGATCCCGCTGCTCGACATCGAGCCCCTGGAGGTGCTCCTCGCGCGGCGCCGGGAGGATCGCCGCGAGGTCGTCGCTGCGTTGTTCGAGAGCGTCGACGAGCCCGCCGGGCCAGAGGTCCACGCGCCGCGCGACCGCCCCGTCGCGGCCTAGCAAGCGGGCGTCCTGACATAACTGGGACAGATGTCCAGGGCCTGAAGCCCTATCGGGCGATTCGGCTATCTGAGATAACTTTGAAGACGGCGACCGTGATGGGGGCCGCTTGTCCTTCACAGGGGGCGCAACCCTCCAGCATCACGGCAAGGGGCCGCGCATGGCCCGGGGGGGTTGCGCGGCCCCGCGCCCCTACGGCCCGTGAGCAGACGCAGCCTTCATCCAGCCATCGACCTCCGCCACCTGCGATATCTCGTGGTGGTCATCGAAGAGGGCCAGATCACGCGAGCTGCGCAGCGGCTGCACCTGGCCCAGCCGGCGCTGTCACAGTCGATCGCCAAGCTCGAGAGCCAGCTCGGCGTGCGGCTGCTGGAGCGCCGCCCGCGGGGCATCGAGCCGACGCCCGCGGGAGCGGCGTTCTACGAGAAGGCGCGGCTCGCGCTGGCCGCCGTCGAGGAAGCTCACGACGTGCTGCGCCCATGGGCGCGCTCCGAACAGCGGCTGTCGCTCGGCTTCCTCTCGGTGCTCGGCCAGGTCGCGCGCCCGTGGCTGCGGCGGTTCATCAGCGCCCACCCGGATGTCGACCTGCAGACCCGTCACCTCACCCCAGGCGAGCGGCTCGTCGAACTGAGGCGAGGACGAATCGACGTCGAGCTGCTGTTTCCGCCGCCGCGGGACCCGGAGTTCGTCCACAAGGTGATCGTGCGCTCGCCGCGCTACGTGCTGATGCACGATGCGCACCCGCTGGCCGCCGAGGCTTCGCTCGAGTACGACCAGATCTCCGAGGAGACGGTCCCGGCGCGCCACCCGAGCGTCCCCGAGGACTGGGCCGAAGAGGCGTGGCTGATGAACTACCGGGGGGCACGGCTGAAGGTGACCAAGGAGACGCCGACCACGGCCGACGAAGTCTGGGCGCTGGTCTCAGCAGGCAAGGCGATCTCGGTGCTGCCCGAGTTCATGGTCGACCCTGCCCAGGGCCACGGCGTGCGCGCGATACCCCTGACGGATGTCGAGCCGGTCGAGATCGCCCTGGTCAGACGCCGCGACGACCCGCGCGCGATCGTCTCGGCGCTGTTCGATGCGGCGCTCGCCTCCGTTCAGACCGATGACGCCCATTCCGGCCCGGCGGCCGGACCGGCTCGCTCGGACCCCGAGCCCCGGCGGCAGGCCCCCGAGGGCAGACATCTTGAGCAGCGCAGCGGGCCCGAGCCGCGGATCGCTCACAGGTGGCCGGGGCGCACGAGTGCCCCGGCCACCGCGAGGGATCGGAGCAGATCAGTGAGCTAGGGGGCTTCCTCCGGGAAGCGCGCGGTGAAGGGCAGCAGGTCGTAGAGACCGGTGACTTCGAAGACGTGCTGCACGTGCTCGGGGCCGGGCCACAGGCAGATGCCGATACCCCGTTCCTTGCAGGCCGAGTGGATCAGGCTGATCGACCAGAGGCCGCACGAGTCGATGAAGGTCAGGCTGTCGAGGTCGAGCACGATCGGCCGTCCGCGGCGGACGACCTCGGTGACGGCCTGCTCGAAGGGAAGGACAGTCGACGCATCCAGTTCGCCGACAGGGACGAGCACCGAGCAGTCGCCGTGGAGGCGCTGGCCGATCCGAAAGCCGCGTTCGGCGGGTCCCGCCTCGGACGCCGGTAGGACATCTCGCGAGGGTGCGGCTCGCGGCTCTTGCGGGCGGCGTGCCGCCACCGGTAGAACGGGCCTGCCCGAGACGGGTCGACCTCGTGCCCGAAGTTTTCCTATCACGCCGTGATTCAAGGTTTGAACTTTGCGCCCCACGGGGCGTCATGTCCAATACAAGTTTTGTGCCCGCCATAGGCGCGGGTTATGTGCTCGAGCGAACCACCCGCGAGCCCTTCTGGCGGCGCCCCTGCGGGGCCGCCTGCCAGCGGGGGAGGAACGGCGGCGACGGTCCCCCGCGAGGCTCGGCGGCAGCGTCGATGCTGCCGAGAAGCTCACGTACGACAGGCCGGACGTCCTCGCGCCGCAGGGCGAGGCAGACCTCGAGCGGGTCGACGCCGAGGAGCGGGATCGCGCACACGCCGTCGCCCTGGGTTTGGGGCACGGCGAACTCCGGGAGGATCGCGATCGCCTTGCCCCGCGAGATGAGCGTCCACAGCTCGTCGAGCGAGGTCGGAGCGGTCGCGGTGAGCTGAGGCGGAGCGTCACGGTACTGGCTGAGCCAGGCGTCGTTGGCGATCTCCTCCGCCACGCTCGGGTGCCGGGCGGGGAGGGTCTCGTTCTCGATCTGCGAGAACACGAGGGAGCGCTCGCCGGCGAGACGGTGGCTCTCGCTGAGGACCACGTAGCGTGGCGAGACTGCGACGACCCGTTCGATCAGCTCGTCCCTGTGCGGTGGCGGGTACAGCAGCTCCACGTCGATCCGCCCGCGCCTGAGCTCGACGAGACGCTCAGGCGGCGCGAGATGGCGAGTCTGCACCTCCACGTCGGGGTGCGAGAGCATGTATGGCCTGAGCAACCCCCGGGGGATGTCCCCCACCGACTGGGAGAACCCGACGATCAGCCGGGGAGCGCCGCGCAGCCACGGGTCGAGTGCCTCCTCGGCTTCCTCGACGGCGATCAGCGCCTCGGCGGCCTTCTCGAAGAACGCCTCGCCGGCATCGGTCGGGGTGACGCCACGAGCGTGACGTTTCAGCAGCTGAACGCCGAGCTCGTTCTCAAGTTTCGCAACCGCTTGGGAGAGCGCCGGCTGGGCGATGTGCAGCCGCGCCGCGGCACGAGTCATCTGCCCCTCTTCCACCACGACGACGAAGTAGTGGAACTGACGCAGATCCGGCATCTACCGGTCGGGGTTACCCGCTCGGAGTACGATGCCTACAGGAGGAGACATACGCGTTCTCGCGGCGCCATTGACTACGCTTATGATGAGTCGCGACGGAAGCACGCGGGGGCCGGGCTGGAGGCGCGGACTCCCACACGGGTATCAGCCGCACGTATGTCAGATAGTTGTGGGAGGTCAGCGTGAGCGCTACAGAAACGGGGTCGCATGCCCATCCTTAGACTGGTGCGGCGCCCCGACGGGGGCGATGTCTACCGGGCCGTGGTCGAGGAGATGAAACTGCACTCGCGCCACCCGCTGGGGCTGATCATGCACGGCGCCAGCGAAGTCGACGGCAGGACACAGATCGCGCAGGTGTGGGAGTCGATCGAGTACGCCGAGCGCTTCGAAGAGGAGATCCTCGCACCGGCCCTGAAGGCAGCCGGGGTCGGCCTCGAGGACGTCGAGGTGACGGTGCTCGAGCTGCACGACCTGGTCACCCCCTAGCGCCCTGCTCGAGCCCGCGGCCCACGCGGCACCCCGGTCGAGCGCAAGTGGAGCATCGCTTCGCCGTCCCCCCTACGCTTGGCGAGAGATGATTCATCCCCTGACATCGGAGGAGCTCGTCGCGTTGAGCGCCCTGCTGGCGGGTGCCCGGACGGTCAGAGAGGTGGCGCGGCGGGGCGGCAAGGACGCGCGGGTGACGCTCCGCTCGATGGAGCTGCGCGAACCGTCGCTGGTGGTATCGCAGCCGCATCCAGCACTCGGCGAGGTCTGGGGAGCGACAGTCGACGGAGTCTCGACGCTGAAGAGAGCGCGCGCGTCAGGCCGTACCGGCTGAAGCCGCCGGCGTGGCGGGCAGCGATGTCGCCATGCGCTGCCCGCCTGCCGTACGTGACTTCGAGGTCGATCTAGAAGATGACTTCGAAGTTGTTGCTTTCGTTGATCAGGAGCGCGCCGTTGCCGGTCTCGGTCGACTTCGTGATCACGAATATGCCCGGCTTGTCAGCGAGGCTTTTGTCCGATTCGACCTTGATCGCCGCTTCTGACTGACCGCTGATTTTCATCTTCGTGGCGCTGGATTCCGAGGATGATTCCTGGTAGCTGGCCTGGTACAGGTCGATCCCGACCCGGCCGGACCCGTTGATCGTGTCCGAGGTCAGGCTCGCCTTGCCTTCTTCGAGCAGGACTCCCTCGTACCGGTTGCTCGTGAGGACGTCCTTGCTGATCGACACCTCAGCCGTCGCGGGCACGGTGTTTTTACCCGAGGCGTAGTAGACGCCCAGGTCGTTTTCTTTGACCGTCGAGCCCGTGAGCTGTGAGCCGGGGGCAGCTTCGAAGAACAGGACACCTGAAGCCTGTTCGCCCGTGGCGCCGCAGCTACCGACGTTGCACTCGTTGCCCGTGACGGTCGTCGACTTGATCTTCGCCTGGCCGCCGAAGGCCGCCTCGATGCCGTTCTGAGCGATGTACGGTGTCGGGCCTTCGCCGGTGACGGTCGATGTGGACATCGACAGCGTCGAGCCTTTGAAGGTGACCGTCGGACCGTTCTTCTCATAGCCTTTGACGGTGACGCCCTTGAGCGTCGCGTGGCCAACCTCTTCTTTGCTCGCCGAGCCGACCCTCACGGCGATGCCGTGCTGGCAGCCCTTGAAGTTGTTGAGGCTCGAGCTCGCGCCGTTGATCGTCATGCTGCTCGCCTTCAACGTGCCGCCGCCCGCGACGAAGATCGCGTTCAGGCCGTCTTCGCACGTTTCAAGCGGGACGATCGCTTCGACCGTCACGCCGGTGAGGGTGACGGTGGCGCCGGTGCAGATCGAGATCTCATCGATCTGCGGTTCGCTGCCCGCTTTGGTGTCGCACACCGACGTCGACGGAACCGGGCTCGCCGGCATAGCCAACGTCGCCGTGCCGACGCCGCTGACAGCCGTCAGCTTCACGCCCTGGGTGATGCCCACCTGTTCGGTGTACGTGCCGGGACACACGTTGACCGTGCCGCCCGCCGACGCGTTGATCCCTTCCTGCACTGTTTTGTACCCGGGCTGGGCGCAGCTCTTGCCACCCGGGACAACCGGGGCGCTGTTGGAGACATAGACGGTCGCGGCGCTTGCGGCACTCACTGCAACACCCATCAGACACAGCGTGGGCACGAGCACGGCCAACACTCGAAGCATTCTTGTGGACACTTACTCACTCCTTGTAATCGTTGTGGAAGCCATCTCGTGTGGCTCGTGGTCGCGGTGGCTCGGTGGGGCTCCGCGGACTAGCTGGTTTCAAGGGCGGAGGCCGCGCGGACGCAATCCGTGGCGTCCGCGCGCCTCCTCCGGCTCGCGTGTATTGGAGGGATCGACCCGCGAGCCGACGGGGAGCAGCAGGCGCGATGCCGCCGCTCCACATTTAGATCTGCCGCGCCCACCGAGCGGCGGCGTGTAAATCCGGGCGCAGTGCGCCGCGGACCCACGAGGTGTGACACTTTCCCCTCCTCCTCCAGTCGCGCGGAATTCACGCGACGGGTGCAGTGTCCGTCAGAGGAGGGGTTAAGTCCAATATGTCTGAGGCCCCTAGAGATATGCCGTCCTTATGGGTTACCAAACGGCCCGCGGGGCGGGGGCCAAGGGCGGCTGGCGGCGGGTGCGGGCGGCTAGAAAAGCGCGGTGGCGAGGCGGCTGCGCGTGCTGCGCGCGAGCGGATGCTCGGGGCCGAGCCGGTCGAGCTCGCCGACGATCACGCGCCGCAGGTCCTCGCGGTCGGCCTCATCGGCCTCCAGCGCGGCGAGCAGCTCCTCGAGCGCCTGCTCGAGCTCGCCGCGATCGAGCTTCGCGAAGGTCTCTGAAAACCGGTTCTCGCGCTCTAGCCGCAGGCGCGCTGCGAGCCCGTCCGCCTGGAAGTCCCCGACGATCGGCTCGAGCACCCGCTCGGCCTCGTCGCGCTCGCCGCGCGCGATCAGCATGCGCGCCAGCTGCACGGCCGCCTCGGCGCGCCCGGGCTCGAGCTCGATCGCGCGGCGCAGCTCCTCCTCGCTGCCGCCGGCGACGAGGCGATCGGCCTCGGATGGAAGCAGGCGATCGAAGAACTCCTCGACCGCCGGCGCCGGCTGAGCGCCTACGAACTCGGCGACGACGCGCCGGTCGGAGAAGCCCTTGACGGCGGGGATGCCGCGGATCTGAAAGGCCTCGGCGAGCATCGGGTTTGCATCGGTTTCGAGCTTGGCAAGCACGACCTGCCCCTCGCGGGCCTTGGCGGCGGACTCGAGCAGGGGCCCGAGCTGGCGGCACGGCCCGCACCACTCCGCCCAGAAGTCCACGACGACCGGGAGCTCGACGGAGCGCTCGATGACCTCCTGCTCGAAGTTGTCTTCTGTGACGTCGATGACGGCCATGCAGACAGCTTAGGAACACGCGGGGAGCCGACAAGGCCTCGCGCTCGGTTTGCGGCTTGCTCGCGGGTCCGGCCCGCTGCGGGTACGGCTCGGTGTCTCGCGTACGCTGCAGGCATGACCGGGGCGGGGGAGATCTTCAACGAGCTGACCGGCGAGATCGACTACTCGATGCTGATCGTCACGACGGCCGCGGAGGGCAAGCAGGCCGGCTGTCTGGTGGGCTTCGCGACGCAGTGCAGCATCAACCCGCCGCGGTTCCTCGTCTGCCTCTCGGAGAAGAACCGCACGCTGCGCGTGGCCGAAGCCAGCGACGCGCTGGTGGTGCATCTCGTGGCCGCCGACGATGATGCGCTCGTCGAGCTGTTCGGGTCGGTGACCGGGGACGACGAGGACAAGTTCGCTCGCTGCCGCTGGCACGCGGGCCCGCGCGGACTGCCGGTGCTCGACGAGTGCCCGCGCTGGTTTGCGGGCGAGATCCTCGAGCGCATGTCGCTCGGAGACCATCGGGGCTTCGTGCTCGAGCCATTTGCCGGCGATTGCGACCGTGGCGGCGGATCGTTCTCGTTTCGCCGCGCCAAACGGCTCGAGCCCGGCAAGCCCGCCTAGCTCCCCCGCGTCAGAGCTCGATCGCCGGCAGGCCGTCGATGCTCAGGGCGTTCTTCTCGCGCTGGTAGTCGATCAACGCCTGCGGCCCGCCCACCCGGAGCTTCTTCGCTGCCCACGCCTCCATGTGCGGGCGCCGGCCCTCGAGACTCATCAGGGGGACCCCATATCCACACGAGTCGGCGATGCGCTCGACCTGTACGAGGATCACTGCCCGGCGCGCCTCGGGGGCCGCGACATCGGGGAAGCCGCACCTTGCCAGCAGCTCGTCGAAGCGGGGATCGGATGCCTGGATGATCTCCGCCCGACCGTGGAGGCGGACGATCCGCGGCGGTCCCTCGAAGGCGCAGAGCATGATCACGATGCGACCGTTCTCGCGCAGGTGCGCCGCCGTCTCGGCGCCGCTCCCGATGAAGTCCAGGTAGGCGACGGTGTGCTCGTCGAGCACCTGCAACGTCTCGATCGGCCCCTTCGGAGAGACGTTCACGTGTCCGTCGCCGGCGAGCGGAGCGCTGCCCACGAAGAACAGGGGCTGCGCGCTGATCCAGGCGACGAGCCGACTGTCTATGCCGTCGAAGGTCTTACCCACCGCCGATGACAATAGCCCCGGCGAGAACTGCGGGGCACGAGATCGCCCCGGCTCAGCCGGCCTGGACGGCGGCGGGCTCTCCGAGGAGCTCGCAGTCTGCAATCGCCGCTTGGTCGTCGCTCCAGGTGGCGACGCGTCGCCTGCCGGCGGCCTTCGCTGCATAGAGCGCCCTGTCGGCGGCGAGCAGCAAGGCGGCCGGGTCCTCGCCGCTGTCGGCGAGCGTCGCGACTCCCGCGCTGGTGCTGAGCGGCAGCTCCCGCTCGCCGGTCTGCTCGCGGAGCATCGCGCCGATCCTCTGGGCGAAGGCGACCGCCTCCGGGAGGCCGGCGTCGAAGAGCACGACAGCGAACTCCTCGCCGCCGATCCGCGCGAGCGTGTCGCCGCGGCGCTGCTTGGCGGCGAGCAGCGCCGAGAAGTCGCACAGGAGGCGGTCGCCTGCCGGATGCCCGTAGCGGTCGTTGACGTCCTTGAAGTGGTCGAGGTCGAACAGCGCGAGCGCCAGCGGCGTCCGGCTACGCAGCGCGCGTGCGACCTGCGCCTTCAGTTCGGCATCGAAGGCGCGCCGGTTGAGCAGGCCGGTCAGGTGATCGGTGTTCGAGGCGCGGCCGAGCTCGGCGATCAGCTGCGTCAGGCGCTCGCCGAGGAGCGTGATGACGATCGCCGTCAGGGAGACCGACACGCCGACGCCCATGAACATCACCTGCTTCATCGGGTCGTGCGACCAGACGAAGAGGGCCACCCCGAGCGTGACCCACATCACGAGGAGGTCGAGGGCGACAGCGCGGCGCGAGAAGAAGTAGCCGGAGAAGACGATCGGCCACAGGTAGAAGAAGGGAGTCGCCTCGATCGGACGCGTGATCGCCATCAGCGCACTGACGAGGACGATCCCGTAGAGCACCCACACATGCACGATCCAGATCCGCTCGAGACGATTCGCCGCGACGAACACGGCGCCCAGCGCGAGCAGCGCGGCGAGCACCTCGATGGCAGTGTGGTCGGAGGGGTTCGGGTCCGGCAGGGACAGGGTGGCGAGCAGGGTCAGGCAGCCGACGAGGAACATCGCGATGCCCATGCGGCGCATGAATCGAAAGTCGGTGCTCGGCGTCAGGGTAGGCTGGGCGAGCCAAGGCTCGGCCGCGGCCTGTCGTGGCTTGTCTTTCCGCATCAGGATCAGGTCGGCCGCACCGGGCCTCGACTTGAGCGGGCCGGCTGCAGACCGGCGCAATGACGCGGGTTACTGTTCGGCGTGTCCGATGAAGGCGGCTGCGCGCTCGTAGAGCTTGTAGAGCTTGAAGGCACGGGCGAAGTGGCGCTTGCAGACGTCCTGGAACAGCTTGTAGGCCTGCTTTTCGTTCAGGACGTGACCGTTCTTCATCAGCGTCGAGGAGCCGACGGGACTCCCGGCGAACTTCCGCAGCCGCGACAGCGCGCCGGCGCGCTGGGCGTCCGTCCCGGCCCGCCACTGCGCGCAGGTGTCGCTGCGCGCCGATTCACCGACGTCGACGCCGGCCGATGCGCCGGAGGCCCGGGCGGCGGTCGCCTCAGAGGAGCGCGCGCTCCCGCATCCGGCGGTGAGGGCTGCGATGCACAGCAGCAGGACGGCCGTGACGGCCGCCCTGCGGATGCGGCTCCTCACGCGGAGGCTTTGGCGGTCGGTTGCGACGGGGTCGTGAACCATGGGCAGGCTTCGGTCGAGAAGGTGATGTCGGCGAAGCAGTTCAGCAGCTCGGCCTCCTGGGCCGGACCGCCGGTGCCGACGCTCGAGCCGTCACATGCCGTCGGCAGCAACGGGGCGATCGGTGTGCTTGTGACACTCGTCGGCGTTCCATCGGGGCCGAGGTTGTCGTGCCAGCAGTTGCCGGTGTTGCCGACGTACTGGTCCCACCAGAAGTCGGTGCGGCCGGTCGCGGCTTCGCCGGTGCCGTTCGGCTGGACGGTCCCGTCGGGCGCGATGCCCATGATGTTTTCGTAGAACTCGTTGCGGTAGGACGTCGAGGGCGGCACGTTGGCGGGGTTGCAGCCGGCCAGCTGCGCCGGTTCGACGCCCGCCGGACCGCACACGAGCTGATCGGGAACGGCGAACAGCATCACGCCGCGGCGCCAGTTGTCGAAGAAGCGGTTGTTGCGCACGACGTCGTCGTTGCCGCCGGCGATCCAAAGCCCTGTGCCGACCGGCAACGGAACGCTTGGAGCGACGTCTGACCCTTCGACGTACGGGTTGAAGTTGTTCGAGTAGAAGTTGTTTTTTTCGATCAGGTCAGAGTCCTGCGGGAACCCGGGGTGCCCGGCGGCCGTGAAGACGTCTGTGGTGAAGCCGAGGGCGTTGTCGTAGAAGTTGTTGTCGTGGACGAAGACGGCGTTCCCGTCGGTGCCGGAGTAGCCACCGGTGTTGTGATGGGAGTCGCAGTTGCGAATCTCCTGGCTGAAACGGAATTCGGGGTAGATGCTGGTTTCGCGCTGGTGGCCGGTCTCGGCCCCGGCCCCGGGGTAGAGCCCGGAGTCGCCGCTGCCGACAGCGTCGCATTCCTGCATCAGGCCGTGGTCCTCGACGAACGTCAGGACGCCGTACTCGCCGCCGTAGACGGCCCTGAACTTTTCGAGCACGTAGCCGTCGCTCTCGAGCACGTAGATGTCGTGCTCTTTGGCGTGGCGGACCTTGACGTTCCGAAGCACGAACCCGTCGGCACGGTCGGCGCGAATGCCGACGTCCTTGGCCGAGTCGATCGGAGCGCCATCGCCCGAGGCGACACGACCCGCGTCGATCGTGACGTCGTCCGGCGAGACGCCGGAGCCCTCGATCTGCAGGTTGCAGCGGATGCACGGGCCGAGGTCGGGGATCCCGTGACGGTCTGAGAGCGGCGGCTGCGGCGGCGCTGTGGCGCCGGGTGCCCTGCCGAGCACGGCGATCAGGTTCTGGTCGTTGGGGCAGTGGTACTGGTAGGCGTAGGAGACGGCCCCGGTCTCGCCCCTGTCGTTGACGATCTGGTACTGCGAGCAGGCGGGATCGTGCGTCGGGGCTTCGCGCGATTTCTGCTCGGTGTAGGTACCGGGCATGATCACAACACGGTCGTTGTTGCCGGAGGCGTTGACGGCGTCCTGGATCGAGCTAAAGGCGCACTGAGCCTTGAGCGACTTGTTGAGGGCCGTCAGCGCGCGGGCTTCCTTGGCTGTGATCTTTTTGCGGGGCTGGCTCGGGCGCAGGAGGTAGCCGGCCGTTTTGGCTTCCTTGATCGATTCGTGCAGGCGCTTGAGCGAGGTCTTCTGGCAGACGACCCGCGTGGTGCCCGTTCCGCCGGGTACGACCGCGGAGGCGAGCGAGCGAGGTGTCGGCACGACCCCGCCGGCGCATGGCGTGATCGAGCAGTCCGGCGCAGGATCGGGCCAGTAGGACGCCCGCTCGATGTGGGCAAGACCCACAGCCGGGATCGCCAGGGCCGTAATCGCGGCCAGCAAGAAAGACCGCCGAAGCACACTCAGCACCACGCCACCATCCGTTCCCCCCTCCCCCCTTTATGCCCCTCCGCCGGACCTACTTCCCGCGAACGCCGTTTGCCAAACACGG
>JAOPZS010000035.1 GCA_025963965.1 Solirubrobacterales bacterium
TACGGGAGGCACGGGATCCGAGCGGATCCTGCAGAACCTCGAGGAGGAAAACGCGTTCGTGGCGGCGCTGGACGCGGGGCGCTCGTGGTTTCGCTACCACCACCTGTTCGCCGACCTGCTGCGCCTCGAGCTGCGGCGAACAGATCCCGGCCGGGTGAGCGAGCTGCACCAAGCCGCCGCGCGGTGGTACGCGGAGCACGCCGAGGTCGTCGACGCGGTCCGCCACGCGCAGGCGGCGGGCGAGTGGCAGCAGGCTGCCCGGCTGCTCGCCGAGCACATGCCCGGCCTCCTCGTCGAAGGGGAGGGGGAGACGCTGCGTGCCCTGCTCGCCGGCTTTCCGCCCGATGCGGCCTCGGCCGATCCCGAGCTCGCCGCGGTCTTCGGTGCCGACCAGATAACCCGAGGCTCGCTGGAAGGGGCGACGGCGTACTTCGATCTGGCCGAACGCCAGGCTGCCACGTTGCCGGATGATCGGCGTCGCCGGCTCAAGATGACGATCGCCTACGGAAGGTTGTCGGTCGCGCGCCGGCGCGGAGTCCTCGACGGCGTGCTCGACGGTGGGTGGGCCGACTTCCTCTCGGGGTCGCAGACATCGAGCGAGATCGAGTTCGGGCAGAAGTTCGGGCAAAAGCTGCGCGCGCTGTCCCTGATGAACCTCGGCATCGTCGAGCTCTGGTCAGGGCAGGCCGAAGCCGCCGAAGCGCATCTGGAGCAAACCCTCGAGCTCGCGAGGCGTCTCGAGTTGCCCTACGTAGAGGTCGGCTCCCTTGCCCACCTCGGGACGGCAGCCTACCTGCGCTCGCCGGCCCTGGCACGGGAGCGCTGCGAGCAGGCGATCGCCAAGGCAGAGGCGCACGGTTGGCGATCCGAGCCGATCGTCGGGATTGCGCTTGTGACGCTGGGCGCGATCGAGCTGTGGTCGGGCAATTTCGACGCTGGCGAGTACTGGCTCGATCGCGCCGATCAAGCACTACGACCGGAGGCGGAGCCCGCGACTGCCTTGCTGCTGCGTTATGCGAGAGGATTGCTCCACGGCGGGCGGGGCCGGCACGAGCAGGCGCTGCGCGAGTTCAGCGCCGCCGGCCACTCTCCGACCCTGTTCGTGCCGCCTCAGGTACTGATGCTCCGTACGGGCGGCTACCTGCTGCAGACGCGGGCGCGGCTGGGCGACACCGCCGCCGCCCGATCCGCGCATGCCGAGATGAGCGACGAGGATCGTCGCTGGGGTGAGTCGCACGCCGCGCTCGCGGTCATCGAGCTCGCCGAGGGAAACCCGGAGGCGGCGGCCGAAGCCGTCGCGCCCGTCCTCGATGGCTCCGCGCCTGTCACCGGTGCCTCCTCGCTGGTCGATGCGTTGCTGCTCGACGCGATCGCGCAGGACCAGCTCGGCGACGCGCAGGCCGTTGCAGCCGCTATCGAGCGGGCTCTCGAGGTCGCCGAGCCGGACGGGCTCGTCTTGCCGTTCGTGATGACCGGCGTGCGAGACCTGCTCGGACGCCACCCGCGGCACAACACTGCCCACGCTGCATTATTGACAGACATCCTCGATGTCCTCGGCGGCTCGACCTCGCGACGACGGCAGGGCGAGGTTGCGCCGCTGGTCGACGAGCTCAGCGACGGCGAGCTCCGCGTGCTGCGGTTCCTTCCGAGCAACCTGACCGCGCCCGAGATCGGCGCCGAGCTCTACGTATCGCTGAACACCGTCAAGACGCACATGCGCCACATCTACGCAAAGCTCGGCGTGCACGGCCGAACCGATGCGGTCGACCGGGCGCGTGAGCTTGGACTGGTCGGGCCGTCCGTGCGGCGGCGGTAGCAACAACGTTCACACCATTCGGGCGATGTGCGCTCACGCGCGCAGCACGGACACTTTGCCCGTGCGATACGAGATCGTTGTGCGCGGACTACTGAGCGAGACGCTGCTTTCCGCCTTCCCGACGCTGAGCGCAGAAGCGCACGGAGCTAGGACGGTGCTAGCGGGAGCGCTGGTCGATCAGGCAGCGCTCTACGGCGTGCTCGTCCAGATCGAGGCGCTCGGACTCGAGCTGATGGAAGTTCGCCGAATGCACTCCTGAGCGAAATCACACGAACCGTGTGACGACGGCTCACGCTGCTCGCCTCCACCCTCCAGACGACATCGTCGAGCAGGAGGAGTGACAAGCAGATGAAATACAGGACCAGGTTCCTCTACGTGGTCGCCGGCATCCGGCCTCGTCGGTCTCGACCGGATCGGAGGAGCTCGTGAACAGCACCGCCCCTGATAGCCGGCGGTGGCTGGTACTCACCATCGTCTGCGTCGCGTACTTCATGACGGTTCTCGACGTATCGATCGTGACGGTCGCGCTCCCGTCGATCTCGCGAGCGCTCCACTTCTCTGCGAGCGGGCTCCAGTGGGTGATCACGGCGTACACGATCACCTTCGGCGGCTTTCTGCTGCTCGGCGGGCGCTTCGCAGACCTACTCGGGCGCAGGCTGATCTTCATGACCGGTCTGGCCGTCTTCACGGCCGCGTCACTGGTGTGCGGGCTCGCGGGCTCGAGTGCGGTGCTCATCGCCGCTCGCACGGTGCAGGGGGTCGGCGCGGCCCTCGTGTCGCCTGCGACGCTGTCGATCATCACGACGACGTTCGAAGAGGGAGCCGAGCGCAACAAGGCGCTCGGGATCTGGGGCGCGATGGGCGGCGGCGGTGCTGCGGCCGGCGTGCTCTTCGGCGGCATCCTCACGCGCTACCTCGGTTGGGAGTGGATCTTCTTCGTCAACATCCCGGTCGGCGCGGCCGTGCTCGCCGTCACGCGTCCGATCGTCCGCGAGAGCCGCGACGAGCCGGATCACCGGAGCTTCGACCTCTTCGGCGCGACAGCCGTGACGGGCGGCCTCGCGCTGCTCGTCTACGGCGTATCGGAGGCGCCCGCACATGGCTGGGGCGCCACCTCGACGATCGCGTCGCTCGCCGCAGCTGGGGCGCTGCTCTTCTTCTTCGTCGCATGGGAGTCCCGCTTCCGCGCGCCGCTGATGCCGCTCGGCATCTTCCGCATCCGCACGGTCGCAGGCGCGAACGCCGCGTCGCTCTTTCTCGGCGTCGTCGTGTTCTCGAACTTCTTCCTGCTGACGCTATACGTGCAGAACGTCCTCCACTACTCGGCGATCAAGACCGGCCTCACCTTCTTCGCGACCGCGGGAACACTCGTCGCCGTTGCGGCGGTCGCCCAGGCGCTCTCGACGCGCTACGGCCCGAGGCCGGTGCTGGCAGCCGGCTTCGTGACCCTGACTGCCGGCATGATCCTCTACGCGCAGATCCCCGTTCACGGCAAGTTCCTATCGAACCTCTTGCCGGGCTACCTGCTCGTCGGGGTCGGTCTCGCGCTCGGGTTCATCGCGGTCTCGATCGCGGCGCTCGCGGGCGTGCCGCCGCGCCTCGCGGGCGTCGCGTCGGGGCTCCTCACTACGTCGCAGCAAATCGGCGGTGCTGTCGGCACAGCAATGGTCTCAAGCATCAGCCTGAGCCGCGCCGACCACCTACTGCGCATCGGACGCGCGCCTGGCGCCGCGTTCACGAGCGGATACGCACTCGCGTTCTGGGTGCTCGCCGGCGTCGGCGCAGCCGGGATCGTCCTCAGCTGGGCACTCGTCCGCCCGGAGGCCGGAGCCGTGCCGAAAAAAGAGCCCGCGACCGAGCTGGCCTGATCGCGCGAACCGGCGGAACGACCGTCGAGACCCATCGACGCTTCGACACCCTCGTCCGTAAGTAACCAAACCGTTCGATACGCAAGGAGCAGTCATGACTGAGACAGCACAACTCGGCGACGACGTCGCCTGCGCCCCGCTCGCGGGCCGGCGAGCGCTGGTCACCGGGGGTTCTCGGGGGATCGGCGCCGGCATCGTCCGGCGGCTCGCGGCCGATGGTGCCGCCGTGGCGTTCACGTACCGAGAGGCCAAGGGCCCAGCAAACGACCTCGAGCAGGAGATCGTCGGCTCCGGCGGCATGGCGTGGGCGGTCCAGGCCGACAGCGCCGACCCTGAAGCGCTTCGCGCGGCGATAGCCGACACCGTCGGCCGGTTCGGCGGCCTCGAGGTCCTGGTCAACAACGCAGGCACCTCTCATCACGCTCCGATCGAGGAGTTCCCGATGGCCGAATACGACCGGCTTCTGGCTGTGAACGTCCGGGCGATCTTCGTGGCGATCCAGGCCGCCTTGCCGCATCTGGGCGCCGGTGGGCGAATCATCACCATCGGCAGCGTGCTGGCCGACCGGGCCCCGATCAGCGGTATCAGCGTCTACTCGCTCACCAAGGCCGCGGTCGCTGGACTATCCCGCAATCTCGCCCGCGAACTCGGACCCCGTGGCATCACCGTCAACACCGTCCAGCCGGGGCCGGTGGCCACCGACGCGAATCCCGACACCGGAGAGTTCGCCGACGCCGTGCGGTCGGCGACGGCGGTCGGCCACTACGGCCAACCCCACGACATCGCCGATGCCGTGGCATTCCTGGCGCGGGCCGAGACACGGTTCGTCACCGGCACGAC
>JAOPZS010000045.1 GCA_025963965.1 Solirubrobacterales bacterium
TCCTTCGAAAGGCCCGTCAGCACGTCGCGGCCCCCGTCGCGGACGACCGTCAGGTCCTCGATCCGGACGCCGAGCACGTCCGGCAGGTAGACGCCCGGCTCGACCGTCACGACGCTCCCGGCGGCCAGCGGCTCCTTGCCGGCGGTGCGCGACAGGCGGGGCGCCTCGTGGATCTCCAGGCCGACGCCGTGACCGAGCCCGTGGCCGAAGTTCTCGCCGTATCCCGCGCGGTCGATCACCTCGCGCGCGGCGGCGTCGACCTCGCGGCCGGTCGGCCCGGCCCGCACCGCCTCGAGGCCTGCCAGCTGCGCCTCGAGCACGACCCCGTACACCTCGCGCGCCTGCTCTGAGATGCCCTCGCCGGTCGCGTACGTGCGGGTGCAGTCCGAGCAGTAGCCGTCGTGCTGAGCTCCCCAGTCGATCGTGACGAGCACGTCGCGCGGGATCTCCACGTCACGAGGCTGCGCATGCGGAAGCGCTCCGTGAGCGCCCGAGGCGACGATCGAAGGGAAGCTCGGCGCTTCCGCGCCCAGCCGGCGCATCGCGGTCTCCAGGGCGAACGCCACCTCGCGCTCGGTGCGGCCGGCGAGACCAGCTTCGAGCACCTCGCCGAGCGCCTGGTCGGCGAGCGCGCCGGCGGCGCCGATCAGGGCGATCTCGCCGGGTTCCTTGACGAGGCGCAGACGCTCGACGAGACCGCCGGCGTCCACCAGCTCCCAGCCTTCCGGCAGCAGCTCACGAAGTCGCCTGTGGCTCTTGACGCTCAGCTTCCCCGCGTCGAAGCCGACGCGGCCCTCGTCGCTGTCGAGCAGCGCCGGCACGGAGTCGAGCAGCTCGCCGGTGACGATCGTCCGCTCGAAGGCGGGCGCGACCTCGGCGGCCGACTGGGCGACGTAGCGGAAGTCGGTCAGGAACTGCGGGGCGCCGTCGCTAACGCCGTGCGCTCCGCCGGCGCCCGGCACGAGCGCCAGGCCGTGGCTGCCCGTGTACCCGGCCATGTAGCGCAGCTCCACCGGGGTTTCGAGCAGCAGCGCGTCGAGCTGCTCTGAGGTGATCTCCCCCTGCAGCCGCTCGAGCCGTCCCGCCATCGCGGCGCCGTGGGCGGTGGAGCTCACCCCTGAGCTCCTGCGAGGCGCTCGCGCAGCAGGACGAGCCCGTCGCGGTAGCCGTCCGGGCCGCGGCCGCGCACGGACTGGAAGCACAGCTCTCCGATCACCGACTGGTGGCGCCACGGCTCGCGCGTGAGCGGATCGGACAGGTGCACCTCGACGGCCGGCACCGCGGCGATCTCGAGCGCGTCGCGCAGCGCCCAGGCGTAGTGCGTCCACGCCCCCGGGTTCACGAGCAGCCCGTCCGCCTCGCCGCGGAGCGAGTGCAGGCGCTCGATGAAGTCCCCTTCGTGGTTGCTCTGAAAGCAGCGGACGTCAAGGCCCAGAGCCTGGCCCTCCTGCTGAAGCATGCCCTCGAGCTCGGGCAGCGTCATCGAGCCGTACAAGACGGGGTCGCGGTTGCCGAGCTGGTCGAGGTTGACGCCGTTCATCACCTCGATCGTGAAGCGGCGCCCGCTCATCTCGTCAGCTCCTCGACGGCCGCTCGGACCTCTGCGACCGGGATGGCGTGCCCGTGGCTGGCGTCGCCGGGGCCGTCGATCAGCACGAACGGCACGTCCGTGCCGACCCGCTTCTTGTCGCGGTGGATAGCCTCGAGCACCTCGTCCACGTCGGCGTCCTCGAGGCGTACGGGCAGACCGCGCGCGGCGAGCAGCTCGCTCACCTGCTCGCGCAGCTGCGGCTGGCCGGAGAGGCGCAGCGTCGCCAGCAGACCGAGGCCGACGGCCTCGCCGTGGCGGTAGCGGCCGTAGCCGGTGGCGGTCTCGATCGCGTGGCCGACCGTGTGGCCGAGATTCAGCACCTGCCGGCGTCCGTCGTCGCGCTCGTCGGCGGCGACGGTGGCGAGCTTCGTGCGCGCGCACGCGAAGATCGTCGCCGCGTCGGCCTCGCCGCCGCGTGCGACGGACGCCCACAGCTCGCCGCCGGCGATCAGCGCGGTCTTGAGCACCTCGACCCATCCGGATGCGAGCTCGGGCTCGGGCAGCGTGAGCAGCGTCGAGGGGTCGACGAGCACACCGGCGGGCTGGTGGTAGGCCCCGACGTAGTTCTTGGCGGCCGGCAGGTCGACGCCGGTCTTGCCGCCGTAGGCCGAGTCGACCTGCGCGACGAGCGTCGTCGGCACCTGCACGATCGGCACGCCGCGCTGGTAGGTCGCGGCGCAGAAGCCGGCGAGATCGCCCACAACGCCTCCGCCGAGCGCGACGACGTGGTCGGCGCGCGTCATGCCGGCACCCGCCAGCGCGCTCCACACCCGCTCGGCCGAGGCGAGCGTCTTGCTCTGCTCGCCTGGCGCGATCGTGATCGTCACGGCCGTCTCGCCGAGCTGCTCGCCGTAGAGCTTCGCCACGTTCCCGTCGCTCACGCAGAACGCGCGCGAGCCCTCATCGTCAAGCGGCCAGGCGGCGAGCGCTCCCCGGCCTCGCTCGCTCAGCAGCCCGTCGCCGATCAGCACCGGATAGTCGCCTGAATCGGACTTCGCCCACAGCATCCGCGTGCTCGCCGGGAGGTTCCCCAGCACGCGCAGCGACGGCGCCGCGCGGGCGATGTCCTGGGGTGCGAGCCCCGTCAGGATCGCACCGGCGAGCTGTGCGTAGAGCGGCGCGCGCTCGGCGTGCAGCGAGCGGAACGCGCCCGGGTCGGAGGCCAGCGGCCGCGACGGGCCCGCCCCGTTGCCCGACACGCGCTCCCAGGCGGTGTCGGCGTCGACCTCGAGCAGCACTGTCACGTGGCCCCGGCCGAGCGCCTCGCGAACGCGTGGCGAGAGCACGCTCCCGCCACCGAGGGCGATCACTGCTTCGGGGTCCGCGGCGTCGAGCAGCTCGCAGACGAGCGTCTCCTCGGCCTCGCGAAAGACGGCCTCGCCGCCGCGCTCGAACTCCTCCGCGACCGGGTGCCCGAAGCGCTCGGCGAGCAGCTCGTCGCTGTCGAATGTCCGCTGCCCGAGCGCCGCACCGAGCTCGGCGGCCGCCGTCGTCTTGCCGGCCCCCATGAAGCCGATCAGGACGATTGCCACCCGATTCGCTCCCGGTAGGCGCTCACGGCCTCGAGCACGTCGTCGATGTGGTCGCCCCCGAACTTGTTGCGGTATGCAGCGGCCAGCACGTAGGCGACCATCGCCTCGCCGACGACGCCGGCGGCTGGGATCGTCGCCGAGTCGGTCCGCTCGCGCAGCGCCTGTGCCGGCTCGTGGGTCTCGGTGTCCACCGAGCGCAGCGGCTTGGTCAGCGTCGGCAGCGGCTTCATCGCTCCGCGCACGATCAGCGGCAGACCGTTGGTCATGCCGCCCTCGAGACCGCCGGCGCGGTTGGTCTCGCGGAAGTAGCCCTCATCGGTGGAGTAGAAGATCTCGTCGTGGGCGGCCGACCCGGGCAGCCCGGCGATCGTGAAGGCCTCTCCGATCGAGACACCCTTGATCGCCTGGATCGAGCAGATCGCCTGTGCGAGGCGGCCGTCCAGGCGCTCCTCCCATGAGACGTGCGAGCCGAGGCCGGGCACGACGCCGAAGGCCTGTACCTCGAAGACGCCGCCGAGCGACTCGTTCGCCCGTCGCAGCTCGTCGATCTCCTTGACCATCGCCCTGGTCGCATCGGCGTCGAGGCATCGGACGGGCGAGCTGTCGACGTCGGCGAAGTCGGCCGGGGTCAGCGCCTCGGCGCGCGGGGGCGCCGTGACCGATGCGATCTGCACCACGTGTGAGTAGACCTCGACGCCGAGTGCGCGCAGGAACGCCTTGCACAGCGCCCCGCCGGCGACGCGGGCGGCGGTCTCGCGAGCGGAGGCGCGCTCGAGGATGTTGCGAACGTCGGAGTGCTTGAACTTCTGCGTGCCGACGAGGTCGGCGTGTCCGGGCCTGGGCAGGTGCACCTCGGCGATCTCCACGTCGACCGGCCACGGGTTCATGCGCTCTTCCCAGTTGGCGTAGTCGCGGTTGCGCACCTGCAGCGCGATCGGGCCGCCGAGAGTGAGCCCATGGCGCACGCCGGCCGTCACCTCGGCGGCGTCGCGCTCGATCTTCATGCGCCCGCCCCGGCCGTGGCCGAGCTGACGGCGCGCCATGTCGTCGTTGATGTCCTCGGCGGACAGGCGCAGGCCGGCGGGCAGCCCCTCGACCAGGCAGGTGAGTCCAGGGCCGTGCGACTCGCCGGCGGTGATCAGACGGAGCTCCACGGCCCCAAGCTTATTTGGTGCCCTGCGGGGGCTCAGCCCGCGGCGGGGAGCACGGCGATGCGCGCTCGCGCTGCGGAGGCCTTGTGCGGCGCGAACACGAGCACGCCGGGCTGAGAGGAGTAGCGCAGGAACGGCAGCGCCACGAGTCCGCTTTCGCGCAGCAGCTGACGACCCGCCCTGGACTCCGCCCAGCCGCTTGCCTTCGCGGATTTGGCCTTGGCCTTCTTGGCGCTGATGCTGAGCACGCGGAGTTCGAAGACGGTGATCTGCCCGTCGGGCGCGAGGTAGCTGAGCTGCTCGGTCGCCCCCGGCTTGACATCGACCGCTTCGCACTGCGTCGGGCTTGGCAGGCACGAGCCGGTGCCGGACAGGATCGCTTCGCCGACGACGGTGAAGGTGGCGGTCTTGCCCTTCGCGGTGACTCCGCGGAAGATCAGCATCGGCAGCTGCGCGGAGGGCAGCGGCGTCTGCAGCTTCAGTTTGGTGAACGGCGTCAGCTGCGCGGTTTCGGGAGTTATGCCCGGAGGCAGCGTGCCGAACTCGATCGCGACGTCGTAGACGGTCTTGGGCGCTTTGGCCTTCTTCTTGGTTTCGCCGCTGCCGGATTTGCCGGTTTCGCTCGACCCGCCGGATTCCGGTGAGGCGCCGCCGGAGCCGCTCGAGCCTTCCGACCCGGTGGAGCCCGAAGAGCTGCCGGAGGTGGCGGATGCGCCACTGGAGGCCGCGACGGCTTTGGTCGTGGTGGCCGTGCCGGCGAGCGCGGCGAAGGGGTCGCGGGCCTTGCCGCTGCTCTGTTCCTTGAAGCCGTTGGTCGTCTCGGCGACGGCGTTTTCTGCGGTCGCGCCCGTGACGGCGATGCCGGGTGACGGGTTCCGCACCGGCGCGCTGGAGGCGCGAGGTTCGGCCGAGCCGCCGGAGCTGCCGAGCACGGCGTAGGCCAGCGCCGCCACCAGACAGAGGCCGACGAGTGTCACGATCGGCAGCAGGCGGCGGTCGGTCAGGTCCGCTCGGACGGATGCGAAGAACTCGCTCATGGCGTCACCCTCGCCACGGCGGGCGCGGTCGGGGAGGCGGCGGTGCTGCCCGCTGCGGGCGCCGTCGCTCCGGTTGGGGAGGTCGCTGTCGCGCCTCCGGTAAGCGCTTCGCTGGCCGGGAGCACGTAGGCGGTCGCGGTCACGGTGCCGCTCAGCTTCCCCTGCGGTGTCGACTTCGACTGACCGGCTTCGGGGGCGAGCTTGACGCTCTGGATCGTCAGCAGCCGTCCGCTGACTTCCAGCCCGCCGCCGGTCGTGTGCGTGGTGAAGTTGGTCAGCCCGTGGAAGAGGTGTTCGAGCGAGAAGTACCCGCCGCTGAAGGTGAAGGTGAACGGCATCTGCTTGAAACCGGCGCTCGCCGCGACCGAGGCCGCGCTGGCCGCCGCCGGGGTGCTGCCGCTGCCGCCGCCGCCGCTGACGATCGAGTTGAAGCTGACGGAGCGCTTGTTCGAGACCTGTTCGAGCTGGTAGACGAGCGAGGCGACTTCCTCACTGGGCGGGACCGCTTTGCCGAGCCGCACGACGGAGGCGTAGGCGGAGCTGTACTGGGCCTGCGCAGCCTTGGCGTTGGCAAGCGTGCTCTGCGCCGTCGCCAGCTGTGTCTGCGCCGTCGTCACCTGTTCTTCGTAGGTCTTGACTTCCTTGCGCTTCGGGGACACGACGACCATCCAGCCGCCGGCGGCGACGACCAGCACGAGGACGACCATCAGCACAATGCGATCACGGCCGGTCATCGCGCCTTACCTCCTTCGCCTGTTGAGCTCTGCGGCGCGCTCGCGCCGGACGGGACCGAGCCCGAGCCGGCGAGGTTCGCGACGGAGCTGGCCTTCGACTTCACTGCGGCGGCGCTCGCGGCGGCGCTCGGCAGGGCTTCGAAGGTCACGGTCATCTGGAAGACCGGGCCTGACCCGCACGTGCCCGGGGTGGCGCCCGCGCCGGAGGCGCCGCGCGTGGAGCTCTGGAGGGTCACTTCAGCTACCCCGTCGATCAGGCGCAGGCGCTGGATCGCGTCGGCGACGGCGTGCTGGGAGGTGGCGCAGCCGCCGATCGAGAAGGTCGGGACGCTGCCGGCCGGCGTGGCCGATGTGACCGCCGCAGCCGGAGGGGTCGCCGTCGCGCCGGTCGCGCTCGCACCGGCCGGGGTCGCGCTCGCAGGCGTCGCGGAGGCGGTTTTCGACGAAGGCGCGGGAGCGGGAGCGGGAGCCGCAGGCGTCACGGTGCCCGTCGCGGTGCCGATCGTGCCGGTCAGTTCTGAGATCGAGACCTGGTTGGTCAGGACGCGGCCGAACTCGTGAATCGCGTGCGCCCAGTCGAAGCGCTGGTCGACGAGTGTGGCGACTGCCTGCTCGCGCTGGTCGCGCAGGGCCGCGAACGACGTGTACGGAGCCAGGGTCGAGGTTTCCGACTGCGCCTGCTGCGCTTCGGCAGTGAGGGTCGCGGCCTTCGCCTTGTCCGAGGACACGGTGCGGGTCGCTTTCCCGTAGAGCAGCGCGAGGCCGGCGACGATCACGAGCAGGCCGAGGACCGCGTAGGCCGCCCCTTCGGACCGTCCGGCGCCGACCGGGGCGCCGCTTCGCTGGCCGCTCGGGATCAGGTTTACGGCTCTCATTGCGGAGCCTCCGTCGCCGCGAGACCGGTCGCGACGGCGAGCCGGTGCGGGGAGACATCGCCGTCCAGGCCGCCCTCGGCGACACCGACGGTCGAGGGGCGAACCTCTACGCCGAGCGACCCCTGCAGGGCCTCGGCGAAGCCGGGGATGTCCTGGGCGGCGCCGCTGAGGACGACGTGGGAGACCTCGCCGCCGCCGTCCTGGGAGCGGTGGAAGTCAAGTGAGTTGCGGACCTCGCCGGAGATCTCGCGGACGCCGTTGTCGACCACGGCCCAGACGTCTGCGTCAGAGGCAGCGGGCGGAGCGTCGAGATCGGGGTCTGGGTCGGCGACGGCGCCGGCGCCGGCGGACAGTTCCTCGTAGCTCATCCCGAGCTCGCGCGCGTGGGCCTCCTCGGCGCTCAGCGACGTGTCCTCTTCGCCATCGTGCTCCTCGGCGGCATCCTCCACGACCGCGGGCTCGGCCGCGACGGGCTCCGCGACCGGCGGCACCGTCAGGTCGGTCTCGAGCAGGCGCGCGCGAGCGTCGACGAGGGCGATTCCGCGTCGCTCGGCGAGTTCGGTGGCCATACCCTCGAGGCCGCTTCCGACGACGCGTGTGAAGCGGCAGATCGTGCCCTCGGCGATCGCGAGGTTCGAGAGGCCGTCGACGTTCAGGTAGAGGACGCGGCCGGCCTGCTCGGCTTCGTGGCGGTAGAGCGAGCGGATCAGGGCGAAGGCGGAGAGGTCGACGCCCTCTGCGGTCAGGCCTGCTGCTTGGATGGCCGACAGCAGGCGCTCGACCATGTCGCGCTGGGCGGCTACGAGCACGACGCGCTGGCGCGGGCCGGCGGGCGTGTCGACGATGCCAAGGGGGTGAAAGTCAAGGACGGCGTTGCCGAGCGGCATCGGCACCTGGTCCTGGGCCTGGAAGGAGACAGCGGCGGCGAGCTCCTTCTGATCTGTCACGGGGGGAAGCTCGAGCGTGCGCAGGACGGTGCGCTGGTTGGCGACGCCGACGCGTACCCGCTTGGACAGCTTGGCCGTCGCGAACAGCTCTCGCAGGGCCTCAGCGAGGGCCTCCTCGTCGAGCACTTCGCCGTCGCGCATCGTGTCCGCTGCGAGCGGCACCGTGGCGGCGCGCTCCGCGAGGATCGAGCCGTTGACGCGGGCCTGCACGGCTGCGACGAAGCCGGGCTGGATGTCCAGGCCGACGACGTTGGCGGCCGAGCGTCGGCCGAGGCCGAGACCCTTCAGGCTGGGGACGCCGAGCTTGATGCTCGGAGCCCCGAGCTTCAGGTTCGGCGAGCGGAGCTTGAGGTTCGGAGAGGGGAGGTTGCTTGGCAGTTTCATCTGGAGTGGCCGCTGTGGCGGGGTGCGGATCGCTCCGCTTGGGGGGTATCGGCGCGTCTTCCCCGGCGCTTTAGTGCAGGAAGTGGTTGACGTAGACATGCACGAGCGGGTGACCGGCGAATACGGCGACGATCGCCCCGAGTGCGAGGAACGGGCCGAACGGGACAGCGGTCTTGCGCCCAGCGCTGGCGCCCTTGCGGGCGATGATCACGGCGCCGACGAGCGTGCCGGCGAGCAGCGCGATCAGGAGCGCCGGTGCCACGGCCGAGCCGAGGAACAGGCCCATCACGCCGGCGAGCTTGACGTCGCCCATGCCCATCCCGCCGGGGTAGGCGAGGGCGGCGAGCAGCAGGAAGCCGCCGGCCGCCGCGGCGGCGATCAGCCTGCTCGGCTCGCCTCCGGGATCGAGGGCGAGTCCGAGGGCGAGCGCCAGCACGGCGCCGGGCAGCGTCAGCTTGTTCGGGATCAGCCTGGTCTCGAGGTCGATCAGCGCAACCGGCACGACGAGCAGGATCAGCCCGATGCCGAGGGCGATTCGGGAGGCGCTGCCACCGGCAAGGACGGCGCCGACGCAGAGCGCGCCGGTGATCAGCTCGACGAGCGGATAGCGCACCGAGATCGCCTCGCCGCAAGCGCGGCAGTGACCGCGCAGCAGCAGCCATGAGAGCACGGGGATGTTGTCGTAGGGCTTGACCGGCGCGCCGCAGCCGGGACAGTGCGACGCGGGCCGGATCAGCGACTCGTGCCGCGGCAGGCGGTACACGACGACGTTCAAGAACGAGCCGATGATCGCGCCGAGCACTCCTGCGAAGGTTGCGGCCTCCATGCCGGTCACATCGGCCGTCGGGCGGCGGCACTTGAGGGCGGTGTTGCGGCTATCGCGTCGAGGCTAGGAGCTACCAGCTGCCGGTCGAGCAGCCCTTGCTGCCGGTCGCCTGGGTGCAGCTGCGGACGATTTCACCGCCTGAACGACGTTCGATCGTGAACTTGTCGCCGCTCGGCGACTTCGTGACCACCTTGTACCCGGTGCTCGAGCCTTCGGCGGCTTCGAGGTAGGCTTCCGTTTCGGTCGCCGTCGTCTGGATCGACACCTCGTAGAGCTTCAATTCGGCCGGCGACACTTTCGAGTAGTTGCCGGAGTTGTCGGTGGCGAGCGTCTCTGCCGCTGTCTGCGCGGCGTGGGCCAGCGTCTTGGCCTGCGCGTCTGAGGCCTTGCTCTTCTGACTCAAGAACGACGGGATCGCGATCGCCGCGAGGATGCCGATGATCAGGATCACTACGAGCAGCTCGATCAATGTAAAGCCGCTCTCATCCGAGCTTGTGCGTCGACGTGCCCGCATCCGTTCGTATCGACAACCCGCCGGCCTCCTTTAGCCGGCCTGCGGGTTAACAGACGAGGGGGCGGCCGATCGGCCGCCCCCTGTCTCAGACTCGCAGTGCCGGAGTGGTTACCAGCTACCGGTCGGACAGCCTTTGCTGCCCGTCACCTGAACGCAGCTGCGGGTGATTTCCCCGCTGGCGTTGCGTGCGATGCTGAATGTGTCACCACTCGGCGATTTGGCGGTCACCGTGAAGGTGCTGCCTTCGCCGGAAGCGGCTGAGAGGTACGCTTCTTTTTCGGTCGCCGTCGTCTGAATCGAGGGCTCGTAGGCCTTCTCTTCGGCGAGGCTGACTTTCGTGTACTGGCCACCGTTGTCGGTCGCGATCGTCTCCGAGGTGGTCTGGGCCGTACGTGCCAGCGACTTGGCCTGGGCGTCAGTCGCCTTGCTCTTCTGGCTCAGGAACGACGGAATGGCGATCGCGGCGAGGATGCCGATGATCAGGATGACGACCAGAAGCTCGATCAGGGTAAAACCACCCTCATCACCCGAGCGCTGGCGCAGTCGATACAGCATGTGAATCCTCCTAGGATCCGGTTACAGGGCGCCAGCCCTCGGTAATCGCCTCGTTCGACGATGCGTCCCCCATTTCGAGAGCCGCCGGCTTTGCTACGCACAGAATGTGCTCTGCCTTGGCACCTCGGTACTGGCTCTTTTCACGCGCTGCATCGACCCACCGTGAAAGCGCCTTTACAGGTGCACGGAAGCTTGGACGATTGGTTCAGTCCGTCGCGGACTGACCGTCGCCAGGCTCGCTGTCAGCCTCCTGCTGCTCGGCCGGCTCAGCGGGTGAGGCGGGGGGTCCCCAATGCGCCTGCGCGTCGATCTCGGCGGGGCGCAGCCCGCTCCCTGCGCACCATGGGCACTCGACCGTGCTCGGGGTGCCGCCGAGGTTGGAGATGACCCGGCCTGTGCCGCGGCAGGCCATACACTCCCGCGGCTCATGGGCCCCCTCGGTCAGATCCTGCGTATCGGAGCTGTCGCCTGCCACGAGCCGATCAGACTAGCGTTCCGCGCATGAGGGCACCTGCGCGCAACGTCCAGTGGGCAGTCGTCGCCCTGATCACGATCGCGGCGGCTGTGCTGCGCCTCGCGCAGATCAGCAAGGTGCCGCCCGATCCGTTCTACGACGCGGCGGTGCGCAGCATGACGCTGTCGTGGCACAACTTCTTCTTCGGCGCGTTCGAGCCGGGCGCGAGCGTCTCGATCGACAAGCCGCCTGTCGACCTGTGGCTGCAGGTGATCAGCGTGAAGGTGCTGGGGTTCTCCTCGACGACGCTGAAGCTGCCCGAGGCGATCGCCGGGATCGCGGCCGTGCCGCTGCTGTTCGAGGCTGTGCGGCGGCTGTGGAGCCCGCTCGCCGGGATCGCGGCGGCGGCGGCGCTGGCGGTGCTGCCGGTCGAGGTGATCACCTCGCGCAGCGACACGATGGACGGCGTGATGATGCTGCTGTGCGTCATCGCGCTGCTGCTCATCGTCAGGGCGGTGGAGACGGGGGGAACGGGATGGCTGCTGGCGGGCGCGGCTGCGCTGGGGCTCGCCTTCGACGTGAAGCTGCTCGAGTCGCTGGTCGCGCTGCCGGGCCTGGCGCTGCTCGCGGCGCTCGGACTGCCGGGGCCGCTGCGGCGGCGCGCGCTGCAGCTGACGGCGGCCTCGGTCCTCTACGTGGTGGTGGCGCTGTCGTGGCTCACGGCGACGCTGATCGCGCCGGCGTCCGACCGGCCGTGGGCGATCGGCTCGACGAATGGCAGCGCATGGAACGCCGCATTCGTCTTCAACGGCAAGGACCGGATCAGCGGCAAATCGCCTGAACCGTCCGGGACGGTCTACGAACCGGGGCATGTCTACCCGACCGCGACGCAGTCCCAGCGCGACCACATCCCGATCCTCCCCCCTTCGGCGACGCGCCTGCTGGCGCGCGTGGGGCCGCTGTCCGGGCAGCGGCTGGGGATGGAGATCCTGATCGGGCTGATCCTCGGCATCCCTGCGCTGATCCTCGGCGTGCGCGGCCCACCCGGGCGCCTCGAGGAGGAGGAAGAGGATGAGACGAATGATCGGATCGCGTCGCCCGAGCCCGTGGCCGACGGGCGGCAGGCGGGCGAGACGCCTGCCGCGCGGCGCCTGCGAATCCGCCGTGCTGCGGCGGCGGGGCTGGGGTTGTGGCTGCTGACGGGGCTCGTCCTGTTCAGCCACATGGCGCGCCTGCACCCACGCTACGTCGAGGGCTTCACGCCGGCCGTGGCGGCGGTCCTGGGGATCGGCCTGGCGTGGGCCTGCACGGCCCGCGGGCGCCTGCCGC
>JAOPZS010000063.1 GCA_025963965.1 Solirubrobacterales bacterium
GATCACCTCGGGCTCGTTCTGGAAGCCGTCGCGCGGCCCCACCTCTCGCACGCGCGCCCGCGCAGGGAGCGTCTCTGAGACGGCGCTCACCACATCGACAGGCCGCCGCTGACGCCGAGCGTCTGGCGGGTCACGTAGGAGGCATCCTCGCCGGCGAGGAACGCGATCGCGGCGGCGACCTCCTCGGGCTCCCCGGAGCGACCGAGGGCCGTGGCGTTGACCATTCCCTGCTTGAGGCGCTCGCCGAGCTCCCCGAGCATCAGCGGCGCGGCGTTCAGCAGCGGCGTCTCGATCGGCCCCGGGGCGACCGCGTTGCAGCGCACCCTGTAGCGGGCCGCCTCGCGGGCGATCGCCTTGGTGAAGCCGATCACCCCTGCCTTGGCGGCGGAGTAGACGACAGAGCCCTGCGAGCCGACCCGGCCGGCCTCGCTGGCGACGTTGACGATCGAGCCGCTGCGGCGCTGCTGCATGCCGCCGAGCACGGCGTGCGTGACTGCCATCGTGCCGCGCAGGTTGACGCCGAGCACGAGGTCCCACAGCTCCTCGTCCGTGTTGACGAAGAACGCGAAGCGGTCGGTGCCGGCGTTGTTGACGAGCACGTCGACCGGGCCGAGCGAGCGCTCGATCTCGGCGACGGCCTCGCGCACCGAGATCGCATCTGCGACGTCCATCCGGCACGCCAGTCCGTCGAGCTCGCCGGCGAGCTCGCGCGCACCGTCCTCGGCGACGTCGCCGATCGCGACGCGCGCGCCCTCCGCAGCGAGCCGCCGCGCCGTCGCCGCGCCGATGCCCGAGGCGCCGCCGGTGACGAGCGCGATCTTTCCCTCGAGCCTCATCGCGCTAAGCCTATACTCGGCCGCCGTGGCGTCCAGCGACTCCAAGCCCGTTGCGATCATCGGCGCCTCGGGCGCACTGGGCTTCGGGCTGGCCGTGCGCCTGGCGCGCACCGGGGTGCCGATCGAGATCGGCTCTCGCGATGCCGGGCGAGCCGGCGAAACGGCTGAGCGGGCGCGTGAGCAGGTGCCGGACGGCTCCTTTGCCGGACACGACAACGCCGGCGCCGCCGCGGCCGCCGAGGTGGTGATCCTCAGCGTCCCCTTCCGCAGCCAGGCCGAGACGCTCGGCAACCTCAAGGAGACGCTGCGCCCGGGCCAGCTGCTGATCGACGCGACCGTGCCGCTCGCCGCCGCCGTCGGCGGCCGCGCGACCCGGATGCTGGGCGTCTGGCAGGGCTCGGCCGCGCAGCAGGCGCTCGAGATGGCCCCGGACGGTGTGCGTGTCGTCTCCGCGCTTCACACCGTCAGCGCGGCGTCGCTGAGCGACCTCGAGCACACGCTCGATCAGGACGTGCTGGTGTGCGGGGACAAGCGCGACGACAAGCGCGAGGCGGCAGCGCTGATCGAGCGAATCGAGGGGCTGCGCTGCGTCGACTGCGGGCGCCTGGAGATGGCGCGCACGACCGAGGCGCTGACGGCGCTGCTGATCGCGGTCAACGCCCGCTACAAGGTCCATGCGGGCGTCAGCCTGAGCGGCCTGCCCGAGAAGCTCTGGGAGTGAGCGAGCCGGCGCGCGACATCCTGCTGCTGTCCGGCGGCACGGGCGGCGCCAAGCTCGCGCTGGGGATCGCCGAAGCATTCGGTCCGCAGCGGCTGTCGGTGATCGCGAACAGCGCCGATGACATCGAGATCTACGGATCGCTCGTCTCACCGGACCCGGACCTCGTCTCCTTCTGGCTTGGCGGCCTGATCGACGAGCGCGGCTGGGGCCTGCGAGGCGACACGTTCGCAGTGATGGATGGTCTGCGCGAGCTGGGTGAGGAGGTGTGGTTCAACCTCGGCGACCGGGACCTGGCGTGGTGCGTGAAGCGTTCCGCTCTGCTCGCAGGGGGCGACACCGCGACGGCCGCGCTCGCCCGCCTGAACGGCTCGATCGGCCAGAGCGTGCCGGTGCTGCCGATGAGCGAGCAGCCGGTCCGCACCTGGGTCTCGACGCCCGAGGGCGGCTGGTGCGCGTTCCAGGAGTTCATGATCCGGCGGGGCGCTCGCGGGCCGATCGACGGCCTCGAGTTCCGCGGCGCCGATCAGGCGAAGCCGACCGCGGAGGTGCTCGCGGCGATCGCGGCCGCGCGCACGATCGTGATCGGCCCGTCCAATCCGCTCGCGTCGATCGCGCCGATCCTGGCCGTGCGCGGGCTGGCGGAGGCGCTGCGGGGAGCCGCCGCGCCGGTCATCGCAGTCAGCCCGATCGTCGGCGGCGCGGTGCTGAAGGGTCCGACAGCGGCCTTCATGGCGTTCGCCGGGCGCGAGTGCTCCGGGGCCGGCGTGCGCGAGCACTACGGCGACCTGCTCGACGGGATCGTCGCCGACGAGCAGATCGAGAGCCCGCCCGCCGGGCCGGCGCTTGCGGCGCTCACGACGGCGACGCGGATGGACGGCCCGCAGGAGCGTCAGGCGCTCGCACGGGCGGCGGTCTCCTTCGCCGAGAGCCTGGCCTGAGCCGCGAGGCAAGCTACGCTGGCTCAGGCCGTGCGCACCGCAGCGATTCTCCCCGTCAAGAGCTTCGCCCGAGCCAAGCAGCGGCTGAGCGCGAGCGTCGATGACCGCCTGCGCCTGGCGCTCGCCGCGGCAATGGTCGGCGATGTGCTGTCGGCGCTCGCGGCGACCGAGGCGATCGCGGCCACTTTCGTCGTGACGCGCGAGCCCCAGGCGGGCGAGGCGGCGGCGGCGAGCGGCGCGACGGTGATCGAGGACCGGAGCGAGGCGGGGCAGTCGGCGGCGGCCCTGCTGGGCGTCAGGCACGCGCTGGCCGAGGGTTTCGAGCGCGTCCTGTGCGTACCGGGCGACTGCCCGTCGCTGGACCCTGCAGAGCTGACTGTGCTGCTCGACGGCCACGCCGTCGACGGCCCGGAGATAGTCGTGCTGCCGGATCGGCACGGCACGGGAACGAACGGCCTGCTGCTGGCGCCGCCGCA
Source organism: Solirubrobacterales bacterium (assembly GCA_025963965.1). Classification (GTDB taxonomy): domain Bacteria; phylum Actinomycetota; class Thermoleophilia; order Solirubrobacterales; family Solirubrobacteraceae; genus Palsa-744. The sequence goes on from JAOPZS010000063.1 coordinate 2,972, forward strand.
GGCGATCGAGCCGAGCTTCGGCCCCGGAAGCTGCGATCGCCACGTCGCGCTCGCGGCCGCGGCCGGTGTCAGCTGCCGCGTCGAGCAGCTGCCGTCGCTGTCACTCGACGTCGACACCGGGGCCGACCTGGCGGCGCTGCGCGACGTGCTGGCCGGGAGCGACGGGCGCGCTCCACGCACGCGGGCCGCGCTCGAGCTCGCTACGGCGCCCGCGCCGGGCCGCTCGCTGGCCGGCCGCCCGTAGCCCTATGGCGGGGCTCTCGCTGCGCCCCCTTGCGGGCATCCCCGAGATCGGCGACGGTGACGACCTCGCCGCTGTTATCGCCGCGGCGCTCGCTCCCACTCCGGCCGCCGGCCTGGTCGTCGCGATCGCCCATACGGTCGTCTCGAAGGCCGAGGGCGCGATCGTCGAGCTCGCGACGGTGCGCCCGGAGGAGCGCGCCCGGGCATTGGCCGCCGAGCAGGGCAAGGATCCGCGGCTCATCCAGGTCGTGCTCGATCAGTCGGTCGAGCTGCTGCGAGCAGAGCGCGGCGTGCTGATCTGCCGCACGCGCCAGGGCTTCGTGTGCGCGAACGCCGGCGTCGACGTGTCGAACGCCGGCGGCGCCGACCGCGCGATCGTGCTGCCCGTCGACCCCGACCGCTCGGCGCGCGAGCTGCGGGCGCGTCTGGGCGAGCTGACCGGCGCGCCGCCGCCGGCCGTGATGATCACCGACAGCTTCGGTCGTGCCTGGCGCCACGGACAGGTCGACGTCGCGATCGGCCTCGCCGGGTTGGCGCCACTGGATGACTGGCGCGGGCGCACCGATGCCGACGGCGTCGGTCTGCAGGCGACGTGGCTGGCGGTCGCCGACGCCGCCGCGGCGGCCGCCGACCTGGCGCGGGCGAAGGACTCGCGCGAGCCGGTCGTCGCGATCGAGGGACTAGAGCGGTTCGTCAGCGGCGAGGACGGCCCGGGCGCCGGCGCGCTGCTGCGGGCAGCCGCGGAGGACCTGTTCCTGTGAGCTAGGCCGTCGCGCGGGCCAGCTGGGCGGCCAGGAACGGCAGCACCGCCGCCGTCACGCCGTCGGGATCATCCTGGAAGGCCCAGTGCCCGCTCTCCGGCAGCAGCACCACTTCACGGACGTCGAAGAAGTCGCGCTGGCGCTCGGCGTAGTCGGCGGAGAGATACGGATCCTTCGCCCCCCAGACGACCAGCGCGGGCTTGTGCAGGGCCGCGAGCGCCGGCCCGAGCTCGGCGGCCGCCCGGCCCGGGTCGGGCGTCGCGCGATACAGCGCCAGAACGGTCCGGCGTGTCGTCCGGTCGTAGTCGTCGTACATCTTGTCGACGAATGCCGGCGGCAGGCCCTTCGGGTTCGCCGCTGCCATCGCCCGCCGCCAGGCCCAGCGCGGGATCCAGGCCTGAACCAGCTCGCCGAGCACGGGCGTGCGCCAGCGTTTGGCCAGCGAGTGCCAGCGGTATCCGGGCATCACGCCGACGTTGAGCAGCACGACGCTCTGCCAGGCATCGGCGTGCTCGAGCCCCCAGCTGAGCCCGAACTGCCCGCCGAAGTCGTGCAGCACTAGGTGCGCCCGCTCGATGCCTAGCCGTGCAAGCGCCTCCTGCAGGAAGCCCGCGTAGGAGCCAACCTGGTAGTCGAACCCCGCCGGCACCGGCGCTGCGCCGAAGCCCGGCATGTCGACGGCGACCGCGCGGCCGAGCTCGCCGGCGCGGGCCAGGAGCGCTGCCCAGTCGCGCGAGGAGCCGGGGTTGCCGTGGACGAACACGACCGCCTCGGTGGCATCGGCCGGGCCGGCTTCGAGCGCCGGCGAGACGATCCCACCGGCCGCCACGTCGAGCTCGCGGACGGTGCTCATGAGGCTGCCCGGGGGGATCCCTCACGTCCCGGCGCGGACACGCTGGTCCTGCCGAGCCCGCCGAGCCGGCGGCGCAACCGTGCCAGAGCTGCTCGCGGAGTCGCGGTCAACATCATTCGCGCGGGCCCGATGCGGCGGCTCCCGAACGCCTCCATGATGCGCGCGACACCGGCGTCGTGGGTGGCCGCGGAGAAGAGCATCCGCTCGACCGGCCTGAACCGTCTGCCGCCGGCGTAGTCGTACATCATCACGGCGTGCCCGCGCAGCGCGCGACGGTGTCGCCGGCGGTAGCGGCGCAGGCCGCGCGCGAGCGGCTCGGATCCGAGCAGCGCGGGTGTGACGCTGTCGGCGAGCCACTCGGCTGACTGCAGCGCCCAGCCGCAGCCGACCCCCCACAGCGGGTCGATCGCAAGCGCGGCGTCACCCACGAGCGCCAGGCCGGGTGCGACGGGCACGTTCGCCTCGTTGGTCATGTCGAGCTTGCCCTGCGGCTTGCCGACCATCGTCCCCGCTGCCACGGGAGGCGCATCGGGGAGGGCCTGAAGCGCCTCGACGAGCGCCGCACCCGGATCCTCGCGGAAGGCGCCGGCGCGCTCCTTGACGGGCATCACGGCATAGAACGTGAGATCGCCGTCGGTCGGAAACGCGGCGGCCATGTCGGGGTCGAGCATCCACAGCGAAGCCGTTGGCGCGCCTGCCGGCGGAGCGCCCTGGAAGTACGCGCCGTACGCGACACGGCCGTGGCGCACACGCCGCGAGCGCACGCCGGCGAGCTTGGCGATACGCGAGCCGCGCCCGTCGGCACCGACCACGAGCCGTGCGGTGAGGCGCAGCCGCTCGCCCGCCGTGTCGCGCGCGACCACGCCCTGCACGGCGCCGTCGGCGCAGATCAGCTCCTCGACGGTGCGACCGGCGAGCAGCTCCACGCCGGGAGTCGCCGCCGCGGTGCTCCGGATCAACGGGTCGAGGAGCTCTCGGCGAAGGTTCACGCCGGCAAGCGAGCTGTCCTCGGGCGGCAAGATCCAGCCGGCGGGGACGTGGATGCGGATCCCCGACCTGACGGCGCCCGCCTCGATCATCGGCTCCAGCAGTCCCAGTCGTTCGAGGGCCGGCAGCGCCGAGGACTGGATGTAGTGCGAGCAGATCCGCTTGTAGGCCGCCGGATCGGTGCGCTGCTCGACGAGCGCGACGCGGGCACCGGCCCGCCCCAGCAGGATCGCCGTGGCGCACCCGGCGAGGCTGGCCCCGACGACGACCGCGTCATAGTCCCGCCCGTCTGCTGTCTCTACCGCCGTCGCCTGAGTCATCTTTCTCACCTCGCTGATCGCACAATAGTTCGTCCAACACCATCCGATGCGGACTATACTGCCCGAACTGTGAACTTGTCAAACTCCCTGCGATGCGACTGAGCGGCACCTCCTACGCCGTGCTGAGCGTGCTCGACGCGCTCGGCCCGGCAACCCCGTACGACCTCAAGCAGGCGCTGGAGGTCTCGGTGCAGAACTTCTGGCCGATCCCGCACACGACCGCCTACGCCGAGCCGGAGCGGCTCGCGAAGGCGGGCCTGCTGTCGGTCGAGCAGGAGCCCTCGGGGCGGCGCCGCAAGCTCTACGCCCTCACCGATGAGGGCAGGACAGCGCTCCGCGACTGGGCCTCGGGCACAAAGCTCTCGCCCCCCCAGGTGCGCGACGAAGGAGTGCTGAAGATCTTCGCCGGCGCTGACCCGCAGCCGATCCTGGAGGATCGGCTGCGCTGGCACACGCACAAGCTCGCGGAGCTGGAGGGCTACCTGGAGGCGGTCACCGGCAAGCCGGAGATGGCGAGCGTGCGGGCGAGCCTGCTGGTGGGCGTCGGCTACGAGAAACTGATCGTGGACGCGCTCGCGAGCTACGTGCGCTCCGCTCAGACGGCGACGGCTGCGCCGACCGACCAGTCGCTGGCGGGCTCGGCGGGCAGCGGGAAGCTCCGGCGAAGGTCATAGAGCGTCGTGCGCTCGGCGGCGGGTCGGCCGGCGGCATGGGCGGCGGCGATCAGCTGCTCGGGTTCCAGGCGGGTGCCGTGGTAGCTGCCGGCGAGGCGGCTGATCGACTCCTCCATGAGCGTCCCGCCGAGGTCGTTGACGCCCCAGTCGAGTGCCTCGGTGGCGGCGTCGAGGCCCATCTTCACCCAGCTCGCCTGGAGGCTCGGGACTGTGCGCCCGAGCGCCAGACGGAACACGGCGGTGTGCTTGAGGTTCTCCTCGCGGGAGATCTCCTCGACGCCGTGCGTGCGGCCGAGCAGCGTCTGGAAGGGGATGAACGAGAGCGGCACGAACTCGGTGATGCCACCGGTGCGTTCCTGCAGCTCGCGCACGACGCGCATGTGCTCTGCGAGCTCCCACGGCTCCTCGATGTGACCGAACATGACCGTGGAGGTGGAGCGCAGCCCTGCGGCGTGGCTGGCCTCGATGATCTCCACCCAGCGGGCGACGGGGAGCTTGTTGGGCGAGATCCGCTGGCGCACGCCGTCGTGCAGCACCTCGGCCGCGGTGCCGGGCGTCGAGCCGAGGCCCGCGTCGCGCAGCCGCGCGAAGACCTCCGCTGGAGGCAGCTCGGAGATATCGCACATGTGAGCGATCTCCATCGGGCTGTAGGCGTGCAGATGCAGGCTGGCGCCGGCCTCGCGGGCGGTCTCCCTGGCCAGGCGCAGCCAGCCGAGGTAGTCCTCCAGCGACCAGTCCGGGTGGATGCCGGACTGGATGCACAGCTCGGTCGCGCCGAACTCCAGCGCGTCATGGATGCGCCCGACGAACTCCTCGGCGTCGTGCTCGTAGGCGTCCGGCGAGCGCTTGCCCTGCCCGAACCCGCAGAAGGCGCAGCCGACGGTGCATACGTTCGAGATGTTGATGTTGCGGTTGACGACGAACGTGACCGTCTCGCCGGCCAGCTCGGCCCGCAGCTCGTCGGCGGCCAGGCGTATCTCCTCGATCGCCGCCGGGCGCGTCTCGGCGAACAGCGCCGTCAGCTCATGGGGCGTGAGCGGCTCGCCGGCGCGACCGCGCTCGATCGCCCCCGGCACGAGGCTCGGCGCGATCGGCGTCGGCGGCTCGGTCCGTCCGGAGCCGCGGCGCGGGATGAACGACCAGTAGCGCACCTTGATCGTGTCGAGCACGCCCTGTGCCAGCCAGTCGGAGTCGATGTACTCGGGGTACACGCACAGGCGCTCGGTCAGCGCGTAGCCGTCGCGCTGCAGCTCGCGGCGCACCTGGTGCGGCGAGGGGAACGGATGCTCCGGGGAGATGTGGTCGCCGTTGGCGGACAGGCCGCCGAGGTCCGTGGCTCCGGCCGCGACGAGCTCGCCCCACCAGTCAGCCAGGTTCGGAGGGATCTGGATGCCGACGTCTCCCATCAGCCGCCGGGCCTCGGCGATCAGCCGCTTCATGTCGTCGATCCCGACCGGACACGCCCAGTCGGGCAGCGGCAGCTCCGGACGGCCGTCGGCGACGCCGGTGCGCCAGTACTCGCGGGCCGCCTCGTCGGCGATCTCGGCGGGCTCCTCGCCGTAGTAGCGCTGGTGCGGGACGAAGTTCTGCAGGATCACCTCCTGGATGTGCCCATATCGCTCGTGCAGCTCGGCGATCGCGGCAAGCGAGTCCATCCGCTCCTGCTCTGACTCGCCGATGCCGACGAGGATGCCGCTCGTGAACGGGATGCGCAGCTCGCCGGCTGCGGCGATCGTCTCCAGCCGGCGCGCCGGGTGCTTCGTCGGAGAGCCGGCGTGAACGGTCTCCATCAGGCGCTCGGAGACCGACTCCAGCATCAGGCCCTGCGATGCGCTCACCTCGCGCAGCCGGGCCAGGTCCTCGCGGGAGAGCACGCCGAGATTGGTGTGAGGCAGCAGACCGCGCTCGAGCGCTCGTTCACAGGCCCAGACGACGTAGGCGGTGAAGTCCTCGTGGCCGTACTCGGCCAGCCGCGCGCGCACGGCCGGGTTGACCTCGGGCCGCTCGCCGGTCAGCACGAGCAGCTCCTTGACGCGCCTGCGCGCAGCGCCGTCGAGCAGCTCGATGACCTCGTCGGGGGTGTGCAGGTGCGCCTGGTGGGTGGCGAAGGCGCAGTACTTGCAGTAGCAGCGGCAGGTCCTCGACAGCGACAGCGTCAGGTTGCGCGAGAAGGTGACGCGTCGGCGCATGATCGGAGTCTATGACGCATTCGCCGCCGTCAAGACTCGGCGGCGGTGCGAACGGGTACACGCCTCGCATGACGGCGAAGCGAGCAGCGATCGATCACGTCACGGTCGGGGTCTCCGACCTTGGCGCGAGCCGCGCCTTCTACGAGCGCGCCCTCGGCCCGCTCGGCCTCGGCGAGACGAACACGAGCGCGGCGCTGCCCAACGAGGTCGAGTTCGGCGCGAACGGCGAATGGGCGTTCGCGATCTCGACCGACTATCCGGCCGGATCGCCCGTCCACGTCGCGTTCGGCGCCGAGAGCGTCGAGCAGGTGCACGCGTTTCATGAGGCGGCGCTCGCCGCCGGCGCAACCGAACATGGCGCGCCGGGACTGCGCCCGGAGTACTCAGAGCACTACTACGGCGCGTTCGTGCTCGACCCGGACGGGCACAACATCGAGGCGGTCACGCGGGTCTGAGCGGTTCCGAGCACGGGACACTCGGCGCGGTAGGCCGCCCGGTCCCCTAGCGCCGCACTCGGTTGCGCAGATCTCCAGGACCACGCGTCGGTCCTGCGTGCATCGCTACCCTCGTTGATCGCCGAGGACGCCGGCCCAGAGCCGCCAAGATGACGTGGACGATCACCCGAGGCACCTTTGACCAGAAAGGGACAGGAACAACATGACTGAGAGTGTCAGCGAGAGCGAGAACCCGGCGATCCCGAGCCCCACTCCCGAGGTGCACCGCCCGCGGACCAACCAGGACTGGTGGCCGAACCAGCTCGACCTGAGCGTCCTGCACCGAAACTCCCCTCTCTCGGACCCGATGGAAGAGGACTTCGACTACGCGAAGGAGTTCGCGACCCTCGACCTCGAGGCCCTGCGGCGCGACCTGATCGAGCTGATGGGCACCTCGCAGGACTGGTGGCCCTCGGACTACGGCCACTATGGCCCGCTGTTCATCCGCATGAGCTGGCACGCCGCCGGCACGTACCGGATCGCCGACGGACGCGGCGGCGGCGGCAGCGGCGCCCAGCGCTTCGCGCCGCTCAACAGCTGGCCCGACAACGCCAGCCTTGACAAGGCGCGCCGGTTGCTCTGGCCGATCAAGCAGAAGTACGGCCGCAAGATCTCCTGGGCCGACCTGCTGGTCTACACCGGCAACGTGGCGATGGAGTCGATGGGCTTCCAGACGTTCGGATTCGGCTTCGGGCGGGAGGACATCTGGGAGCCCGAAGAGATCTTCTGGGGCCCCGAGGACACCTGGCTCGGAGACGCGCGCTACAGCGGCGACCGTCAGCTCGAGAAGCCGCTCGGCGCGGTGCAGATGGGCCTGATCTACGTGAACCCCGAAGGCCCGAACGGCAACCCAGACCCGGTGGCATCCGCCAGGGACATCAGGGAGACCTTCGCCCGGATGGCGATGAACGACGAGGAGACGGTGGCGCTGATCGTCGGGGGGCACACCTTCGGCAAGACCCACGGCGCAGTCGACCCCGGCACGGTCGGGCCGGCGCCCGAGGGCGCCCCCCTCGAGGAGCAGGGACTCGGCTGGAAGGGCAGCTTGCACCGCAACGGGAACGGCGTGCAAGTGCTCACCGGTGGTCCGGAGGGAGCATGGACGAGCGAACCGACGAAGTGGAACAACGACTTCCTCGACAACCTCTTCTCCTACGAGTGGGAGCTGACGGAGAGCCCAGCCGGCGCGAAGCAGTGGACGCCGAGGAACCCCGAGCCCGACGACCTGGTGCCCGACGCGCACGACCCGTCGAAACGCTCCCCCGTGATGATGCTGACGACGGATCTTGCGCTGAAGTTCGACCCGGTCTACGAGCCGATCGCGAGGCGCTTCTACGAGAATCCGGACCAACTTGCCGAGGCCTTCGCCAAGGCCTGGTACAAGCTCCTGCATCGCGACATGGGACCCGTCTCGCGCTACCGCGGGCCTTGGGTCGCCGAGCCGCAGCTCTGGCAGGATCCCGTCCCGGCCGTCGATCACGAGTTGATCGCCGACGCCGACGCCGCCGCTCTGAAGGAGACGATCCTCGCCTCGGGGCTGACGATCCCACGGCTCATCGCGACCGCCTGGTCGTCTGCTGCGTCGTTCCGCGGCACCGACAAGCGCGGCGGGGCGAACGGCGCGCGCATTCGCCTCGCGCCCCAGAAGGACTGGGAGGCCAATGAACCGGCAGAGCTTGCCGGCACGCTCGACACGCTCGCGCAGATACAGCGCGAGTTCAACGACGCCCAGTCTGGGGGCAAGCGGGTCTCGCTCGCGGACCTGATCGTGCTGGGCGGCTGCGCGGCCGTTGAGCAGGCCGCGAAGAACGCCGGCCACGAGGTCATCGTGCCGTTCACCGCAGGGCGCACCGACGCCTCCCAGGAGCAGACCGACGTCGAGGCCTTCGCCGTGCTAGAGCCGACTGTCGACGGCTTCCGCAACTACTTCCGTGGCGGAGAGCCCTTCCCACTGGAGCACGGGCTGCTGGACCGGGCCTTCATGTTGCGCCTGAGCGCTCCCGAGATGACGGTGCTGATCGGTGGCATGCGTGCGCTGAACGCCAACTTCCGGCAGTCCCAGCACGGCGTCTTCACCGACGCGCCGGAGACGCTGACGAACGACTTCTTCACGAACCTGCTCGACATGAGCACTGAGTGGAAGGCCTCGGACGGTGCTGAGAACGTCTACGAGGGGCGCGTTCGCGGGACGGGCGAGGTCAGGTGGACCGCCACCTCGGTCGACCTCGTCTTCGGCTCGAACTCGCAGCTTCGTGCCCTCTCGGAGGTCTATGCGAGCGACGACGCCAAGGGGAAGTTCGTGAATGACTTCGTCGCCGCTTGGGACAAGGTAATGAACCTCGACCGATTCGACCGATCCTGACCGAGCGCTCCTCCAGCGGCGTCTTCCTCGCCCGGCACGGTCAGACCGCCTACAACCACGAGGGCCGCTTCCAGGGCCAGCAGCAGATCCCGCTCGACGACACAGGCCGTGCGCAGGCGCGCGAGCTGGCCGAGCGAGCCGTGCCGTACGGCTTCGCCGCTCTGTGGTGCAGCCCGCTGCTGCGCGCGCGTGAAACCGCCGACGCCGTCGCCGCGCGGATCGGCCTGGAGCCGATCGAGGACGCGCGCCTGATGGAGACCGACGCCGGCGACTGGACCGACCGTTACTTCGCCGACGTTCGCGCCGAAGACGCCGAGCGCTTCGACGCCTTCGCCGCCGCCGAACCCGGCTTCGCGTTCCCCGGCGGCGAGTCCTTCGCCGAGCAGGAGGTCCGCGTCGAGGCCGCCCTCGCCGAGATCCAGCGGGGGCCGCTCCCCGCCCTCGTCGTCTGCCACGGCATGGTGATCCGCGCGGCGATGCATCGCCGCGCGCGACCGGGCGGCCCGACCTTCACGCGCGTCGCCAACGCCGCGATCGTCCCCCTCGACCCGATCGCCGCCGAGCACGCCGATCTCGGCGGCGGCGCGGCGACAATGCCCAGCTGAGCCGGCCGGCGGCGGGCGGCTAGCGCAGGATCACGCAGCCGGTGCTGGCGTGGGCGAACAGCACAGTCTCATCCTCCTCGAGGAACAGCCGCCCCTCGGCGGTTGCCGTGCGGCGCCCCGCGTGCACGACCCGGCCCTCGGCCAGCACGCGCCCGCCGCCCGCGCGCATCGAGCGCAGATAGCGAACCTGCAGGTCGGTCGTCGTGTAGCCGACGCCCGCCGGCAGTGTCGTGTGGACCGCGCAGCCCATGCAGGAGTCGAGGATCGTGGCGGCGACCCCGCCGTGGACGGAGCCGATCGGGTTGTACATCCACTCGGCCGGCTCCATCGCGAACACCGCCCGGCCCGGCCCCACCTCGACGATGCTCATGTCGAGCAGCCTCGCGATCGGCGGTGGTGGGCGCGTGCCGTCGGCGACGAGCCGCATGAACTCGAGGCCCGCCATCCCGCTCGCCTCGGAGGCCAGCTCGCGCGGGTCCTCCCATTCGACCGTCCGCAGCCGCCGCTCGCCGAGCGCGCTCACGCCGGCTCCTTCGCCAGCGATGCCAGCGCCGGCTCGCCCGTCGCGGGGGACCTCGCCGGAGCGCCCGCGCGAGCCGGCGCGGCCGGGCCGATCGCGGCGAGCGCCGCGCAGGTGAGCAGGCCGCAGATGACCGTGATCAGCCACGTCGAGTGGAAGTCCGACGCCGTGCTCCCGCCGCTGCCGAGCACGGCCACGAGCAACGCGACGCCGAGCGCGGCTCCGATCTGCCGTCCCATCGTCAGCACGGCGGCGCCCGTCGCGAAGCGCTGGGGAGAGAGCGAGGAGGCACCGGCACCGGTCAGCGTCGGGATCACCAGGCCGACCCCGGCGCCCGTCAGGATGCCCCCGGGCAGGTACTCAGAGAGGAACTGCGGGCGGTCACCGGTCCGAGCGATGTACCAGACCGAGCCGGCGGCGAACAGCAGCGAGCCGACGACTCCCGGGAGGCGGTAGCCGACGCGAGCGCCGAGCCGGGCCGAGGGGATGCTGAAAGCGGTCGCCGCGGCGGGACCGGGGAACAGCATCAGCCCGGCCGTCAGCACGTCCTCGTGCCACACGCCCGTCAGGAACAGGACGCCGCCGAGCAGCATCGCGCCGAAGCCGGCGAAGAACAGAATCGAGGCGCCGACGGCAAGGCCGAAGCGGCGCACGCGCAGCATCGACGGCTCGACGACGGGCGTCTCGTGGCGCTCCGAGCGCCGCCACAGCAGTGGCAGCAGGATCGTCGTGATCCCGAGCAGCACGATCACGCGCGGCGAGCTCCATCCCCATTCCTGGCCCTTGACGATCGCCACGACGAGCCCGCCCACGGCCGAGATCAGCATCCCGGCGCCGAGCAGGTCCGGGCGCCCGGCATCCTGCTCGCGATGCTCGGTGAGGGTCCGCAGCCCGAAGCCGAGCGCCGTCAGGCCGATCGGAAGGTTGACCAGGAACACCCAGCGCCAGTCCGCCTTCACGAGCAGCCCACCCAGCGGCGGCCCGGCTGCGGCGGCGATGCCACCGGCGGCGGCCCACAGGCCGATCGCGACGTGGCGCTCGGCGGCCTCGAACTCCGGCAGCATCAAGCCGAGCGACGTCGGCAGCATCAGCGCTCCGCCGAGCGCCTGCACGACCCGCGCCGCGATCAGCACCCCTACCGACGGAGCCGCCGCGCAGGCCGCGCTGGCTACCACGAACACGCCGAGGCCGAGCAGGAAGGCGCGCTTGCGCCCGAACGCGTCGGCCCAGCGCCCGGCCGGGACGAGCAGGGCGGCGAACACGATCGCGTACGCGCTCAGCACCCACGACAGCGAGCTGATCGACGCGCCCCCGAAGTGCTTGCCGATCGCCGGGAAGGCGATGTTGACGATGAACAGGTCGAGGCTCGACATGAACACCCCGGCAACCACGATGAGTGAGACGCGCCACTTCCGTTGCATGATGCAACGCACCGTAACACAGACTCGGCGTAGGCGGTTGCATGATGCAACCCATTACGGCTAAGCTGGGCAGGATGCTTCGCAACGACTACGAGAATCAGGCCTGCAGCATCGCGGGCGCGCTGGAGGTCGTCGGCGAGCGCTGGTCGCTGCTGATCGTGCGGGACATCCTGCTCGGCCTGCGCCGCTTCGACGAGCTGCAGTCACACCTCGCGATCGCCCGCAACGTCCTGCAGACCCGTCTGACGCGGCTGCACGAGCAGGGCGTGATCGAGCGCATCCCGTATCAGGAGCGCCCGCTGCGACACGAATACCGACTGACCGAGAAGGGCCTGGACCTGTGGCCGACGATCGTCGCGTTGATGCAGTGGGGCGACCGCTATGCGCCGCCGGAGAAGGGTCCGGCAGTCGTGATCGAGCACCGCGGCTGCGGCGGCTCGGTGGACGAGCACCGCATCTGCGAGAAGTGCGGCGCGAAGCTCAGGGCACGCGACGCGATCGGCCGGCCCGGCCCGGGCGCCAAGCCCGACCATCCGCTGCTGCGCCCTCGCGCGCACGCCGGCGCGTCCGCAGCGGGCTCGCCGGCGGCAGGATCCGCAGCCGGCTGAGCGTCTCGTCCGCGGATTCCTAGGTAGGGATCAGGCCCGTCACGAGCGTCGCCGCTTCGCGCGCCATGCGCGAGCGGGGCACGACGAGATCGAAGCCCTCGGCAACCGCCAGGTCACGCACAGCCGGCTCGACGTGGGAGTAGTAGGCGAGCACCGGCGCCCCCTCCAGGAGACCTTCCTCGCGAAGCTCCCCCACGATCTGCACACCCTGCAGCTCGTCATCGGTGAGATCCACGACGAGCACGTCCGCCGGCCGGCCCACGAGCACGTCGTGCAGCGCCGTAGGCCCGGACGCGAGCTCGACCTCGAGGCCTGCGGCGGCGAGCATCCCCTGGACGTTCGAGCCGAACAGCAGGTCAGCTGTGAGCAGGACGGCGCGGGCCATCGCTCACCGGCGATCGAGCGCGCGTGTCACCGCTACTGCGCGCGCAGGCGCAGGAACTCTTCGCGCGCCGACTGCGGACGGCCCCAGAACGGCGTCACCTCGACACGGCCCTCGCGGACCTCGCGTACGACCATCTCGCCCTCGACGCCGGCTTCGTCGAGCAGCCGCAGGGCGCCGTGCACGGTCGGCGCCGAGGCGGCGTGACCGAAGCTGTGTGCGATCAGCAGGCGCCAGTGCCACTCGTTGCGAGAGTAGGGGCGCGCGTTGCACGTCGCCAAGTACAGCGCGGCTTCGACGTAGCGCGACTCGTCGGCGATGCGCATGTCGAGCTCCAGGTCGGTCCAGTCCTCGGGGAGGGAGTCGACGATCTGCTGGAAGGTCTCGGCAAGGCCCATCGAGGCAAGCCTAGCGCGGCTATTCTCGAAGCAATGGCAGGCACGGCCACCGGCACGCTGAGCGACGAGTACCAGGCGCTACTGGAGGGCTGCGGGCTGCTCGATCGCTCCGAGCGGGGCAAGCTCGCGCTGAGCGGCGCGGACGCCGTCGAGTTCCTCAACGGACAGGTCACCAACGAGCTCGCCGACCTCGCCCCCGGCGAGGGGCGCTACGCCGCGTTCCTGACCCACAAGGGCAAGATGCTCGGCGACCTGCGCGTGCTCGCCGTGCCCGGCGCCGGCGGCGAGGGACCCGAGCTGCTCCTCGACACCGAGCGCACGGCGCTGCAGGCGCTGTTCGACATGATCCGCCGCTTCAAGGTCGGCTACCGCGTCGAGCTGCACAAGCGCACGGTCGAGAGCGGCCTGCTCTCGCTGATCGGGCCGCGCGCCGCCGTGCTCGTCGCGACAGAGCTCGGTCCCGCCGAGCACGCCAACGCACCCGCCCGGATCGAGGGCGTCGAAGCGCTCGCGATCCGCACCGATCTCGGCATCGACCTGCTGTGCGCCGCGAAGGACACGGAGGCGCTGTCCGGCGCCCTGCGAGCACGCGGCGCGACCCCTGTCGGGGTGCCCGCCGCCGAATGCATACGCGTCGAGAGCGGGCGGCCGCGCTACGGCCTGGACCTCGACGACTCCGTGATCCCCCAGGAGGCCGGCCTGAACGAGCGGGCCGTCAGCTTCACGAAGGGCTGCTACGTCGGCCAGGAGACCGTCGCGCGCCTTCACTACAAGGGCAAACCCAACCGCCGCCTGCGCGGACTGGCGCTCTCGGCCCCCGCGATTCCCGGCGCGCAATTGCAGCTCGGCGAGCGGGTGGTCGGGCAGCTCGGCACCGTCGTCGACTCGCCACGCCACGGCCCGATCGCGCTCGCGCTCGTGCGCCGCGAGGCCGAGCCGGGGATGCGCGTAGCGGTCGGTGACGGCGAGATCACGGCCGAGGTGATCGAGCTGCCGTTCGCAGCCGCCGGCTGAGGCTCGGCCGCGCGAACCGGCCCGCGCTCCCTACTCCTCCGGCGCGCCGAGCTGTCTGAGGATCGTCTGTTCGGCGGCCCGCAGATAGCCGATCGCCGCGTACGGGTCGGCGATGTTGTGGCGCATGCGCACCGTCGAGCTGTACTCCCCGTCCTCGTCGAGCTGCTTCAGCACCTGCACGATCGTGATCACCGCGCCGATCTCGGCGCCGTCGTCATCGCCGTAGTCGGTTTCCAGCGCCTCCATCTGTTCGGATGCGCAGTTGCCGAGAATCGATCCGTCAAGAGCCATGTCCGCCTCCTCGTCGCATGCCGGCCGGCACGTCCCAGTCTTAGCGTGGCAGCGGCTGTGTGACGCACCGCACAGTGCAACCATTGCGCTCGCAATATGGTTGCAGCCATGCAAGCAACTGCCTCGGGTGCGACGGTTGCGCCTCCCAGCGACCGGGACGGCCTGACCGGCGACCTCTACGCGCTCGCGGCCTATCTGTTGCGCAACGCCAATGTCGGCACGTTCAACGCGATCGCCGAGCTCGACCTTTCGTTCACGCAGATCAAGGCGCTGTGCGCCCTCGAGCTCGACGGCGTCGAGTGCTCCGTGAAGGCGCTGGCGAACTCGCTCGGCGTGTCCCTGGCGGCGATGAGCCGTGCGGTCGATGGCCTGTACGAGCGCGGCTTCGTCGAGCGCGAGGAGGACCCGGTCGATCGCCGCATGAAGCGGGTGCGGCTGACCCCGGCCGGACGCGAGGTCCCGCTGGCGCTCAACGCGGGGCGGCTGTCGACGCTGCAAGGGCTGATCGACTCGCTCACCGAGGGCGAGGCCGGGGCGCTAGGCGACGCGCTCGCGCAGATCATGCGGCGGCGTGAGGAGATCGCCGCCTACAGACCCCCTGGGAAAGGACCCGCCCGATGACCGACAAGCTGCGCGCCCTGCAGATGAACGCCGAGAACAGGCGCTGGTGGGCGCTCGGGGCGATGTGCTTCGCGCTGTTCATGATCATGCTCGACAACACGGTCGTCAACGTCGCGCTGCCCTCGATCCAGCGCTCGCTGCACGCCTCGACGGCGTCGCTCGAGTGGACCGTCAACGCATACACGCTGTCGTTCGCCGTGCTGCTCGTCACCGGCGGGCGCCTCGGCGACCTGTTCGGCCGGCGCAAACTGTTCCTCGCGGGCGTCGTGATCTTCGCCTCCTCGAGCGCCGCGATCGGCTTCTCCCCGAGCGACACCTGGCTCGTCGCCTGGCGCGCCGTGCAGGGCGCGGGGGCGGCGCTGATGATGCCGGCGACGCTCTCGATCATCACCAACGCCTTCCCAGCCGCCGAGCGCGGCCGCGCGATCGGCACGTGGGCCGGCGTCTCCGCGCTGGCGCTCGCGATCGGCCCGGTGCTGGGCGGCTTCCTCGTCGAAAACGTCAGCTGGCAGTCGATCTTCTTCATCAACCTCCCCGTCGCTGTCGCCGCGGTGTTCGTGACGCTGTTCGCGGTCCGCGAGTCACGTGACGAAACCGTCGCGCGCACCGTCGACCTGCCCGGCGTCGCGACGCTGACGGTCGGTCTCGCTGCGCTCGTGCTGGCGCTGGTCGAGGGCAATGCGTGGCACTGGGGCTCGGCGCGCGAGATCGCGCTGTTCGCGCTGGCCATCGTCGGCCTCGCGTCCTTCGCGACGATCGAGACGCGGCGGCGGGTGCCGATGGTCGACTTCGCCTTCTTCCGCTCGCGCAGCTTCCTCGGCGCGAACATCGTCGCCTTCATCGTCAGCTTCGCGATGCTCGCGATGTTCTTCTTCCTCGCCCTCTACATGCAGAACATCCGCGGCTACACGCCGCTGCAGGCCGGTGTGCGCTTCCTGCCCTCGACGCTGATGATCGTGCTGATCGCGCCGATCGCCGGGCGGCTCGCCGATCGCATCGGCCCCCGGCCGTTGATGACGTTCGGGCTGCTGTGCGTATCGGGCTCGTTGTTCTGGCAGTCCTCGCTGACCGTCTCGAGCAGCTACGCGACGCTGCTCCCCGGCTTCGTGCTGATGGGCATCGGCATGGCCTTCGTGATGTCGCCTATGAGCACCGCGGCGATGAACGCCGTCGAGCCGGCCAAGGCCGGCGTCGCCTCCGGGATCCTCTCGATGAGCCGCATGGTCGGCGGGACCTTCGGCGTCGCAGTCCTCGGGGCGCTCGTCTCCACGCTCGGCGGCTCGAAGCTCGGCGAGCTGCTGCCCGGGGTCCCCGCCGCCACACGCTCTGCGCTGACCTCCGGCCTCGGCGCGGGAACCCCGCCCCAGGGCATGCCGGCAAGCGTCATCCGGGCCGGCGACGAGGCGTTCGTGTACGCGCTGCAGAACGGCCTGCGCCTCGGCGCGGCCGTGGCGCTGGCGGGCGCGCTCGTGGCGTGGACGCTGATCGGCCGCGACCGCGTCCCCGTCCGCGAGGGCGTGGCCTCCGTCGACGCGGCGCCAGGCACGCCCGACGCGGCGCGGCTGCCCGAGACGGTTGGCGTCTGAGGTCCCGCGATAATGCGCCGATGGCCTCGGCGCACGAGCTCCTCGCGGCGCATGGGCGCGGTGACGGGCTTGGCGAGCCGTGAACGGCTACTCGGGGAGCCCGCTGTGGAAGAAGCTCGGCTGCAAGCCCGGCGGCCGGCTGCTGAGCCGCGACGCGCCGCAGGGCTGGAGGGTCGAGGAACTGCCGGATCCGACAGCGACCGGCACGCTGGCAGACGGCGAGCCGGCCGGCGACGCGCGCGACGTGGCGGTGGCCTTCTTCTCGGCGCGTGCCGACCTCGCCGCCGCGATCGAGAGCCTCGGCGCGTCGATCTTCCCCGACGGCGCCGTGTGGATCGCCTGGCCCCGCCGCGCCGGCGGCCATCACAGCGACATCCGTGAGCAGGACATCCGCGACGCGGCCCTGCCGCTCGGGCTCGTCGACGTGAAGGTAGCTGCCCTCGATGAGAACTGGTCGGGCCTGAAGCTCGTCTGGCGCAAGGAGCGCCGTCACGCCCCGCCGGCCACCCCTGGGTAGGATTGGGCGGCTGTCCATCCCCGAACAACGAGGTTCAGAGCACCGTGGCAATCGATCTCCAACAAGTCTCCGCCGTCGACGCCGAGCCCGGCGAGCTGCCCAGCACGATGGCAGCCTGGGTGATCCGTGAGGAGCGCTTCGGCGAACCGAAGGACGCCTTCCAGATCGAGGAGATCGAGGTCCCCGAGCCCGGCGCCTTCGAGGTCATCGTCCGCGTGATGGCGGCCGGGGTCAACTACAACAACGTGTGGGCGGCGCTCGGCAAGCCCGTGTCGGTCATGAAGTACGGCGACCACCCGGAGTACGGCCACCACATCGGCGGCTCGGACGCCTCCGGCATCGTCTGGAAGGTCGGCGCCGGCGTCACCCGCTGGAAGCCGGGCGACGAGGTCGTCGTGCACTGCAACCAGGCCTCCTACGAGGACCCCGAGGTCCACGGCCTCGACCCGATGGCCGCGCCGTCACAGAGGATCTGGGGCTACGAGACGACGTGGGGCTCGTTCGCGCAGTTCACGAAGGTCCAGGCCCAGCAGCTGCTCCCGAAGCCCCACGCGTTGACCTGGGAGGAGTCGGCCTCATACGGGCTCGTCTACTTCACCGCATACCGCATGCTGATCACCCGCTGCAAGCTGCAGCCGGGAGCAAACGTGCTGATCTGGGGTGCTGCGGGCGGCCTCGGCGTGTTCGCGACGCAGATCTGCAAGGCGGCCGGCGCCAACTGCGTCGGCGTCGTCTCCTCGGCTGAGAAGGGCGAGCTCGTCAAGCGCCTCGGCGCCGTGGACTACATCGACCGCGGCGAGTTCGCAGGGATGATGCGCAAGGGCGGCGAGACGGCCGATGAGGAGAAGGAACGCTTCAAGGTCTCGCTCGGCTTCGCCAAGCGCGTCAAGGAGATCCTCGGCGACGCCCCCGACATCGTCTTCGAGCACGTCGGCAAAGCGACCTTCCCGACGTCGGTCTTCACCGCCAAGACATTCGGGAAAATCGTGATCTGCGCCGGCACCACCGGGATCGACCTCGACTTCAACGTCGCCTACCTGTGGATGCGCCAGAAGGAGATCCTCGGCTCGCACTTCGCCAACGCGTACGAGTGCATGAAGGCCAACGAGCTGATCGAGAGCGGGCTGATCCGCCCGGTGCTGTGGCGCACGCTCGGCTTCGAGGGCGTCGCCGAGGCCCACCAGCTGATGCTCGAAAACAAGCACCTCGGCAAGATCGCGATCCTCGTCGGCGCCGACGCCGAGGGTCAGGGCAAGACCGCCGACGGGCCGGGCGCGATCCGGGCGGAGGTCGGTGCCTGATGGCGGGGACGGTGATCGTCCCGTGGTACGCCACCGGCTTTCGCGGGGACGCCTTCGAGGCGGCACTGAACGAGGTCGCCGCGACCGCGCCCCGCTATGGCGCCAGCTCGTATGCCGTCTACCGTGCTCGTGACGATCGCTATAAGTTCCAGCAGCTCGCCTCCTTCGAGGAGTACATCGACTGGGAGCGGTACTGGGAGGGCGACGAGATGACCTACTTCCGCGCCCGGTACTCGAGCTGGTACCAGGTGCCGGTGCTCTACGGCTGGTGGGACCAGACGACTGGCGGCGCGGTCGCGCCCGCGCCGATCACGTCCGGCGCCGACGGCCACGGCGGCAACGGCGTCGGGGTCGGCGAGAGCGCCTAGCGCTCAGCCCTGCTCGAGCGGCGCCATCGTGAGCCCGGCGCCCTTCAGCTGCTCCCAGTAGTGCTCGGCCGCCTCCTGGTGGCCGCTGTAGACGATCGCGCGACCGGCGGAGTGGATCACGTTGGCGATCTCCATGCCGCGATTGAGCGTCGTGCCCGGGATGAACCTCGCGAGCGTGCGTGCGACGTGCTCGAAGGTGTTGTGATCGTCGTTGCGGACGATCACCCGCCAAGCGCCGCCAAGGCCCGTCCCGGGCCCCCCCGCGCGCGGCACCTCGACTGTCTGGTCCATGGGCGGCAGGATAGAGGCCGCGTCGCGACCGTACAATTACGTCCATGAGCTCCGAGCCCTCGCCGCGCCTGCCCGAGCCTGAACGCCCCTGGATGATGCGCACCTACGCCGGTCACTCCACGGCGAAGGCCTCCAACGAGCTCTACCGGCGCAACCTGCAGAAGGGCCAGACGGGACTGTCGGTCGCATTCGACCTGCCGACCCAGACCGGATATGACCCCGACGACGAGCTCGCCCGCGGCGAGGTCGGCAAGGTCGGCGTACCTGTCTCCCATCGCGGCGACATGGCCGCGCTGATGGACAGCATCCCGCTCGCGGAGATGAACACCTCGATGACGATCAACGCCACGGCGGCCTGGCTGCTCGCGCTCTACATCGTCGCCGCCGAGGAGCAGGGGGTCGCCCAGGAGCAGCTTCAGGGGACGACGCAGAACGACATCATCAAGGAGTTCCTCGCGCGCGGCACCTACGCGTTCCCACCCGGCGCCTCGATGCGCCTGATCGCCGACATGATCGCCTACACCGTCGAGCACGTCCCGAAGTGGAACCCGATCAACATCTGCTCCTACCACCTGCAGGAGGCCGGCGCGACGCCCGTCCAGGAGATCGCCTACGCGATGAGCAACGCGATCGCAGTGCTCGACGCGGCGCGCGAGCGCGTCCCGGCGGAGCGCATGGAACAGGTCTTCGGACGGATCTCATTCTTCGTCAACGCCGGGGTGCGGTTCATCGAGGAGCACGCCAAGCTGCGGGCGATGTCGATCCTCTGGGAGGAGCTGGGCCGCGAGCGCTACGGCGTCAGCGACGAGCGCCGGCTGCGCTTCCGCTACGGCGTGCAGGTGAACTCGCTGGGCCTGACCGAGGCACAGCCGGAGAACAACGTGCAGCGGATCGTGCTCGAGGCGCTCGCCGTCACGCTCGGCCGCGACGCCCGCGCGCGGGCGATCCAGCTGCCGGCGTGGAACGAGGCCCTGGGGCTGCCGCGGCCATGGGATCAGCAGTGGTCGCTGCGCATCCAGCAGATCCTCGCCTTCGAGACGGACATCCTCGAGTACCCGGACATCTTCGAGGGCTCGAAGGTGATGGAGGGCCTGGTCGCCGAGCTGCTCGAGGGAGCCCGCGCCGAGATGGCTGTGGTCGCCGAGCACGGCGGCGCCGTCGAGGCGGTCGACTACATGAAGGCCGCGCTCGTGGACTCCCACCGCGAGCGGATCCGCCGGATCGAGTCCGGCGAGCAGATCGTGGTCGGCCAGAACCGCTTCACCGAGACGGAGTCCTCGCCGCTGACGGCGGATGCCGAGGGCGGCATCCTGGTCGTGGATCCCGCCCTCGAGGCCGAGCAGATCGAGGCTCTGCGCGGGTGGCGTGCCGAGCGAGACCAGGCTGCGGTCGACGCGGCCCTGGCGGAGCTGGCAGCGCTCGCCCGCGAGCCCGACAGCGCCGTCAACCTGATGGAGCCGACGATCGCCGCCGCGCGCGCCGGGGCCACCACGGGTGAGTGGGCACACACGCTGCGCGAGGTGTTCGGCAGCTACCGCGCTCCGACAGGGGTCGGCGAGGCCGCCGCAGCCGACGTCGGGGCGGGTCTCGCGGAGCTGCAGGGCGAGGTCGCGGCTCTGCAGGAGAAGCTCGGCCGCCGGCCGAAGATCCTCGTCGGCAAGCCGGGGCTCGACGGCCACTCCAACGGCGCCGAGCAGATCGCCGTGCGCGCGCGCGACGCGGGCATGGACGTCGTCTATGAGGGCATCCGGCTGACGCCGGCGCAGATCGCCGCCTCGGCCCTGCAGGAGGGGGTGCACGTGATCGGGCTGTCGATCCTCTCGGGCTCGCACCGCGAGCTGATCCCGGCCGTCGTCGAGGCCCTGCGCGAGGCCGGCGTGAGCGCGCCGGTCGTGGTCGGCGGCATCATCCCGGAGCAGGACGTCGCGGCTCTCCGTGCCGCAGGGGTGGCGGCGGTCTACACGCCGAAGGACTTCGACATCACCCGCATCATCCGCGACATCCTCGCGCTGCTCGCCGAGGACGCCGATCGCGCCCCGGTCGCCGCCGGCGCCGACGCCGGGGCGTGAGCAGCGACGGGCCGGCCCTCGGCGCGCGCCTGCGCGAGCGGGACCTGACGGCGGCCCCAGCGGCGCTGAACCTGCTCGAGAGCGCCGCAGCGGATGACCTTCGTGAGGCGGCCGGGCTGCTCGACGAGGTCTCCCCCGCCGCGCTCGGCGGCGAGGCGCCCGGCCACGTCGTAGGCGTCACCGGGCCGCCGGGAGCCGGCAAGTCTACGCTGCTCTCTGCGTTGATCGGCGCCTGGCGAGGGCGCGGGCAGAGCGTTGCCCTGCTGGCGGTCGATCCCAGCTCGAGGCGCTCCGGCGGCTCGCTGCTCGGCGACCGCGCCAGGATCGAGTTCGACCCCGCCGACCGCGGCGTGCTGATCCGCTCGACCGCCGCCGGTGAGCGGCTCGGCGGCCTCGCACGCGCGACCCGCGCCGCCGCACAGGCGCTGGCCGCCGCCTTCGACGTCGTCGTGATCGAGACGGTCGGCGTCGGACAGGCCGAGACGGAGGTGGCCGACGTCGCCGACACGGTGGTCGTGGTCGTGCAGCCCGGCAGCGGTGACGTTCTGCAGTTCCTGAAGTCGGGCATCATGGAGATCCCCGACGTGCTCGTCGTCACCAAGGCCGACCTCGGCACGCTCGCGATGCGCACGCGTCGCGATCTCGCGGCGTCGCTGCGCTCGCTCGGCTCGACCGGAACGCAGGTCCTCGCGGTCTCCTCGCTCCCTCCGCCCAGCGGCGTCGATGAGCTGATCGGCGCGCTGGATGCGCATCGCGCGTCCATCGACCTGCCGGCGCGGCGACTCCGCGCGCGCCGCGCCGGGGCGCTCAGCGACTTCGTCGCCGAGCATGGCCAGCGTGGCCTGCGTGCGTTGGGCGGACGCGCGGCGGCCGACCGGCTGCTGGCCGAGCAGGACCCGCGGCTCGGCGGCCCGGGGCTGCTCGCCGCGCTCGAGACCGCGGCCGGCGAGGAGCGCCGAGCATGAGACGCGACCTGCTGCTGATGTTCGGCGCGCTCGTGCTGGCCAGCGCGATCGCCGGGGCGCTCGGCGCGCCGAACCTCGGCACGGCGCTCGCCTTCGGCCAGATCGCATTCGCGCTGAGCGTCGTGTACGTGATGCTGCGGCGCTGAGCACGGCGGCCGCGGCCGGCGCGCGCGGCCTGACGGAGCGCATATGCTGGGCCCGCGATGGCGACGGGCTGCTTCATCTCGACCGGCCGCTCGCTGCCGGAGGCAGTCGAGCGCGTGAAGCTGGCCGAGTCGCTCGGCTTCGAGTCGGTGTACGTGACCCACGTCGCAGGGCGCGAGTCGTTGACCGTCCTGACGGTCTACGCGCAGGCGACGAGCAGGATCCGCCTCGGCACGGGGGTCGTGCCGATCTACACGCGCACACCGGCGACGATGGCGCAGACGGCGGCGACGATCGACGAGCTCTCCGACGGCCGCTTGACGCTCGGCCTGGGCGTCTCGCACCGGCCGGTCGTCGAGGGGTGGCACGGCCAGACGATCGACCGGCCGGTCGCCGAGATGCGCGAGTACGCCTCGATCGTGCGCGCGATCCTCCACGGCGATCCGCCTCCGCCCGGCGAGAAGTGGCAGACCGGCTTTCAGCTGCTGGGGATCGAGAAGCGCCCGGCCCTGCCGATCTACATCGCGGCGCTGTCGCCCGCGATGCTGCGCCTGGCCGGCGAGATCGCCGACGGCGTCGTGCTGTGGCTCTGCAACCCGCGCTACATCGCCGAGGTCGTCGTTCCCGAGGTGAGCGCCGGGCGCGAGAAGGCGGGCCGGAGCCTCGACGGGTTCGACATCGTGGCGGCCGTTCCCGGCGCCGCGACCGAGGACCGCGATGCGGCGTACACGGCGATGCGCAAAGACCTGATCCCCTATTTCGGGCTGCCGTTCTACCGCGCGATGATCGAGCGAACCGGCTTCGGCGAGGACATCGCGGCATACGACGCCGCCTCCGGCGATCTCGCTGGGATGCAGGGCGCCATCTCCGACGGGTTCCTCGCCGAGCTGACCGCCGTCGGGACTGAGCAGGACGTGCGGGCGGGCCTCGAGCGCTACCGCGCCGCCGGGGCCGCCTCGCCGTGCATCGGGCCGATCCCGAAGACCGACTTCGAGCGCACGCTGCACGCCGCCGCCGGCGCCTGAGCGGTGCCGCGAGGAGAGCGTGACGCGCACCGCCCCCGCCTTCGATCAGAACTGAGCAGATGCTCGTCCTGATCGGCTTCGCCGTCCTCGCCGGCGCCGGTACGGCGCTGTCGCCATGCGTGCTTCCCGTGCTGCCGGCGCTGCTCTCGGCGAGCGCGCTCGGCGGTCGCAGACGGCCGCTCGGGATCGTGCTCGGACTGTCGGTGACCTTCACGGTGACGATCGTGTTCCTCTCGAGCGTGATCGACGGGGTCGGTCTGGGCCAGAACGCCGTTCGCTACCTGGCCGTCGCGGTGCTGCTCGTCTTCGGCGTCGCGCTGATGCTGCCCGAGGTGAGCGCGCGGATCGAGGCGCCGCTCTCGCGTCTGGCGCGTTTCGGCCCGCGCAGCGGCGGCGACGGCTTCGGCTCGGGGGTGCTCGTCGGCGGTGCGCTGGGCTTCGTCTACACGCCGTGCGCCGGCCCGATCCTGGCGGCCGTCGTTTCCGTCAGCGCCGCGTCCGGACGCACCCTGCCCGTCGCCCTGGCCTACTCCGCGGGCTCGGCGGCCGTGCTGCTCGTGCTGGCGCTCGGGGGGCGGCGGCTCAGCGCCAGGGTTCGGCGTGCGGGTCACGGCGCGGGCCTGCAGCGCCTGCTGGCGGCGGTGATGATCGTGACGGGCATCGCGATCGTCACGAACCTCGATCTCACCTTCACGAAGTTCGTCGCCAAAGACATCCCGAACGTGAGCCTGACGGCGGGCCTGGAGTGCTCGAGCGCCGTCACCGAACGCCTGCACGACGTCACAGGACACCGGCCGAAGTTCACCCCGGCCAACGGCACCTCCTCCTGCAACGGCACGTCGAGCACGGTCCGCACCGCCGCGCCCGGAGCCTCGCAGGCGACGCTGCTCGCCGCCGCGCAGGCGCTGCCCGCCCTCGGCGCGGCGCCGGAATTCACGGGCACGCAGGAGTGGTTCAACACCAACCGTGGGCGGGCCCTCTCGCTGCCGTCCCTGCGCGGCCGTGTCGTGCTCGTCGACTTCTGGACCTACACGTGCATCAACTGCATCCGCACGCTGCCCTATCTGAAGGCGTGGGACGCGGCCTACCGCCCGGACGGGCTGACGATAGTCGGCGTCGAGACGCCCGAGTTCGCCTTCGAGAAGGACGCCGGCAACGTTCGCGCCGCGATCGGTCAGTTCGGGCTGCGCTACCCGGTGGTCCAGGACAACCAGATGGGAACGTGGAACGCCTACGGCAACCAGTATTGGCCGGCCGACTACCTGATCGACGCGAAGGGCCAGGTGCGCTACGCCGCCTTCGGCGAGGGCGACTACGCCAAGACCGAAACTGCGATCCGCGCATTGCTCGCCGAAAAAGGCAGCAGCGTCGGCGGGCGGGGCCGCCCTCGGGGCGTGGTCGTGCCGTCGCATCGGACGACCCCCGAGACCTACGTCGGCACGGCCCGCGCCGAAGGCTGGCTGCACGGGCCGAAAGCGGGGCTCCACGACTACGGCGGGCCGGTCACAGCCGACCCGGCGCTCAACCAGTTCGTGCTCAGCGGCCGCTGGCAGATCGCCGAACAGCCGGCCACGGCCGTCGCCTCGGCCGGCATCGACGTCGAGTTCGAGGCGCGCCACGTGTACCTCGTGCTGAGCTCACCGCACGAACGCCCCCTGCCCGTGCAGGTGCTGCTGGACGGCCGGCCGATCAAGGCCTCCGAGGCCGGCGCGGACGTTCGCGGCGGAGTTGCGACCGTCCGCCGCCAGCGGCTCTACTCGCTCGTCTCGCTGCCCCGTGAGCGCCGCGGCCACCTGTCGCTGCGCCTCGCCCCGGGGCTGAGCGCCTACGCGTTCACGTTCGGCTGATGCGACGGTCGTCCAGGTGCAGCCGCCTCGGGTGCCCCGCCCGGTAGCCTTGGCGCCACAGCTGACCGCAACCGGGGGGTTATGAAGATGAGGCGTCACGTGCACATGCTGCTTGCGAGCGGGGCAGCGATCGCGCTCACCGCGGTCCTGGCCGTACCGAGCGTGGCGAGCTCGCCACGCGCCCATCAGGCGGCGTGCGTTCCGGCGACGGACATCGAGGCGATCGTCGACGACTCGGGTTCGATGGCGATCACCGACACGAACCGGCTTCGCATCCAGGCACTCGAGCTGTTCATCAACTCGCTCAGCCCCAGCACGTCCCTCGGCGCGGTGGAGTTCGGCGGCAACTTCTTCGAAAGCTCCACGCCGGCCGCCGACACGCTGTTCCCACCAGAGGCCGTGGGCACGAACTCGGCAGCGATGGGCGCGGCGCTCGTCAGCAAGATCAACGCCGACAACGGCGGAACGGACTACAACGCAGCCTTCGCGCAGTCCGACGCCGCCAACCCCAACGCTCAGGCACGGATCTTCCTCACCGACGGCGGCCACGACATCGGCACCTACAACAACGGTCACCTGACCCACAAGGTGCCCACCTACGTGATCGGCTTCAGCCCCGGTGTGCAGGCCTCCGAAGACCAGGCACGCCTGAAAACGATCGCCGCCGACACGGGCGGGCAGTTCTACCCGCTGAGCGACTCGAGCGCGCTCCAGTCGGTGATGGACAACATCGCCGCCGCTGTGACATGCCAGACGCCGCCGCAGGCCTTCACGGACAAGCTCAAGGCCGGAGCCGCGAAGACCCACACGGTCTCGGTCGGGGCCAGCACCAAGTCTCTGCAGATCGTCCTCTCCTGGACGAGCCCGCTGGACAAGTTCGCGATCTCCAACTTGAAACTGACCAGCCACGGCAAGACGATCGCTCAGGCGGCACGCCGGGTCAAGCGGCTGGCGGTGAAGACGACAGCGGGCGAAACGTTCACGATCATTCGTGTCAGCGGGCTCAAGCGCGGAAAGCTGAGCTTCAAGGTCAAGGCCACCAAGGTCGGCTCGGGCCAGCCGCTGGTGACGCTCACGACCCAGGTGGGCAAGAGCTCGAAATAGGCGGCTGACGTGGCTGGGCGGCGCGGTCGGCGCCGCCCAGCCACGAGCCATCCGGCCCCGGCGCCCCAGGCCGCCTGCGGCCCTCGCACGGGGCTGCGGGCGCACCGAGCGGGCCGGCGGCGCCTACAATGCTCCCAATGGAGGGCTCGATGGCCGAGACCAGTGCCCGCAGCTGGCTGCGCTGCTACCGCTGCTGGTCACAGGATCTCGAGGTGCAGGTCCACTACGAGGGGATCCACAAGATCGACCCCGACACGGGTGAGCGCGCCGAAGTGGTCGACGAGCTCCAGGAGGCGGTCGTTCAGTGCCTGGACTGCATGCACGACCAGCCGCACCTCGGCTTCAACAACGGGCGCGTCGAGCCGATCGAGGACCGCTGGGAACGGATGATCGCCGGTACCCCGTGGGTAGCCTCGTGCACGGTGACGGTCGACGCCGAAGACGTCGAGAGCTGCTCCGGCCCGGAGGCCGGGGACGCGCTCTCCTACGCCGCGTTCGGGGACCACGGCGTGCGCGAGTTCTTCACGCACGTCCGCTTCCACAAGCACGAAGACGACGCGCGAATCATCGTGCACCTGCTCGTCGAGCTCTACGCGCGCTCGCTCGAGGAGGCGACGGACGTGCTCGAGTCATCGGCGCGCGGCGCCCTGACGATCACCTCGCTGGCCGAGGAGTCGCGCCCGCCGGCCGCTGCCGGCGAGACCCACCGCGACTAGCCGCGGCTTCAGTTGCCGCGCGTACGCGCCGATGCACTGGGAGCGAGAACTCGCCGGCGGGCACCAGTGTGGAACGGGCAATCAAGGTACTGATCGCGGATGACCATCCCCTGATCCTCCAGGGGCTACGTCGCACGCTCGAGGAATGCGACGACATCGAGGTCGTCGGGGAGGCAAGAGCCGGCAGCGAAGTGCCGCCGCTCGTGCAGCGCCGGGCGCCGGACGTCGTGCTGATGGACCTGCGCATGCCCGGGCTCAACGGGGTCGAGTGCATTCGTGAGATCAAGGCATCGACCCCGAACGTCAAGGCGGTGCTGCTGAGCGCCTCCGAGGATCGCAGCGCGATCGAGGAAGCGATCGAGGCGGGTGCCAGTGGCTACGTCCTGAAGAGCGTCAGCGCGCTGGACGTGCCCGCGCTCGTCCGCCAGGTCGCGGCCGGCTCGACGATGTTCCACAAGCCGGCCGCCGAGGCGTCCGGTGACGGCGCCGCCGACACAGACGCACCAGCGCTGACCGACCGCGAGACGACGATCCTCGCTGCCGTGGCAGGTGGCAAGACGACGAAGGCGATCAGCGCTGAGCTGTGGGTCAGCGAGCACACGGTCAAGTTCCACCTCACCAACATCTACCGCAAGCTCGGCGTATCGAATCGCAGCGGAGCCGTCCGCTACGCCTACGAGCACGGCCTCGCCGCGCGCGACTGAGCCGGTCCGCCGGGCTCAGCGATTTACACGCGCCGTCTGCCCGCCGGCGCTCTCGACCGCCGGAGCGTGCCAGCGCGGCAGCGCCAGCGTCACCTCGCTCGGCCCTCCGGGACGTGACTCGACGCGGCAGTGGCCGTTGAGCAGCCTGACGCGCTCGTGCATGCCGGCCAGCCCCATGTGGCCGCTGCGCGCGGCGCGCAGCAGCTCGCTCTCGACGTCGAAGCCTCGCCCGTCGTCGCGCACGCGCGCGCGCAACCCGTCACGGTCGAGCGTGATCGTGACGCTGACCGCCGACGCCTCGCCGTGCTCTCGGACGTTGTTCAGGGCCTCGCCGACGACGCTCAGCACCGCCAGGCGCTGCGATGTCGAGATGCCTTCGAGGTCGCCCTCGCACGTGAGCGTCGGCTCGATCCCGCTGCGTGCCGCGAACGGCTCGAGCAGATCGCGCAGGGCATCCCGGAACGGACGGCCGACCAGCACATCGGAGTGGACTGAGGAGGAGATGCGTCTCAGGCCCCGCTCGAGCGCGACGAGCCGCGCGTCCAGATCGTCGAGGCGGCCGCCGAGAACCTCCTTGCCGCGCCGGCCCTCGAGCACGATCGCAAGCTGGCGACGGAAAAGCGCGAGGTCCTCCCCGACGAGCAGCAGCTCCTGCAACGGCCCGTCGTGGAGATCGAAGCCGAGCCGCGTGAGGCGACGCTCGCTCGCCTGCAGCAGCATCCGCTCGCTCGCTGCGCTGCTCGCCAGCAGCGACTCGCGCTCGAGGATCGCCGCGAGCGGCATCCGGGCCTCGGCCAGGAACGCGGCGGTGCGCTCCCGCCCGCCCCGCCGGCGGGCGACGAGCGCGCCGATCGGCTCGCCGGCACGGAGGATCGCCACGGCCAGCATCTCGCCGGCCGGCGTCGGTGAGGGGCGCTCACCGGCGATCGTCGCGCGTGCCAGCCTGGAGGCGGCCGGCGACGGAGAGCCCTGGCCGACATAGGTGGAGCAGAGGACGCGCCCGGGGCCGTCGGAGGACCATACCGAGACGTTCCGCAGCCGTGCGCAGGCCGCGAGCACCGCCAGCACGACCTCGCGCGCGAGGGACGGACCAAACGCCTGCAGCGCCGGTGCGTGAAGCGCCGCGCGCAACAGAGCGAGCGCCGGGACCCCGGAATCTGCGAGCTCACAAGTCAACGCGGCGAGCTCCGGCGCACCGGGCCGGCGGTCAGCGACGAACTCGACGAGCAGCGACCCGGCAAAGGGAGCAGCGAGCATTCCGGCAGGATCCGGTTCGCCGTCGCAGGCGGGCAGTGTCAGGACGGCTCGCTCCCGAGCGGCCTGGACGGCTTCGGATCCGTGCTGCGTCTCGAGCCACCCGCGTGCCGCGAAGGACGCGGCGAGGTCGTCGAGGATGGGCGAATCGCCCGGCTGGTGGGTCGGCTCTGTGGTCATGGACGGCCGTACGGCGCAGGCGTCCGCGGCGCCGAACGGTCCCTTGGTCTATCGGCAGCCGCTGCGCGGGACTCAACCGGAGCCGGCGCGCCGTGCCGAGGCAGGCCACGCCGCGGCGCCGGCCACCGGCGGCAGTCGGCGCGCGCGGTCGCGCTCGCTGATCGCCTGGTAGAGCCGCTCGAACGGGCCCCACTTGTCGAGCACCGGCTGCTCGGAGCCTGCCGCCGCGTCGCCGGCGTCCCCAAGGTCTTCGGGCTCGCCCACCACCACCACGCCGACGGGAGCCACGCGGCGACCGGCGGCGCTGCCGGCGGCGTCGATTCTCGCGGCGATCGCTCGCGCCCGGCGCACGTGGTCGGTCGCCGGCGCGGCGAGCTCGACGACCAGCACGTCGACGTATGCGAGCAGGGCCTGCTCGTGCGCCTCACGTTCCTCGGCGGCGCTCAGCACTGAGCAGCCGCGCCGGCTCAAGAGCATCGTCGCGGCCGCGCGGAAGTATCGGTCACCGGAAAGGACGAGCACGGAGATCGGCAGCAGGCGCACCACGTGCCCGCGACGCTCCTCGCCCGGAGGCACGCCGCCGGGCGGCTGGGGGTCGGGGGTGTCGGGGCCTGAGTTCATTCGTTCGCGGCGCGTGACGCGCGCCGTCGCAGATGTTCGCCTTCGCGCGAGCGCACGCGTACTGGCCTTTGGTCTAGATCGGGCAGCCCACCCGAACGGCGGGCCGGCTCGCGTCACCGAATCGATCGCGCCGCGGCCAGGCGGGGCGGGCCCTCCTACCCGAACGTCTAGGCGCGACTAGCCGAAGGTCGGGCGTACCGGAGCCGTCGCCGCTTCACCATGCCCGGCCATGGAGCAGCTCGCTCCAACCTGAAACCAATCACAGGAGGAGTTGCTCTGTGTCTCGCAAGGTACTGAAGAAGAAGCGCACCATCACAGCACTCGCCGTCGTCGCCCTCCTGGCGATCGCCGGCGCCGCGTTCGCCTACTGGACGACCACCGGCTCGGGCTCCGGCTCCGGCTCGGTCGCCTCGAGCGGCGGCACCCTGACGTTGCACGGCACCGTCAGCAATGCACTGTCGCCCGGCGGCAGCTCACCCGTCGCCTTCACGGCGGACAACGCCAACTCATCGAGCGAGCTCGTCGGCACGGTTCACTCCGTCGTCTCGATCGACGAAGCGCACGCGACGGCCGGTTGCAAGGCGGCCGACTTCACGGTCGCCGATGTCGTCGAGAACCAGGTCATCGCGGCCGGCGCATCCGGTGTCGCGCTCGCCAAAGGTGGCTCGATCGAAATGGCCGACACGGCCGAAAACCAGGACGCCTGCCAGGGCGCCTCGATCTCACTGGCTCTGACCAGCTAGCAGCAGGAACTCGAGCGGGGGGGCGACTTCGTCCCCCCGCTCACCTTCTTCACCGTCACGGGCCCACCCGCCCAACCCCGATCAGGAGAGAAACGGTAACGAGATGCGACGGCTCAACAACAGAACTTCGGAGGGACGCACAGCGCGCGAGGTCACCACCGCGCGCGGCCTCCCCCGCCGTCCGATCGCGGCGCTCTTCTCTCTGAGCACCGTGCTTCTCGCCGGTATCGCGCTCGGCGCCCCGCGGGCGCCCCAGCCGCCGGCACCGCCGGCGCCGACGATCACCTCTCAGCCGGGCGACCCGACCTCGCTGACCTCGGCGCATTTCACCTACGCCGACTCGCAGGCGGGTGTCACCTACCAGTGCCAGCTCGACGGCGGCGGCTACGCCGGCTGTCCGGCCGGAGCCGTCACCTTCCCCGGCCGGCTGGCCGAGGGCAAGCACACCTTCAGAGTCCGCGCGGCCGCGGACTCGAAGACGAGCGCCGGGGTCACTGTGTCGTGGACGGTCGACACGACCCCACCGGGGGTGGCGCTCGTGGACCCGCCAAACGGCGCCCTGATCGGCGCCGGCGCCCTGGGGCATGGATGCCCCAGGGCGGCGGGTCTCTGTGGCACCGCCAAGGACGCCTCGGGCGTGACGCAGGTGCTCGTCTCGATTCAGCGCGAAGACGGCAAATGGTGGAGCGGCGCGAGCTTCGCCGAGAGCGCCGAAACCCTCCACGCCGCGCAGCTGACACCCGGTCGCACGACCGGCTGGAGCTACGCGCTGCCGATGCCGCCCGACGGCCACTACGTGCTGCACGTCCGCGCCACCGACGGCGCCGGCAACACCACGCCCTTCGCCTCGACGTTCACGATCGACGCCACGCCGCCGCCGGCGCCGGCGCTCCTCTCGGGACCCGAGACGACCACGACGGCCAAGAGCGCGACGTTCGCGTTCACCGACACGGAGTCGGCTGCCGGCTTCCAATGCAGCCGCGACAAGGCCAAGTTCAAGCGCTGCACGAGCCCGCTGCTCTACCCGTCGAACTCGAGGGGGGCCCACGTCTTCCGCGTTCGCGCCACCGACGCCGCCGGCAACCTCAGCACCGCCGCGACCTACTCGTGGACGGTCGTCAAGGCCGTCAAGGCTACGCCCGGCAAACCCTTCACGGTCACCGGTAACGCCAGCGGCCCGCTCGCGCCCGGGATCTCGAGTCCGCTGCTGGTGACGCTTCACAACCCGAACAGCGTGCCGATCACGCTGACCGCGTTGGAAGTGGCGGTCGCGGCAGGCAGCAGCAACCCGGGCTGCGACGGCCCGGCGAACCTCGCGGTGACCCAGCCGGACATCTCGGCGACGAACACCGTGAGCGTCCCCGCCGGCGGCCAGCTGACGCTGCCGAGCGGTTCGGTCCATGCGCCGTCTGTGCTGATGAAGGACCTCTCGACAAACCAGGACGCCTGCAAGAACGCGTCCTTCACGTTCACCTACAGCGGGAGCGCACACTCATGAGCCGAGCCCTGGACACCCGCCTCCACCGCGCTGCCGCGACGATCGCGCTGGTCGCACTCGCCGCCTGCGGTCTGGGCGCGAGCGGCGCATCCGCCTACCTGCACGGCCACAGCTCGGGCTCCGGGCAGGGCCAGGTGACGTCGCTCTCCGCGCCCGCGATCTCGACCGCGAGCGCCGCCACCGGCACCGTCGCGCTCAGCTGGGAAGCCGTCACTCCTCCGGGCTCAGGCTCGGTCAGCTACTACGTCCGTCGCGACGGCGGCACCCCGGGCGGGAACTGCCCGTCGGCGTCCTCGCCGGCCTCGGGCACGAGCTGCACCGACGGGGGCCTCGGCCCCGGCAGCCACGTCTACACCGTGACGGCGCTCTGGCGCTCCTGGACGCAGCGCGGCGCCGAACGCTCGGTGACGGTGGCCGTCGGCGTCGCCGACCACCTCCTCCTGTCGGCCGGCACCGCGACGCCGACCGCCGGCTCGACCGACAGCCTCACGGTCACAGCCAAGGACTCCGCCGGCAGCACGGTGCCCACCTACTCCGGCTCGAAGTCGCTGACGTTCGCCGGCGCGAGCACGATCGGCTCCAACCACCCGACTGTCACGAACAGCTCGGGCAGCCCCGTCTCATTCGGCACCGCCGAGCCGATCACATTCACGAACGGCGTCGCCGCCGCGTCGGGCTCGAAAAACGGGGTCATGACCCTCTACAAGGCGGAGACCGCCTCGGTGACCGTCACGGACGGCACGCTCGGCAACGGCAGCGGCACTTCGATCACCGTCGCCCCCGCGAGCACGAGCGTCTTCTCGCTGGCCACGCCTGCGACGCAGACCGCCGGCACGGCCTTCGAAGAGACGATCGCAGCGTTCGACTCCTACGGCAACGCGACGAGTTCCTACAGCGGACCCAAGAGCCTGACGTTCAGCGGCCCGGCGAGCAGCCCCGGCGCGAAATCGCCCAGCTACCCGAGCACGGTGACGTTCACCGCGGGCGTCGGCACCGCGAGCGTCACGCTGTATGACGCGCAGACGACGACGCTGACCGCGAAACAGAGCTTCACCGCCTCCGGGACGAGCGCGAGCTTTGCCGTCGCGCCGGCTGCCGCGAGCGCCCTCGGCGTCGCCAACCCCGGCGGGCAGACCGCTGGGACCCCCTTCAACGCCACGCTCACAGCGATCGACGCATACGGCAACACGCAGCCGAGCTATGCAGGCACGAAGGCGGTGACGTTCAGCGGACCGACCACGAGCCCGACCGGCAAAGCGCCGCTCTACGCCGAAACGGTGACGTTCAACGGAGGCGTCGGCAGCGCTGCCGTCACCCTTTACAACGCCCAGAGCGCGAACCTGAAAGCGAGCGACGGCACGTTCTCGGGCACGAGCACCAGCTTCACCGTCGCCGGCGCAGCGGCGGCGACGTTCACGCTCTCGACGCCGGCGCCGACGGCTGGCAGCACCTTCAGCGAGACGATCACCGCCAAGGATCTCTACGGCAACACGGCAACCGGCTACACCGGCTCGAAGGCGATCACGTTCAGCGGCCCGGGAAACAGCCCAGGCGGCAAAGCCCCGAGCTATCCGAGCACGGTGTCATTCAGCTCGGGCAGCGGGACGACGTCGTCGCCCACGATCTATGACGCCGGGACGATGACGCTCACGGCCACGCAGGGCACGATCACGGGGACCAGCGCCTCGTTCACCGTCGCGCCCGCCGGCGCCAGCGCGTTCGCGTGGGAAGCCCTGTCGACGCAGACGGCCGGAACGGCCTTCAGCGCGACGCTGACGGCCGACGACGCGTACGGAAACGTCGCGAACTACCAAGGCACCAAGACGCTGACCTTCGGCGGGGCGAAATCGAGCCCCGGCGGGAAAGCGCCGTCATACCCGGCCTCGGTCATCTTCACAGCCGGCACCGGCACGGCGAACAACATCACCCTCTACGACGCGGACTCCGCCGTCGTGCTGACGGCGACCCAGAGCACCGTTCAGGGCTCGAGCGCGGCCTTCCAGGTGAGCTCGTCGGCGGCCGCCTCGCTGAGCCTCCCGGCGCCGAGCGAACGGACTGCCGGCAGCGCCTTCAACGAGACGATCACAGCCCTCGACACGTACGGCAACACGGCGACCGGATACGAAGGCGCCAAGAGCCTCACGTTCAGCGGCCCGTCGTCGAGCCCGGGCGGCAAAGCGCCCGCGTACCCGTCGAGCGTCACCTTCACGGCCGGCGCCGGCACGGCAAGCATCTCGCTGTACAACGCCCAGGCAACGACTCTCGCCGCCGCGGACGGCACGCTCTCGGGCACCAGCTCGAGCTTCATCGTCGGCCCGGCCGGCGCCAGCTCGTTCACGCTCGCCACGCCGGCTCCGACGGCCGGCACGTCGTTCGGCGAGGGGATCACCGCCAAGGACCTTTACGGCAACACCGCCACCGGCTACACCGGCTCGAAGACGATCACCTTCAGCGGCCCGGCGAGCAGCCCCGGAGGCAAAGCCCCGAGCTACCCGAGCAGCGTCAGCTTCACCTCGGGAGTCGCGACGGCGTCGCCGGTGATCCTCTACAACGCCGGGAGCACCACACTGACGGCGACCCAGGGAACGATCACGGGCACGTCCGCCGGCTTCACCGTCAAAGCGTCCGTCACCGGCTCGTTCACCGTGTCGAACCCCGGCGCCCAGACTGCGGGCACTGCCTTCGCGGTGACGCTGACCGCCGGACCGGACGCATACGGCAACGCTGTCGCGCCCGAAGGAGCGCAGACGATCACATTCAGCGGCCCGGAAGCGAGCCCGAGCGAAAAAGCCCCGAGCTACCCGGCATCGGTGACCTTCACAGGCAACAGCGCCACGGTCTCGGTCACGCTGTTCGACGCCGCCACCGCCGTGACGCTGAGCGCGACCCAGGGCACCGCGAAAGGCACCAGCACAAGCTTCGCGGTGAACGCCGGCGCCGCCGCGAGGCTGGCGTGGGAGAACGTGACCGGCAACGGGTCGCAGGAAAGCGCCACGTGCCTGTTCACATGCACCTGGAGCGGCCTCGGCTCGGGCAAAAAATGGAACGCGAAGGTCGGCGTGACCGACGTCAACGGCAACCTCCTCACCAACCTCGGCGGCAGCCACGTGGTTGAACTGAGCAAGACCCTCTCGGGCTCGGCGCTGTCCGCGAGCACCCTGACGGTGTCTGCGACGAACGAAGCGGTCACCTCGACCGAGGCCTACACGTCCGCGACCGGAAGCTGGACCAGCGACACGCTCACCGCCAAATCGAGCGGCTACACCGAAGCGATCGCGACGCTCAAGAAATAGGAACGCACGGCAGGTCGAGCGGGACGCACCGGCGGGCGCGAGCAGCGTTCGGCTGGCGCGCTAGGAGGCCAACCGCTCTTCGAGCGCCTTGAGCTGGCCCATCAGCTCGGGCGGAAGGTTCTCGAACTGCGCGAAGTGCTGGTGGAACTGCGCCAGCTGCCCGCGCCAGCCCTCCACGTCGACGCGCAGCAGCTCCTCGACGGCGCCCTCGGAGATCTGCAGGCCGCGCGTGTCGAGACCGTCAGGACCGGTCGGCGGGACATAGCCGATCGCCGTCTCGGTGGCCGCGCCGTGACCGGCGCATCGTGCGAACACCCAGGCCAGCACACGGGAGTTCTCGCCGTAGCCGGGCCACAGGAACCGGCCGTCTTCGTCCTTGCGGAACCAGTTGACGTAGAAGATCTTCGGCAGCTTCGCGCCGCCGGTGCGGCCGATCTCCAGCCAGTGGGCGAAGTAGTCCGCCATGTCATAGCCGCAGAACGGGAGCATCGCGAACGGATCGAAGCGCAGCTCGCCGACGGTGCCGGCGGCCGCTGCCGTCTTCTCCGAGCTCATGACCGACCCCAGGAAGACGCCGTGCTCCCAGTCGAAGGCTTCGCTCACCAGCGGCACGACCGTGGAACGGCGGCCGCCGAACAGCATCGCGTCGATCGGCACGCCCGCCGGGTCCTCCCACTCGGGCGCGATCGCCGGGTCCTGCGCGGCCGGCGTCGTGAAGCGGGCGTTGGGATGCGCGGCCGGTGTGTCCGACTCCGGCGTCCAGTCGTTGCCGTGCCAGTCGATCAGGTGAGCCGGGATCTCCTCGGTCATGCCCTCCCACCACACGTCGCCGTCATCGGTCTTGGCGCAGTTCGTGAAGACCGAGTTGGCGGCGATCGTCTCGATCGCGTTCGGGTTGGTGTCGTCGCCGGTGCCCGGCGCGACGCCGAAGAAGCCCGCCTCGGGGTTGATCGCGTACAGGCGTCCGTCATCGCCGAACTTCATCCAGGCGATGTCATCGCCGATCGTCTCGACCGTCCAGCCCTCGAGCGTCGGGATCAGCATCGCGAGGTTGGTCTTGCCGCAGGCGCTCGGGAACGCGCCGGCGATGTACTTGACCTCGCCCTCCGGCGAGGTCAGCTTCAGGATCAGCATGTGCTCGGCCATCCAGCCCTCGTCGCGCGCCATCACCGAGGCGATGCGCAGCGCGAAGCACTTCTTGCCGAGAAGCGCGTTGCCGCCGTAGCCGGACCCGAACGACCAGATCTCGCGGGTCTCGGGGAAGTGGACGATGTACTTGTTCTCGGCGTTGCACGGCCACGGCACGTCCTCGGCGCCCTCGGCGAGGGGCATGCCGACCGAGTGCAGGCACGGCACGAAATCGCCATTGCCGAGCGCATCGAGCGCCTTCTGGCCCATGCGCGTCATGATCCGCATCGAGACGGCGACGTAGGCGGAGTCGGTCAGCTGCACGCCGACGTAGCTCTTGTCCGAGCCGAGCGGGCCCATCGAGAAGGGCACGACGTACATCGTCCTGCCCCGCATCGAGCCGTTGAACAGCTCGCCCAGCGTCTCGCGCATCTCCCCCGGGTCGCGCCAGTGGTTGGTCGGGCCGGCGTCCTGCTCGCTGGCCGAGCAGATGAACGTCCGGTCCTCCACGCGGGCGACGTCGCCGGGGTCGGACAGGGCCAGGTAGGAGTTCGGGCGCTTTGCGTCCGAGAGCCGCTCGAACGTCCCCGCCTCGACGAGCTTCGCGCACAGCGCGTCGTACTCCTCGGCGCTCCCGTCACACCAGTAGACCGACTCCGGTTCGGTCATCGCGGCCACCTCCTCTACCCAGGCCAGGAGACGCTCGTTCTTGGTCGGTGCGGGAACGGTGGTGTTCATGGGGAACTGCGGCTCCTTGCGTTCGCGGTCCGGTGGCTCGCGCTGTGCGTCTCCTCAGGCCCGGCGAGAACGGCGCGGGCAAGCAGAAAACACCCTCTGGGCGCGTGCCCGGGAAGGGTATCGCACGGCTTTTCTACTCGACATTCCCCTCCGCTGACTCCGCGCCAGGGCTTTTGCGCGGCACCAGCACCAGGCGCTTGAACTCGGCGACCAGCACGCCGTCCTGGTTGAGGACCCGCGTGTGGACCTTGACCGTCCCCCGGTCGGGCTTGGAGCGCGACTCCTTCTTCTCGAGCACCTCCGACTCGCAGAACAACGTGTCGCCGTGGAAGACGGGAGCAGGGTGCTTGAGCTCTTCTGTGGCGAGGTTCGCGATCGCCTTGCCGCTGACATCGCTGACCGACATGCCAAGCGCGAGCGAGTACACGAGGGGCCCCACGACCACGTTGCGGCCCTGCTGGGATTTCCCGGCGTACACGTCGTTGATGTGCAGCGGGTGGTGGTTCATCGTGATCAGGCAGAACAGGTGGTCATCGGCCTCGGTCACGGTCTTCGCCGGCCAGTGCTTGTAGACGGCGCCGACCTCGAACTCCTCCAGGTAGCGGCCATATGGATGCGCGCCGCTCGCCTCGCGCGCAGCCTGCTCGGTCTCGACGGAATCGGTCTCGCTCATGTTTCTCGGGGGTCTCCTCTGGTTT
The DNA here is from genome assembly GCA_025963965.1 of Solirubrobacterales bacterium. Classification (GTDB taxonomy): domain Bacteria; phylum Actinomycetota; class Thermoleophilia; order Solirubrobacterales; family Solirubrobacteraceae; genus Palsa-744. Next base: position 40,505 of record JAOPZS010000063.1, read on the forward strand.
CGGGGCGGGCGGAACTCTAATGGGCGCCCGCGGCCATCGAGCGCGCGGCCTCGTCCTTCCCGGCCACGCAGACGGCCTCCGCCGCCACCAGCGGACAGGCCACGCCGGGCCTCGGGCTGCAGGGCGAGCACCGCGGCGGACCGGGCACCGGCACGGGCGGGGGCGGTGCCGGAGCGGGCCCCGGGGCGGGTGCGCCCGGGCCCTGCACGGCCTGGCGGAAGGCGCTCGAGTCCACGGCGGTGCAGGCCGCGTCGAATGCGGCGGCGAGGGCACCGGTTGGCGTGTAGCCCGCGAGCGCAGCGCCGCGGGCACGACCGACCTGGCGCAGGTCGGAGGCGTGCAGGACGCTCGACGCGCGCGGAATCGCGCACGGCAGCTCCGAGCGGGACCCGAGCTTCACGAGCGTCCCGCTCGGCCTAGCGGCGAGCGGATCGCGCAGCTTCACAGCGACGAACGAGCCCAGCGAGCGGCGCGAGCGCACCGAGATCCGGACCGAAGCCGGGCCGGCCGGCGCCGTCCGGCGGTTGACGAGCAGGACCAGCGCCACCAGCTCGCCGTGCGGGCGCCGGCGCGGTGTGGCAACCGCCAGGTAGTCGTGACCGAAGATCCCGTGCGCGGCCACGGCGAGGGTCGACGGAGTGATGCTCTGGCGCCGCTGTCGCGGGAATTCGAGCTCCGCGAGCTCGACATCGCCGGGAGCCGGGTTCAGCGTCAGCTTCGCGTCGCGGGTCGCCGGCGCGCCGGCGGTCGAAGCGGCTGCGCACAGGGCGAGCAGGGACGCTGCTGCCAAGCTCGACACCGCCAGACGGAGACGCATCATCAATACTCCTAGCAGCGAACAGCTTCAAATCGCCGTCCCACCGCCAGAACTAGGAGACCACTTGCGCAGCCCCCGAGACTTCTTCAAGCCGCTCGCGATCGACGCTCCGGAGCCGATCCGGGAGATCCCCTTCAAGCCCTCGAGGATGATCCACTTCCTCGACTTCTCCAACGAGAAGATGGTCGCGAAGGTCCCAGACATCGCGCCGACGGTCGACATCCTGCTCGGCAACCTCGAGGACGCCGTGCCCGTCGACCGAAAGCTCGACGCCCGCGCCGGGCTGATCAAGGTCGGCCGCGAAACCGACCTCGGCGACACGGCGCTGTGGACCCGCGTCAACGAGCTCGCCTCGCCGTGGGTGCTCGACGACCTGACGGAAATCGTCACGGAGATCGGACACAAGCTCGAGGTCGTGATGGTCCCCAAGGTCGAGGGGCCGTGGGACATCCACTACGTCGACCGTCTGCTCGCGCAACTCGAGGCGAAGGCCGGGCTCGAGCGCCCGATCCTGATCCACGCGATCCTCGAGACGGCGCAGGGCGTCGCCAACCTCGAGGAGATCGCGACCGCCTCGCCGCGCATCCAGGGGATGAGCTTCGGCCCTGCCGACCTCGCCGCGTCGCGGCGCATGAAGACGACGCGTGTCGGCGGCGGGCATCCCGGCTACCGCACGATCGCCGATCCCGACCCCGAGCACCCGGACGCGCCCCGCGCGAGCTATCAGCAGGACCCGTGGCACTACTCGATCGCGCGCATGGTCGACGCCTGCACGTCGGTCGGCGCGCTGCCCTTCTACGGCCCCTACGGCGACATCCGCGACGAAGAGGGCTGCGAGACGCAGTTCCGCGCCTCGTTTTTGCTCGGCTGCGTCGGCGCCTGGTCGCTGCACCCATCGCAGATCGCGATCGCCAAGCGCGTGTACTCGCCGGACCCCGAGGAGGTCGCCTTCGCGAAGAAGGTGATCGAGGCGATACCCGACGGCCGCGGCGTGCACATGATCGACGGCAAGATGCAGGACGATGCGACCTGGAAGCAGTGCAAGGTGATGGTCAACCTCGCCGAAATGCTCGCCAGGAAGGACCCGGAGCTCGCCGAGGCCTACGGCATGCAGCCCGCAGCGGCGTGAGCCGGGGGCTCGCGCCACGGCCCCGGCGCCTGCGTATAGGCTTCCGCGCCGCATGAGATTCTTCGAGTTCGAGGCGCGCGAGGTCATCAAGCGTGCCGGCATCCCCGTAACGGAATACGGCTTCACGACCGATCCTGCCGAGGCGAGGACGATCGCCGAGCGGATCGGCGGCCCGACCGTGATCAAGTCACAGGTGCTGACCGGTGGACGCATGAAGGCCGGCGGCGTGAAGTTCGCCGACACGCCGGAGGAGGCCGAGTCGCACGCGCGCGACATCCTCGCCCTGGAGATCGGCGGACACATGCCCCGCGGCGTGCTCGTCGATCCGAAGGCGGAGGTGGAGCAGGAGTACTACGCGGGAGTCGTCTGGGACGGGACGCGCAAGCAGCCCGTGATGATCTTCTCGCCGGTCGGCGGCATCGACATCGAGCAGGTCGCCGAGGAGCAGCCCGAGGCGGTCGGGCGACGCCACTTCTCGAACATCCTGCCGTTCTCGGAGTTCCAGGCCAAGGAGGTGATTGCCTCGACCGGCGTCACCGGCTCGGCCCTGAACAAGCTCGTCCCGATCCTCACCCGCCTGGCGAGGCTGTTCGTCGAGAACGACATGGTGCTCGCCGAGATCAACCCGCTCGGCCGGCTCGCGGACGGCTCGTTCGTCGCGCTCGACGCGCACATGGACATCGAGAACGAGGCCCGCGGGCGGAACGCCAAGCTGCTCAAGGACCTCGGCGTCGGCGACGAGGAGACCCGCCAGGCGCGCGAGGCGACCGAGTTCGAGCTCGCGGGCGAGGCGGTCGACGGGATGAGCCACCGCGGCGTCGCCGGCAACGTGACGGAGTTCGACGGCAACCTCGGCCTGGTGATCGGCGCCGGCGGCGGCTCGCTGACGCTGTTCGACGCCGTCCGCGCGCACGGCGGCAAGCCGGCGAACTACTGCGAGATCGGCGGCAACCCGGACGTCGCGAAGACCGCGGGCCTCGCGAAGCTCGTGCTTCAGAAGCCCGGCGTCGACAAGATCGCGGTGATGATGTCGATCGTCTCGAACACCCGGGTCGACATCGTCGCCCGCGGCGTCATCAAGGCCTGCCTCGACCTCGGCTTCGACCCCGCCGAGAAGATCGCGATCTTCCGCATCCCCGGAGCCTGGGAGGAGGAGGGCTTCAAGATCCTCGAGCACTACGGGGTCGAGTACGCCGACCGCAGCGTGTCGCTGAACGAGGCGGCCCGCCGCGCGGTCGAGAAGATCCAGGGGGTGGCCGCCTGATGTCGATCCTCGTCGACGCCGACACGACCTTCATCGTCCAGGGCATCACCGGCCGCGAGGCGGTCAACCTCACGCGCGAGTGCCTGGACTACGGCGCCGGCGCGAAGATCGTCGGCGGCGTCACGCCCGGCCGCAAGGGCCGCGACGTCCACGGCGTGCCGGTGTTCGACACCGTCGCCCAGGCCGTCGAGCACCACGGCGCGCCGATCAAGGGCTCCGTCGTCACGGTCCCCCCGGCGTTCACGAAGGACGCCATGTTCGAGGCGATCGAGAACGGCGTCGAGCTGATCGTCATCGTCACCGAGCGCATTCCCCGCGGCGACGTCGCCCAGATGGTCGAGCTCGCGACGATGCGCGGCGCACGGATCATCGGCCCGAACTGCCTCGGCATCATCGTCCCCGACGTGATCAAGATGGGCGGGATCGGGGGGCCGGCGAAGGACGCCGCGAAGTCCTACTCCCCCGGCCCCGTCGGCGTGATCTCTCGCTCCGGCGGCATGACGACCGAGATGTCCTCGACGCTGACGGCCGCCGGCCTCGGCCAGTCGACCGCCGTCTCGATCGGCGGCGACGCGATCATCGGGTCCTCCTACGCCGAACTGATGCCGCTCTTCGACGCCGACGAGCAGACCCAGGCGATCGTCATCTACACGGAGCCGGGCGGCCGGATGGAGGCCCAGCTCGCCGAGTACGTCCACGACAGCGGCTCGAAGCTCCCGATCGTCGCGTTCATGGCCGGCCGCTTCATGGACGAGATGCCGGGCATGAGCTTCGGCCACGCCGGCACGATCGTCGAGGGCAAGGAGGACACCGCGACCGAGAAGATCGCCCGCCTCGCCGAGGCCGGCATCACGGTGGCGGAGCGGATCGAGGACATCCCGGGCCTCGTCCGGGAGAAGCTCGGGGTGGCTGTCTGATGGCCGGCGTGTTCATCGACGTCGAGGTCGCGGAGTCGGTCGCCGGCGACGCCGAGCTCGCCGCCAAGCTCACCGAGGTCTGCCCCGTCGACATCTTCGCCGTCGCCGACGGCCGCCTGCAGATCGTCGAGGAGAACCTCGACGAGTGCGTCCTCTGCGAGCTCTGCATCAACGCCGCGCCCGAGGGCACGGTGCTGGTGAAGAAGCTCTACTCCGGCGAGTCGCTGCCGGCATAGCGGCGGGTTGAGCGCCGACTCGCGGCGGCGAACGCCGCGCCGGCGAGGAGCAGCGCGACGCCGAGGCCCGCGATCACGCGCCATGGAACCCCGGATCCGCCACCGCCGTCGGAGGGCGCCGCGGCGGGCCGCGGCGCCTCCAGGGCCGGCGCGCTCACCCGGAACGTCCGCGTGTCGATCGTCGTCACGGCCGTCGCGCCGTCCACGACGCTGAGGCGGCGCCCATCGGGAGAGAGGCGGAACCGCCCGCCGGTGATGTCACCGGCGAGTGCCGGCAGGTTGATGCACCGGGCGGTGCGGTGGCGCGTGTCGAGCGCGTGGAGGAACGGCACTCCCACGCCGCCGCCGTCGTAGAGCGTGTAGGCCCACGCGCCGTCCGGGCTCGTCGTGCGCGTGACCGGGACGCCGCGCATCTTCTCGTCCGGCTCGTGCGGATCGACGATCGGCTTGGCGAGCAGTCGGTGCGCCGGCACGTCGTACGCCCGCACCGAGTAGTCGGTGGGATTCCCGCTGGGCGAGTAGCGGATCAGGTAGAGAGTGGCGCCGTCGGGGGAGATCGCGTCGAAGACGAAGTCGCCGCGGAGGGCTACGCGCGTGCGGACCCGCAGCGTCGTCGCGTCGAGGACCACCATGCTCGTGCGCGGCGCCGGGAACGTCGTCCGCGGGTGGATCAGCACGAGCGTGCGTCCGTCCGCCGAGAGCCCGCTGGCCGTGGTGTCCAGAGCGACGGCGGGCACGGCGAGCCGCCCGGCGAAGGCGCGTTCGAGCCGCCCGCCCGCACGGTCGATGCGTGCGATCACGGTGCCGTGGTCGCGGGGCCGGGCGACGTAGCGGTCGCCGCCCCCGAGCGCCGTCACGCCGAGCTTCGCGCTCGCGCTGTCCGGCGGGAACGCGGAGCCGACGGCGCCGGCGGGCAGCAGGCCCGCGGCGAGGATCGCCATTCCGGCCGAGACCGATGCCAGTACACGTCGTGCCATGCCGTCCTCCCTCACGTAAGCGAGCCGTCTGCCCCTATACGTCTGGGAGCCGCGAGAGGTTCCCGACCCGGACGATCTCGGGGGGACGGCCGCCCGTGCGTCTCCCCCGCCTCACCGCCGACGTCACCTCGCTGACGCGCCTGAGGCCGCCCTCGAATTTGCGGTTCACGACACTAGGCTGTCGGGTCGATGCCCGAGCTGCCCGAAGCCGAGCGGGCCCGCGCCCTGATCGCCGACCGGGCGCTCGGCCGCGTCATCGCCGCCGTCGACGACAGCGACGCCTACGTGTCCCGGCCCCACGCGCCCGGCGAGATCGCCGCCGCCCTGGTCGGCCGGCGCCTCGTCACCGCCAACCGGATCGGCAAGACGCTGTGGTTCGAGACCGACGGCGACGGGCCCGATCTCGGCCTCCACCTCGGGATGGCGGGCCGGATCGCCATCGACGAGGACCCGCACGAGCGCTGGGACCGCTTCTCCCTCACGTTCGAGGACGGCGGCCGGCTGGCGCTGCGCGACAAGCGCCGGCTCGGCCGGGCCGTGCTCGAACCCGACCTCTCGCGGCTCGGTCCCGACGCGGCGGTCGCGACCCGGGCGGAGTTCCGCGACCGCGTCGGGGCGGGAACCGGGCCGATCAAGGCCCGCATCATGGACCAGGGCGTCATCGCCGGCGTCGGCAACCTGCTCGCGGACGAGATCCTCTGGCAAGCCCGGATCGACCCGCGGCGGCCGGCGAAGGACCTCTCCGAGGACGAGCTCGACGCCCTGCGCCGCGCGGTCCGCGCCGCGGTCCGGAGCGCGGTCCGGAACGGCGGCGCCCACACGGGC
>JAOPZS010000092.1 GCA_025963965.1 Solirubrobacterales bacterium
GAGTGGGCTTCGATCGCGTTCAGGGCGGATCGCATCATCAGCGGGTTGGGCTTGCCCACGAAGTACGGCTCGACCCCTGTGGCGCGGCTGATCAGCGCCGCCACGGAGCCGGTCGCGGGCAGCGGCCCCGCGGCGCTCGGCCCGGTCGGGTCGGGGTTCGTGGCGATGAAGCGGGCGCCGTCGACGATCAGCCTGATCGCGCGGGTGATCCGCTCGAAGGAGTACGTCCGCGTCTCGCCGAGCACGACGTAGTCGGGGGCGCGGTCGGTGAGGGTGTAGCCGGCGTCATGCAGCGCCGTCGTCAGGCCCGACTCGCCGATCACGTAGGCCGAGCCGCCGGGGCGCTGCTCGGCGAGCAGCCGGGCGGTCGCCAGAGCGGAGGTCCAGATCGCCCCCTCCGGCACATGGAGGCCTCCGGCGGCGAGCCTCGCGACGAGGTCTCGGGGCGAGTAGATCGAGTTGTTGGTCAGCAGCAGGAACGGGATCTCGCGCTCGCTCAGCCGAGCCAGGAAGCGGTCCGCCCCGGGGATCGCCAGCTCCTCGCGCACGAGCACGCCGTCCATGTCCATCAGCCATGAGCGGATCTCACGCATCTGCCGCAGAGCATGACGCACGGGTGCCCGTCGAGGTGGGCGCCGGGATGCGGAAAGGCGTTTCTCAACGCGACCACGGGGAAGAAGCAGAAGTAGCCGCAGGCGGCGGCACGGAGGCGGGCAGGATGCCCGCGCAGTTCGAGGCCCGCGGTCGTTTGAAGGCCGCGGGCCTCTGCGCTTGCGGGGGCGCGTTGCGCGAATCCTGTGACGTCACGGCGGGCTGGCGCGTAGTAGGAGTAGATGAGGATGATCCGGTTGCGATCCTTCAGCGACACGCGCAGTGAGCCATTCGACGAGGCGTCCTTCGACGCGCTGTTCCGCGAGTGCGTCGCCGACGTGCATGGCTACGCGCTGTCGCTGCTGGGGGAGCGGGCGGCCGCCGAGGACGTCACGGCCGTCGCCTTCGAGCGGCTCTTCCGGGGCCGCGGCCGTCTGGATGCTCGGCGCGGCACGCCGCGGGCGCTGCTGTTCACGATCGCGCGCAACGCGGCCCTCGACGAGCTGCGCCGCCGCCGCCGGCAGCCGCTGGCCACGCCGGCGGCAGAGAGCCTCGCAGCGATGCCTGGCGAGGGGGGAGAGGCCGAGGAGGTCGAGCGCCGCGAGAGCGTCCGCCAGGCATTGGCGGCGCTTCCCGCGCGCGACCGCGAGATCGTGCTGCTGAAGTTCCACGGGCAGCTGACCGGCGCCGAGCTGGCACAGGCCCTCGGGATCAGCGAGTCCAACGCCGGCACGCGGCTGCACCGAGCGCTGTCGCGGCTGCGCGAGGGGTCGCTGGCCGCGGAGGAGGTCGCATGAAGGTCGTCAGGTTCCCCACTCCCGCCGAGCGCAGCGCGAGCGAGAATCAGAGCGCTGCGATCGACGCCGCCCTGAACGGCGAGACGGCCGGCGTCGAGGCCGATGCGCTGCGCGAGCTGCGCGCCGACGTGCGCTCGCTCGCGGCGCCGCTGGACGCGGACTTCGAGCGCGAGCTGCAGTCGCGGTTGGCCGAATGGGGGGCGCGGAGGGGCAGGCCGCGGCGCTCGCTGAACGCGCGGCGGGCGGGATTGCGCCGCAGACTCGTCAGCTTGCCGGGCCGCTCGCTGGCGCTGGGCGGAGCGGGCGCGTCAGTGGCCATGATCATGCTCCTGCTCGTGACCATCGGGCCGCTCCGCTCCGGCCACGGAGGTGGGCCGGCAGCCTTCTCCGCCTCAGGAGGCAGTGCCCTCCCGAGGCCCGCTCAGCAGCACACGAGTCGATCGTCATCCGGCGGCGCGGCTTCCTCCGAAGGCCCGGCCAGAGCCGACCTGGAACCGCCCCCGGCCGCCGCATCGGGCGCCGTCAGCGCCGCTGCCCCCGGACGCCTGCAGCAGCTGGGCGCCTCGGTCGCCCTCGCGACCAGCCCGAGCGGGGTCCAGCAGGTTGCCGACAGCGTGGCCCGCGTCGGCGTCGGCGACGGCGGCTACGTGCGGAGCTCGCACGTGCAGGTGCGCAGCAACGGGCCGAGCGAAGCGCTCCTGACCCTCAGCATCCCCAGCGCGAAGCTCTCATCGGCGATCGCGGCGCTCGGGCGGATCGCCTCCGTGCGGTCCATCGACCAGGAATCGCAGGACATCACCTCGTCGTTCGATTCGGCCCGCCGTCAGCTGGCCGACGCCGAAGCCGTGCGGCGAGCGCTGCTGAAGGCACTGGCGGCGGCCACCACGCAGGGGCAGATCGACAGCCTGCGCGAACAGCTCAACGGCAACCGGGCGTCGATCTCGCGCGACCGGGCGGCGCTGCACGCGGTGTCCCGGCGCGCCGCCACCTCGCAGCTCGAAGTGACGATCACCGGCGGGGCCGGCGGTGAAGCCCACGAAGGTCTGACGCTGCACCGGGGCCTGCATGACGCCGGGCGCGTGCTCGCCGTGGCGGGCGCCGTGCTGCTGATAGCGCTCGCCGCGCTCGTTCCTCTGGCGGTGGTCGGGGCGGCTCTCGACGCGCTGCGGCGTGCCTGGCGGCGCCGTCGCCGCGAGGCGGCACTCGACTCATAGGAGCCGGTTATGGCGCCCGTCGAAGGGTCGGATTTCCCCGGCTGCTCCGGGCCATAGTCTCGGCTTATCGTTGCGCGCCGGAGGGTAGGATCATTCCTGTCGCTCGGTGACCGGACGCAACCGCCGCCGCACGGTGGCAAGGAGGCCGCATGACCCGTCAACGATTGATCGCCGCCGTCGCGACGATCGGATCAACGTTCGCATTGGCAGCGGCCGTGCAGGCCCCGCTCGCCGGCGCGGCATCCGTCGTGCAGGCCGGCTCGCCGCTGGCGAAGCCGTCGAGCTCCGTCGGGGCGACGCCCGCGTCCGCGCCGGTCGAATTCAGCGTCGGGCTGGCGCCGAGCGACCAGGCGGGGGCCGAAGCGCTCGCGCGCGCGGTCTCGAGCCCGACCAGCGCCTCCTACCGCCAGTTCCTGACGGCCGCGCAGTGGGAGAAGCGCTTCTCGCCCAGCCAGGCCGCGGTCAACTCCGTCAAGGGCTGGCTGCGCGAACAGGGAATCAGCGTCGAATCGGTCTCGGCTGACCGCATGACGATCGAGGCATCGGCGACCGCCGCGACGATCCAGCACGCGTTCGGCACGTCGCTCGGCCAGTACCGCCACCGCGGCAAGGTCGTGCGGCTGGCCTCCGCGCCGCTGACCGTGCCCACATCGATCGCCGGCCTGATCTCCGGCATCAGCGGGATCGACCAGAACCTCGCGACGCCGGACCACGTGCGCGAAGGCGCAGCGGCGCCGGCCAGGAAAGCGGCGGCGAAGGAAATCCCGCTGCCTGAAGGCTTCCGAAACGCGCCGCCGTGCTCGATCTACTACGGCGAAAAGCTCGACACGACCGACCCGGCCTACGGCGGCGGCTACCCGTCGCCGCTGCCCTATGCGCCATGCGGCTACATCCCGTCGCAGTACCAGAGCGCCTACGGCCTGTCCGGGCCGATCTCCGAAGGCATCACCGGCAAAGGGGTGACCGTCGCGATCGTCGACGCGTACGTGTCGCCGACGCTGCTCGAAGACGGGCAGCGCTACGCGAGCATCAACCAGCCGACACAGCCGCTCTCCTCCGGCCAGTTCAGCGAGCTGCTCAGCCCCAAGTTCAACAACGCCGAATTCTGCGAAGCGAACGGGTGGTACGGCGAGCAGACGCTCGACGTCGAGGCTGTCCACGCGACCGCTCCAGGCGCGAACCTGCTCTACGTCGGCGCCAAGAACTGCTTGAACGGGATGTTCCAGGCAGTCCAGCGGGTCGTCGACGGGCACCTCGCCGACGTGATCACCAACTCGTGGGGGGACAGCGGCGGCGACCTGCTCGACTCGGCCGGCACACGGCGCTCCTTCGACAACGTCCTGCTGATGGCGATCGGCACCGGCATCGGCGTGCAGTTCTCCTCCGGCGACGAAGGCGACGAGTTCGCCAACCTCGGCATGACCGTCGCCGACTACCCGTCCTCGAGCCCCTTCCAGACGTCCGTCGGCGGGACCAGCCTGCAGGTCAACCAGGCCGGAGAACGCACCGGCGAGCTCGGCTGGTCGACCTCCAAGAGCGTCCTGTGCACCGCCGAGCTGGCCGCTGCCGGGGCCTGCGCGAAAGGCAAGATCGGGCAGTACGTCCCGAAGGCGCCCGGCGCGTTCCTTTACGGCGGCGGCGGCGGGACTAGTTACCAGTACCCAGAGCCCTCCTACCAGGAAGGCGTCGTGCCGAACGTGCTCGCCGAACGCAACTCGAAGCTGACCGGGATCCGCAACCGCGTGGAGCCGGACATCTCGATGGATGGCGATCCGAGCACGGGCATGCTCGTGGGCGAGACCCAGGTGTTCCCGGACGGCACCTACTACGACCAGTACCGGATCGGCGGCACGAGCCTGTCCTCGCCGCTGCTCGCGGGCGTGATGGCGCTCGCCGACCAGGCGGCCGGCGCGCCCCTGGGCTTCGCCAACCCGCTGCTCTACAAACTCGCCGCCAAACCGAGCAGCGCCTTCTTCGACGTCACGCCGCAGCCGTTGCAGGCGCTCGTGCGCAACGACTTCCTCAACGGCGTGGGCCCGGAAGAAGGAATCATCACCTCGGTCCGCACGCTCGACTACCAGGGCAGGGAGAAGTTCTGCAGCGGCACGGGCAACTGCACTCACCAGAAGGTCGCGATCGAAACGGCAGCCGGCTTCGACTCGATGACCGGCATCGGCACACCGGGCAGCGGCCTGACCGCGGCGCTGGCGGCGAAACCGTAGGAAGGGGCGGCACGTTGAGCGAGACCGCGATCCCCGAGTCTCACGCCGACCTCCTCGACGCGCAGTTCGCGACGCTCGCGACGGTCGACGCCGACTGCGCCCCTCAGCTCACGGAGGTGTGGTTCCTGTATGAGGACGGTCAGCTGAAGATCTCGCTGAACACGAGCCGCCTGAAGACGAGGAACCTGAAAGCCCGACCTCAGTGCAGCCTGTTCATCCTCGACCTGGAGAACCCGTACCGCTACGTCGACGTCCGCGGGCGGGCGCGAATCGAGCCCGACGAGGACTACGCGTTCGCCGCTCGTGTCGGTGCGAAGTACGGATCGGACCTGCGCGAGCACGACGGGCCGGGCGACAGCCGCGTGGTCGTGACGATCGAGCCGCTGAACGTCTTTGCGGTCGACATGTCGCGCTGAGCGCTGTGAGCGAGGACTAGCCCCGCGGGTTGCGCCGCCGGTCCGCTTCGTCGCTCTGGCCGACGAGCAGGAACGCGAGCGACACGAGGGCGATCCCGGCGAGCCCGAACAGGACGCTCGCCGCGACGAGTTGCGCCGTGCCGTCGAGCACGACCAGCGCGAGGATGCCGGCAAGCACCGAGCAGGCCGCGAGGATCAGCGCTGCGCGGTTCTCGGGCGGCCTTCTCCCCCTCACCTGTTGCTCCTGTCGCGCTCGGGCGCCTCGCTGTCGGGTGCCTGGAGATCCTGACCGGGGTGCGGCTCGCTGGTGCTGATCGAGCCCTCCGGGGGGTGGATCTCGCCGTTCTCGTCCGGCGCCGGGAAGCGCGGATCCGGCCGGCGCTCATACGGATCCGGCCACTCGGTCGGGTCGGGATCCGTGGCGGGGTTGTTCAGCATGTGGTGGGGGTCCCGCCCGCCGCGTGCCTCGCCGGGGTCGCGCCCGGAAGGCTCCTCGATCCCGCTCGGCGGCTCGGGTGCCTCCCGTGGGTCCTCTCGCGCTGCGTCATCGCCCATGTCGCACTTCTACCCGCCTGCGAGCCGCCGACACCATCGGCAGACGGTTCCGGGCGCCGGCAGTGCGGCGGGCTGGGCCGCGGCGGCTCGCAGACGCCGCGGCCCGCCCTGCGGTGGGCCGGTCTCTCAGCCGGACGTCGTGCGCGACGCCGAGCCGCTGATGGCTCCGGTCGACGGCGCGCCGCCCAGGCCCGGCCCTCCGGTTCTTGGGTTCTGAGGACAGGATCGGAGGGCGTCCCGAGACGAGCGTGTCATCGGTCTGGGAGTTCGCTGGGCGCAGCGCTCAGAGCGCGTTCAGGAAGTCCAGCAGCGCGGCGTTGACGGCCTCGGGAGCCTGCTGCTGAACCCAATGCCCGGCGCCGGGCACGACGATCTCGGCGCGCAGGCCGGTGACCCACCCGCTCATCGCCTCGGCCGGCATGAAGCCGCGCACCAGATCCAGCTCACCGGTCAGGAACATCGACGGCTGCTCGATCCGCCGCTCGCCGTAGGGCGCCGTCAGCTCCCAGTTGCGGTCGATGTTCCGGTACCAGTTCAGCCCGCCCGTGAAGCCGGTGCGCTCGAACGCGTCGATGTAGACCTGCAGCTCCTGCTCTGAGATCCACTCAGCACGCTTGCTCTGGGTGTCCTCCTCCTCTGCCCACTGCGCGGCCCACTGCCGCGACGTCGTGAGCGTCCGCCGCACGTCGCCCCCGAGCGCCTCGTCGGCGACGCCCGGCTGCTGGAACCAGACGATGTAGAAGTCCTCACCGAGGTGGCTGCGCATGATCGGGATCGGCGCGGCCGGCGCACGCGGCACGAACGGCACGCTCAGCCCGGCCACCGCCCTCACCCGCTCCGGGTGGATCGCCGCCATCCACCACGTCACGTTCGCCCCCCAGTCGTGGCCGACGAAGATCGCGCTCTGCTCGCCGGCGGCGTCGAGCAGCCCGCACATGTCATCGCACAGCGCGATCACGTCGTAGGCCTCGACCGCCGCGGGCGCGGAGCTGTTGCCGTAGCCGCGCATGTCCGGCGCCAGCACGCGGTAGCCGGCGGCGCTCAGCGCGGGAATCTGATGGCGCCAGGAGAACGCCAGCTCCGGGAAGCCGTGGCAGAGCACGACCAGTGGCCCCTCGCCGGCGTCGATCACGCTCAGGGCGATCCCGTCGCCCACGGGGACGATCCGCGGCTCGGGCAGCGATGCCCCGATCTCGATCTCCCCCTCCACGGCCGCGATGCTACCTCGGGGAGGCCGCGGATAGGCTCATCCCCGTGGACAGCACGCCGCGGGCGATCCATCACCTCAACTGCGGCACGATGTGCCCTCGCGGGGCGCGCCTGCTCGCCGGATCGGGCGGCCTGCTCGAGCCGACCCGCCTCGTCTGCCACTGCCTGCTGATCGAGGGCGCCGAGGGGCTGGTGCTGATCGACACCGGCTTCGGCAGCGCCGACGTGGCGCACCGGCGCCAGCTCGGCGCGATCTTCAACACGCTCGTGCGCCCCGTGCTCCACGCCGAGGAGACCGCCGCCGCGCAGCTGCGGGCACGTGGCTTCGATCCGGGCGACGTGCGTCACATCGTGACCACCCACCTCGACCTCGACCACTCAGGCGGCCTGCCCGACTTCCCCGATGCCGAGGTGCACCTGCTCGGGGACGAGCTGCGGGCCGCGCTGCACCCCGGGCTGCGAGAGCGAACGCGCTACATCCCCGCGCACTGGGCGCACGGCCCGCGCTGGGTCGAGCACGAGGGCGGCGGCGAGGAGTGGTTCGGCTTCGCCGGCGTGCGCGTGCTGCCGGGCAGCGGCGAGGAGATCCTTCTGATCCCGCTCGCCGGGCACACCGTCGGGCACACAGGCGTGGCGGTCCGCAGGGGGGACGGTTGGCTGCTGCACTGCGGCGACGCGTACTTCCACCACGGCCAGGTGCAGACACCGCCGCGCTGTCCGCCCGGGCTCGCCGCCTTCCAGGCGCTCAACCAGGTCGACGGCGTGCGCCGTCGCGAGAACGTCGAGCGACTGCGCGAGCTCGCAGAGCGCCACGGCGGCGAGGTCGAGCTGCTCTGCTCGCACGACCCCGCCACGCTGCCCGCCGCCTCCTGATCGGCCGGCCGCGGGCGAGTCCTGCAGCCGAGCTCCGTGTCGCCCGCCCCTAGCCGGACAGCCAGTTTGCAGGTAACATTCGCAACTAGGATGGCTGCTGAGGGAGGATGGGAGGCGCCGGTAGCGCCGCTGTGGGGGGAGCTGCGCTACGGGGGGGAGCTCGCGCGGTTGCTCGCCGCGAGCGCGCTGGCCGGCGGTCCGCTGCTGGCGCGCCGCCACGAGCGCCCGCAGCCGGTGATGCTGATCCCGGGCTTCATGGCGGGCGACAGCTCGCTGGCGCTGATGCGAGCCTGGCTGCGCCGCCGTGGACACGCCGTCGCCGCGAGCGGGATGCGGATCAACGCAGGCTGCGCGGAGCGGATCGTCAGTCGCCTGCAGGACCAGCTGCGGAGCTTTGCCGACCGCTGCGAGGAGCCGGTCGTGCTGATCGGACAGAGCCGTGGAGGCGCGCTCGCACGCTCGCTGGCCGTGCGCGAGCCTGAGAACGTGGCGGCGCTCGTGATGCTCGGCTCGCCGGTCGTCGACCCGCTCGCGGTCTCCCCGCAGGTGCTGCGCACGGTCAAACTGATGGCACGCCTCGGTGACCTCGGCATCTCGAGCGTGTTCTCCAGCGAGTGCGCCGACGGCGCCTGCTGCGAGACCTTCTGGCAGGACATGACGGCGCCTCTGCCGGAGCACATCGAGGCGGTCTCGGTGTTCTCGCGCAGCGATGGGGTCGTCGACTGGCACGCCTGCCTGGATCCCCATTCGCGCAACGTCGAGGTGCGCTCGAGCCATTGCGGGATGTCGGTCCACCCGGCCGTGTACCGGGTGCTCGACGACCTGCTGGAGCGCTCGGAGGAGCCCGCATGGAATGGATGAGCGCGATCGACTCGTCCTTCCTGCACATCGAGAATGACGTGACGCCGATGCACATCGGCGGGGTCAGTTTGTTCGAGGGGCCGCCGCCCCCGTTCGCGGACCTCAAGGAGATGGTCGCCTCCAAGCTCGACCTCGTGCCGCGCTACCGCCAGAAGGTGCGCTTCATGCCGCTCGGCGCGGGCGTGCCGGCGTGGGTCGAGGACCCGCATTTCAGCCTCGACTACCACGTCCGCCATACCGCAGTGCCGGCGCCAGGCAGTGAAGAGCAGCTGCGGAACATGGCCGCGCGCGTGTTCTCTCAAGCCCTCGACCGCAACAAGCCGCTGTGGGAGCTGTGGTCGGTGGAGGGCCTGGCCGACGGACGCTGGGCGCTGCTCTCGAAGGTGCACCACTGCATGGTCGACGGCGTCGCCGCCACCGACCTGATGTCGGTGATGTTCTCCGACACCAGCGGCGGTGGCCCGCGGCGCGACTTCTCGCCGCCGCCCGAGCCATCGAGCATCGAGCTGCTGGCGCGCACGCTCGCCCACAAAGCGAGCCCGGCAGGGCAGCTGCAGTCGCTGCGCCGTGCGATCCAGGCGCCCCGCGAGACGCTCCGGACGGTTGCCGAGGCGGCGCGTGCCGCCGCCGCGGCGAGCTCGCGCCTGCGCCCGGTCGCGTCGAGCTCGCTGACCGGCCCGATCGGGCCGCACCGCCGCTGGGCATGGGCCGACGTGCGCCTGACCGACGTCAAGACGGTGCGCTCGGCGCTCGGCGGGACCGTCAACGACGTCGTGCTGGCGATCATCACGAACGGCTTTCGCGATCTGCTCGATGGGCGCGGCGAGCCGCCTGGCCCGGACGATGTGGTGCGCACGATGGTCCCGGTGTCGGTGCGCCGCCGCGGCGAGCGAGGCGTCTACAACAACCGCGTCTCGGCGGTCTTCGCCGGGCTGCCCGTCGGCCTCGACGACCCCCGCGCGCGCCTCGAGCGGATTCGCGGTGAGATGGACGGCATCAAGGACACCAAGCAGGCCGTCGCCGGCGACGTTCTCTCCTCGCTGTCGGGCTTCGCCCCGCCGCTGCTGCTGGCGCTCGGCAGCCGCCTCGTGACGGCCTCGCCGCGGCTGAACATCCACACGGCCACGACCAACGTGCCAGGGCCCCAGCAGCCGGTGCAGACGCTCGGCCGGCGGATGCTCGAGTCCTACCCGTTCGTTCCGGTCGTCGGCTCGGTCAGGATCGTCGTCGCGATCTTCTCCTACGACGGCGGCCTCTACTTCGGCGTCACGGGCGACTACGACGGGGCGCCGGACATCGAGGTGCTCACAGCCGGCATCACCCGCGGCATGAAGGACCTGCTGGTGATCGCCGATCCGCCGGTCAAGAAGGCCAAGACGGGCAAGGCCAAGCCCGGCAGGCGCGCCACCACCCGACTGCCCTCCTAGCGCACCCGCTCGCCCTCCCCGGCGACGGGCCCGGGCCAGACGAGCGCCCCAGCGGTTGCCTGCCCGCCGCGCGATTCCAGTGCAGCCCGCGCCGATCCGACCGGATCAGCCGCCAGCACCTCCTCGGCGATGTGCGAAAGCGCGTCCTCGCGCAGCCAGCGCCCGACCACCGGGGCGGGCAGCGGCCGGCTGAGCAGGTAGCCCTGCGCGAACGGACAGTTGAACGAGCGCAGCATCTCGAGCTGGCCGGCCGTCTCGATGCCCTCGGCGACGACCTCGATGCCGAGACGCCGCGCGAGCCCGATCACGGCGGCGACGATCGTCGCCGTGTCGCGGTCGCTCATCATCGCCTCCACGAAGGAGCGGTCGATCTTGATCTCCGTCACCGGCAGTTCGCGCAGGTATGAGAGCGGCGAGTAGCCGGTGCCGAAGTCGTCGAGCGACAGGTTCACGCCGAGACCTCCGAGCGAGTCGATCACGTGGCGTACGCGCGAGCCCTCGGTGATCAGCACGCTCTCGGTGATCTCCAGTCGCAGCATCCCGGGCGGCGTGCGCCAGTGGTCCAGGCGTCGGCGCAGATCGCCGAGGAAGGCCGGGTCGAGCAGGTTGGTCGCGGACACGTTGACCGCCAGGCTGAGCTCGCGCCCTTCGTCGAGCCACGCCCGCTGCTGGGCGAGTGCCTGCTCGAGCACGGACGACGTCAGCTCGCGCATCACGCCGGTGTGCTCGGCGACCGGGACGAACTGGTGGGGACCGAGCAGCCCGCGGCGCGGGTGCTGCCAGCGGACCAGCGCCTCGACTCCGCTGACCGTGTTGGTGCGCAGGTCGACCTGCGGCTGGTAGTGGACGACGAGGCCGCCCTGCTCGATCGCGCTTCGCAGCTCGGCGACCAGCCCCAGCCGCTCGCGGCTTCCGGTGTCCGCGCCGGGTGCGTAGAACGCGTAGCGGCTGCGGTCGGTCTTGGCCTGGTACATCGCCACGTCGGCGCGTTGCAGCATCGCGTCGGCGGACTGCGCATCGTCGGGGAACACGGCGATCCCGACCGAGGCCTGCACGGAGACGGTCTCCTCACCCAGCTCGAACGGGCGGGCGAGCGCCTGGTGGATCCGCTCGGCGGTGGCCGCGGCGGCAGAGGCGTCGCGCAGGATCAGGCCGAACTCGTCGCCGCCGAGCCTCGCAACGGCGTCGCCGCGCACCACGCTCTGCATACGCGGTCCGATCTGCTGCAGCAGCAGGTCGCCGGAGTGGTGCCCGAGCGTGTCGTTGAGTTCCTTGAAGTGGTCGAGGTCGATCATCAGCAGCGCAAAGCTCGCGCCCCGCGCGCGGCATCCCTCGATCGCGCCGTTCAGATGGGCGTAGAACTGCCGCCGGTTGGCGAGTCCGGTCAGGTCGTCGGTGCGCGCCTGGCGGTCCCGAATCCCCGACAGCTTGCGCACCTCGTTGAATGTCGCCGCGAAGCGCAGCCAGCCGACGAGCAGCGCCAGGCCGGCGAGGATCTCGGGGATCACGCCGAGGTGGATGTAGTTGGCGCGGATCAGCAGGAACAGGGCCACCGCCCCGAAGATGCACGGCAGGAGCATCACAGCGACATCCGCGACGCGGTCGTCCTCGCGGCGCCGTGGAGGCGACCACGCCGCGAAGGCCAGCAGGGCGAGGCCGAATGGCCACAGCGCATCGAGCGCCGTGCCCGGGCGGTAGGCCCCTTCGGCGACCCTGAACAGGTAGATGCTGTCGGCGACCGCCGTCACCGAGAAGCCGAGCAGGATCAGCGTCCAGGCGCGCCCGGGCCGCCAGCCCGTGAGCGCGAACACGCCGAACACGAAGACGATCAGCACGAGGTCCCCGAGCGGGTACGCGAGGTTCGTCGCGACCGAGCCGAACGTGCCGTGGGTCGTCGCGATCACCGGGTCGAGCACGAGCGCCGCCCCCAGCGCGGCGAGCGTCAGGCCGCCGATCGCGCCGTCGAGCCAGACGCTCGCGTGGACGTCGCGCACGTGCTGCCCGACGAGCCGCGCGAGCATCGCGTAGGCGCAGGGGTAGAACAGCAGGTACAAGGCGTCGCTCGGCGCCGGCGACGGGATGCTGGCGCTGTTTTCGAGCACGAGCGTGTAGTAGAGGTCCCCGGCGGCGTAGAAGGCGATGCCGATCGCCAGCACGAGCCATGCGCGCCTCTCGGTCTCGACGAGCAGGGCGCGGGCGAGCACGAGGCCGGCGACGAGGAACTCGGCAAAGCTGTAGACCCAGTCGTTGAAGAAGGCGTCGAGGCCGCCGCCGCCCAGCAGTCCGGAGTCGTGCAGCGCGAGCGCGGCCACCGCGGCCGTGAGCAGCGCGCCTGCTCCGCCGACGGCGCGGCGGGTGCCCCGTCCGAGCCCGGCAGTCAATGGCATCACGGACGGGCCGACGCTGGCGATCATCTCGGCCTGCTATCGACCCTTGCTACTGCAGATCGTCCCGCTGGCGCAGGCGTCTAGACGAATGTGCGACAGAATCCGGACTGTTCGTGGTTTCGCCGGTGCGCTCGGGCTCCAGGGGGCGGCACGGCTCGAAAGCCGCGGGGTCGGCCACCTGGCGGCGGACCTGAAGCGGTCATAATTCAGACGTGGCGCTTGCACCGGCTCACGCCAGGTGAAAGGCTGCCGCGCTTGCACGAGGAGGTCGGTTGTTGGGCCGGCCGCGCTCCCTTCGGGGCGCGGCCGGTTCGCTTCAGCCGGGGGTGCCCTCGCGGGCTCCGCGAACGATCCGCCGCATGCCCTTCAGCCAGCGCTCGGGGTCGGCTCCCTTCAGCGCCATGAAGCCTGCGACGTTCTCGTGCGGCAGGATCAGCATCCGCTCCTCGCGGATCCCGTCGAGGACCGCGTCGGCCACATCCTCGGGTTCGATCAATCCCCCTGCCGTCAGCGCCGCCGCGCCGGCGGCGTCCTCCATCGCGAGTTCGAGCATCGGCGTGCGCACGCCCTGCGGGCAGATGCACGAGATCCGCACTCCCCGTTCGGAGTATTCGATCGACATCCACTCCGCCAGGGCGACGGCGGCGTGCTTGGTGACGCTGTAGACGAGCGATGACACCTGGGTCAGGAGCCCGGCGGCCGAGGCCGTGTTGATGAGGTAGCCCTCGCCGCGGTCGAGCATCTGGGGTAGCAGCGCGCGCGAGGCCCAGACGTGCGACATCACGTTGACGCGCCAAGCCTCATCCCAGACCGCGTCCTCGGCCTCCGGGCCGCCCATCGCGCCCGGCACGCCGGCATTGGAGATGAAGATGTCGATCGGGCCGCCCTCGGCAGTGGCCTGCTCGATCAGCGAGACCACGCTGCGCTCCTCGCCGGCGTCGAGCTCGACCGCCTGGGCGCCGAGCGGCCCGGCGACGGCCCGCGCCCCGTCGATGTCGCGGTCGGCGAGCACGAGATGGCGCGGCCGCTCCTCAGCCAGGCGTCCGGCCAGGGCGCGCCCGATACCCCCGGCAGCGCCTGTGATGACGATGTGCCGCCCACTCACCTCCACGGCGCGGACTCTACGTGACGTGCGGCTCGCCGGTCACGCCCGGGCGGCGCCGGCGGTCGTCTCGGAGACGAATGCCGAGACGGCGCGGGCGAACGCCTCGGGCTGGTCTCGCATGATCAGCGTGTAGCTGTCGGCGATCTCGACGAGCCGGGAGTCGGGCAGCAGTGCCGCGAGCCGGCGGCCGTGCTCGGGGCGCTGCACGCGGTCCTCCGGTGTCCACACGACCAGCGCGGGTCGCTCGAACGCCCCGAGGCGGCCACAGGCCTCGACCATTTCCCGGCGCCGCGCCGAGGTGACATAGCGGCGCAGGTCGCGCCGCACGCCTCGCTGCGTCTGCAGCGGCTCGAGCCAGCGGTCGAGCAGCTCATCGGGAAGCGCTCGCTTGGACATCCAGCCGAACGCGATCGGCAGGCGTCGCAGCGCGCGCACGCGCAGCGCCTGCATCGAGATGAACAGGCCGCCCGGGACGAACGCGGTGGCGCGGATGTTCTTTCCCGGCAGGCCCGGCGGGAAGTTCTCGAATGCCTCACACGAGGAGATCACGATGCGACCGATGCTGGCCGGCGCGTCGCCGGCCAGCACGATCGCCGCGGCGTGGTCGTTCTGCACGAGCGTCACGTCCTCGAGGCCCAGGCGCTCGATCACCTCGGCGACCATCTTCGCGTAGCCCGCCAGCGTGAGGTCTGCGTCGCGGCGCATCGGTCGCCGGTGCGCGCCGAGCGGCAGCGTCGGCACGATGCAGCGATGGTCGGCGCGCAGCAGCTCCACCATCGGGTCCCACACCGAGCCGTCCATCACGAGGCCCCCGAGCAGCACCAGCACCGGGCCCTCGCCGCCGCTGTCCGTGTAGTCGATCGTGCCGGCCGTCAGCTCGAGCTCGGGCATCGTCCGCCTCCTATTAGATAGATCGCTCTAGTGAGCGGATAACGTATCATCGACCGATGGCGAGCGCGACCAGGGATCGGATCGTCGAGGCGAGCTCGGAGCTGTTGCGCAAGCAGGGCTACATGGCCACGGGCGTCAAGCAGATCGTGGCCGAGGCGAGTGCCCCGTTCGGCTCGATCTACCACTTCTTCCCCGGCGGCAAGGAGCAGCTCGGCGAGGAGGCGATCCGCCACTCGGGCGCCCTCTACGGGCAGCTGCTCGACCTGTTCTTCGTACCCGGCGCCGACCCCGTCGCGGCGACCGAGAGCTTCTTCGCGGGAGCGGCTGCGACGCTGCGCGAGTCGGGCTACGCGGATGCATGCCCGATCGCGACGGTCGCCCTGGAGATCTCGAGCAGCAGCGAGCCGATGCGCCGCGCATGCGCCGAGGTCTTCGAGAGCTGGATCGACGCGGCTGCGGGCAGCCTCGCGGAGGCCGGGATCGAGCCCGGCCGCGCTCGCACGCTGGCGATCTCGATGCTGTGCTCGCTCGAGGGGGCGTTCGTGCTCGCGAGGGCCCTGCGCAGCACCGAGCCAGTCGAGGTGGCCGGCCGCACGTCGGCGGCGGCGGTACGCGAGGCGCTGCCCGTGCGGCGCGCGCATCACCGCGCCGGGCGCGCGCGCGGGTAGCCTTCGCGACGATGAGCGAGGGCAATGCCGAGCAGATGCTGGCCACGGCGACGGCGCGTGCCGACGAGCTGGCCGCGCCCGGCCTGAGCCCGCGACCGGGCAGGAAGGTCGCCGTGCTGTCCTGCATGGACACCCGGATCGACCTGTTCGCGATGCTCGGGATCGATCGCGGGGACGCGCACATCATCCGCAACGCCGGTGGTCTGGCGACCGACGACGCGATCCGCTCGCTGAGCGTCTCCCAGCGGCTGCTCGGCACGACCGAGGTGGTCGTGGTGATGCACGAGGGGTGCGGGCTGATGGGCGCCTCCGAGGACGACTACACGCGCGCGCTGGCGGCCGACGGCGCACGGCCGAGCTGGCGGCTGGGGGCTTTCGAGGACGTCGTGTCGGCGCTCCGTGACAGTCTCGCCCGGCTGCGCGCGGCTCCGGAGCTGCCGCACCGCGACGCGATCCGCGGGTTCGTCTTCGATCCGGAGTCCGGGCGGCTGCGCGAGCCGGCGCGGAGCTGAACACTCAGCCGATCAGCTCCGGCGCCCTGCCGAGGATCGCGTCGCGATGCGCGCGACCGGATGGACCGTTGGACGCCTGCGCTCGGGATATGTTCTGAGGCGTGGACAGGTGCTTGCCGAGGCTGACGAGCGCCGGCGCCGGCGTGAGCAGGGCGCGGGCGTGACCCGCGTCGCCGTGCTCGGGGACGGACCTCGTGCTGCGCAGCTCGGCGGCGAGTTCGCGCTCGGTGGCTGCACCGTCGTGTGGCTGAGCGCGGAGCGGGAGGGCTCACAGCAGCTGATCGAGGAGGCCCTGCGGCTGGCCGCGGGATACGGCCTGGCCGGGCCGGCCGACCTGGAGCGGGCTCGTGCCCTGGTCTCGCATGCCGACGCGGGGGCGGGCGTGGAGGGCAGGCTGACCCTGATCCTCGAGACCCTGCCGGAGCGCCTCGAGGCAAAGGCGGAGGCGATCGCACCGCTCGCCGCGGCCCATCCGGAGGCGCTCGTCGCAAGCACCAGCGAGTCGGTCTCGGTTACGGCGATCGGCGAGGAGGCGGACGTGGGCGAGCGCATGATCGCGACGCGTTACGGCGATCCGCCGATGCTGAGCCCGCTCGTCGAGCTGCTGGCGGCACGCGACACGCCGCCACGGCTGCTGGACCGGGTCTCGCAGCTGCTGAGGGCGATCGGCAAGCGCCCGGTGCTGCTCCGGCGCGAGGTCCCCGGGATGCTTGCAGGACGGCTCGAGGTCGCGGTCCTGAGGGAGTGCCTGTGGCTGCTCGAGTCAGGTGTCGCGGACGCCGAGGAGATCGACGCTGTCGTGAGGGACGGTCTAGCCCGCGGATGGGCGGTCGCCGGGCCGCTGCGCTCCGCGGGGCTGCGCGGCGGCGCACCGGCGTTGACCGCGGCTGCGATCGGCGAGGACCCCGCTGCCGGCATCGACCTCGAGCGCCTGGCCGCAGGCGGGGCCGGCGGCGAGGAGCTCGCGGCGCTGCGCGAGCGCCGGGACGAGGCGCTGGCCGGCGCGCTTCGCGCCGAACGGGCCCGCGCCGAGCAGCAGGCGGATTGATCCTCGCGCTCCTTGCAATGTGACGGCCTCACCTGCGACGATCGGTGGGAGCAGGGGCATAGTTCGCAGGGTTCCTGTCAGGGGGACGGATGCCGAAGCTGGGGATGGCACCGATACGTCGAGAGCAGATCTGCCGCGCCGCGGCGGCGGTGATCGCGCGCGAGGGGCTGCCGGGAACGACGATGCGAATGGTCGCCGGGGAAGCGGGCGTGAGCACCGGGATGCTCAACCACTACTTCTCCAACCGTGAGGCCCTGCTGACGCAGACGCTCGTGTACGTCACGGAACGCAGCCAGGAGCGTTACCGCGCCGCGATCGAGGGGCTGCCGCCCGGCCGCGGCCGCCTGGAGGCGCTGCTCGACAGCGTGCTGGGAGACGACCGGGAAGCTGTCGAGACCTGGCACGTGTGGATCAACGCCTACGGCGAGGCGGTCCGGCTGCCGGCGCTGCGAAGCACGATCGAGGAGCGCCTCGACGAGTGGTTCGAGCTGCTCGAGACTGCACTCGAGGGCCTCGTGCCGCTGGACGGCGACAGGCGGATCCCGTGGACCTGGAGCGTCGACGCGCTGCTGTCGGGGCTGGCGATCCAGGCGATGACCTCTGCGGCGGAGCTGCGCGGCGAGTGGATCCGCGACGAGGTGGTCTCGATGGTGATGGCCGGCGCCGCGCCGCCGGCGGCGAGCCCACCCGAGCCGATCGTCGACTAGTCGGCGGCGGGGAAGCCGCTAGGCTCCCGCGTCGATGCGCGCGGTCACCTTTCAGGCTCCAGGCGTGGTCAGCGTCGAGGATCGTCCCGAGCCGGAGCTGCTCGACGCGAGCGACGCGATCGTACGGGTGGAGGCCACCGGGGTGTGCGGGTCGGACCTGCACATCTACCACGGTCGCGTTCAGATCGAGGCCGGCTTCACGATCGGTCACGAGTACGTCGGGACGGTGCTCGCGGCGGGCGATGCGGTAACGCGCGTGGCCCCCGGGGACCGGGTGCTCGGCTGCTTCCAGACAGCCTGCGGGAGCTGCTGGTTCTGTCGCCGCGGCCTGTTTCACCGCTGCCTGCACTCGCGGACCTTCGGACACGGTGCGACGCTCGGCTCGCTGCAGGGCACGCAGGCCGAGATGGCGCTGATCCCAAACGCCGACCTCGTCCTGCGCAAGGTGCCCGATGGCATGAGCAGCGACGTGGCGCTGTTCGCCGGCGACGTCATGGGGACGGGCTTCCACGCTGTCAAGGACAGCCAGATGCAGCTCGGCGACGTCGTGGCCGTGCTCGGCCTCGGCCCGGTCGGCCTGTGTGCCGCGCAGGTCGCGCTCGCTGCCGGCGCATCGAAGGTCTTCGCGATCGACACCGTCGCCGAGCGCCTCGACGTCGCCCGCGCATTCGGCGCAGAGCCCGTGCACCTGACCGAGGAGGATCCGAAAGCGGCGGTCTCATCGGCGACCGAAGGCCGCGGCGCCGACGTCACGATCGATGCCGTCGGCGACCCGCGGGCGCTCGAGACGGCGATCCGGCTGACACGGGCCTGTGGCAGCGTCCAGTGCATCGGCGTCTACGCCGAACGCACAGAGGTGCACATGGGTCTGCTGTGGCTGAAGGCGATCACGCTGCGCGGCGGCCAGGCGAACGTGATCGCGCACGTCGACCCGGTGCTGGCGATGCTCGCGGCCGGCCGCGTCGATCCCTCGCTGCTCGTCACGCGCCACATGGCGCTCGACGACGCCGCCGAGGCGTACGCCGCCTATGACCGGCGCGAGGCGCTGAAGATCATCCTCACTCCGTGAGCGTCGCCCAGCCGAGCGAGCGCTCGACCGCCTTGCGCCACTGAGCGAACTCGCGATCGCGATGGTCGGGCTCCATCCGCGGCTCCCATCGGCGGTCCTCGTGCCAGCGATCGCGCAGCTCCTGCCGATCGGACCAGAAGCCGACGGCGAGTCCGGCGGCGAACGCTGCACCGAGAGCGGTCGTCTCGGTCACGGCGGGTCGCACCACGGGCACGCCGAGGACGTCGGCCTGGAACTGCATGAGCAGCTCGTTGGCGGTCATCCCGCCGTCGACCCTCAGCTCGGCGAGCGCCGTGCCGGCGACCCCGTGGGCGGCGTCGAGCACTTCGCGTGTCTGCCAGGCAGTCGCCTCGAGCACGGCGCGGGCGATGTGCCCGGCGCGGGCGTAGGCGGTGAGCCCGGCGATCACGCCGCGCGCATCTTCGCGCCAGTGCGGAGCGAACAGGCCTGAGAAGGCCGGCACGAAGTAGACGCCGCCGTTGTCCTCGACGCTCATCGCGAGCTCCTCGACCTCGGCGGCCGTCGAGATCAGGCCGAGCTGGTCGCGCAGCCACTGCACCGCCGCTCCGGTCACCGCGATCGAGCCCTCGAGCAGATAGCTGGTCGGCCCGTCACCGACCTTGCCGGCGACGCTCGTCAGCAGCTCCGGACAGCGCACGATCTCGGCGCCGGTGTTGAGCAGCAGGAACGAGCCGGTCCCGTAGGTGTTCTTCGCCTCGCCGGCCTCGAAGCAGGTCTGGCCGAACAGCGCGGCCTGCTGGTCCCCGATCATGCCCGCGACGGGTCGGCCGCCGAGCGCCGTCCCGGCGGCCTCGCCGAACAGCTCGCTCGAGGAGCGGATCTCCGGCAGCATCGCCGCCGGGATCCCCATCAGCTCGAGGCTCGGTGGGTGCCAGTCGAGCGTCTGCAGGTCCATCAGCATCGTGCGGCTCGCGTTCGTGACGTCGGTCGCGTGGACGCCGCCGCGGGGCCCGCCAGTGAGGTTCCAGAGCAGCCACGTATCGATGTTCCCGAACGCCAGCTCCCCGGCCTCGGCGCGCTCGCGCGCGCCCTCCACGTGCTCGAGCAGCCAGGCGATCTTCGGCCCTGAGAAGTACGTCGAGAGCGGCAGCCCGACGGCCTCCCGCAGGCGGTTCGGACCGGCGTCGCCGGCGAGGTCGCGAACGAGCTGGGCGGTCCGCGTGTCCTGCCAGACGATCGCGTTGTGCAGCGGGCGGCCGGTCTCGCGGTCCCAGATCACTGTCGTCTCGCGCTGGTTGGCGATGCCGATCGCGGCGATCTCGCCGGCCTCGACGCCGGCGCTCGCCAGCGCCCCGCCGATCACCTCGCGCGTTCGCTGCCAGATCTCCTGCGCATCGTGCTCGACCCAGCCCGCCCGCGGGTGGATCTGCCGGTGCTCGCGCTGGTCGGAGGCGACGATCCGCGCGTCGCGGTCGAACAGGATCAGCCGCGTGCTGGTCGTCCCCTGGTCGATCGCCGCGACATACTCGCCCACGCCCGCAACCCTACGCGGACAGCGGCCCGGGGCGCCCTTCGACCCCGCGCTGGACGGCTGCGCCGGGCGCGCGTCGACCCCGGCTGAACGGCTGCTCGGGCAGATCGGCGGACGCCGACTGGACGGCGCCCCGGGCGGATGTATCTTGCACGGCAGGTGCCCCCCCGCAGCCCAGCATCGGATCGCCGCGCTGCCACAGGTGGCGTGGACTCGGCGCTCAGCGGAGTGCGGGTGGTCTCCTCGCGAGTGCTGCTGAGCGCCGTCGTGGTGCTCGCTTTGCTCAGCGCCACGGTCGCGGTGCTGGGCGACCCCCGCCCGCTCGCCGCCGAGGAGGCGGGAGCGGACACGCCACCGTCCTCGCCGCCGGCCACCGGTGGCAAGGTGCTCTACCGCGTCGTCGGCTGCCGCAGCGACGGCACAGTCGCACACAGGGGAGGACCGCCGCGCAAAGAGGTCGCGATCGGCTTCGACGACGGGCCGTGGACCGACACGCAGGCGTTCGTGACGATGCTCGAGCGCGCGCACGCCCGAGCGACGTTCTTCCTGATCGGCCGTCAGGTGACCGGCAGGGTCCGCCCGATGCTGCTGCGCGAGCTGCACGACGGCGATCTGCTCGGCGACCACACGTTCAGCCATCCTGACCTGACGCGCAGCGGCGACGTGCGCGGCCAGCTGCAGCAGACGATCGGGACGATCCGCGCCGTCACCGGCTATACGCCGTGCGTGTTCCGCCCTCCGTATGGCAGCTACAACGCGTCGGTCGTGCGCGTCGCTCGCTCGCTCGGACTCTCGACGATCCTGTGGAACGTGGATCCGGCCGACTACGCCCAGCCCGGCACGGCCGCGATCGAACAGCGCGTGCTGGCCCAGGTGCGACCGGGCTCGATCATCATCTCCCACGACGGCGGCGGCCCGCGCGGGCAGACGCTGGCGGCCTACCCCGGGATCATTCGCAAGCTCCGGGCGCGCGGCTACCGGATCGCGACGATGCTCGAGATGTTCGGATACCGCCCGGTATACGAGCCGTGCATCAAGCTCTGCGACGGGATCGGCGTGCCGCGAGAGAAGCTCCCGCGCCGCGCGATCGTCGTCCGCCCATCCTGAGCCTCGGCGCCGCGCGCGAGCACGGTCTGACAGTCTTCGCGCGGTGATCCTCGACGCATGGATGCAGCACCCCACGCGCCGCTTCATCGGGCATGAGATGTTCGCCTCGCTGCGGCGCTGGACGGGCGGGGCGATCCCGGAGGACGAGCTCCCGATCGAGACGACGCTCGCGGCGATGGACGCCGCCGGAGTCGACTTCGGCCTGCTGACGGCGTGGCACTCGCCACGGGAGGGGGCGATGATCTCCAACGACGAGGTCGCCGGCTGGGTGGCGGCCCACCCCACCCGCTTCGCCGGTCTCGCCGCGGTTGCGCTGGACCGGCCGATGGAGGCAGTGCGCGAGCTGCGCCGCTGTGTGCGGGAGCTGGGGTTCGTGGGGCTGCGCATGCTGCCGTGGCTGTGGGAGGTGCCGCCGACCGATCGTCGCTTCTATCCGCTCTACGCCGAGTGCGTGGAGCTGGACGTGCCGTTCTGCACGCAGGTGGGGCACACCGGGCCGCTGCGCCCGTCAGAGCCGGGTCGCCCGATTCCGTACATCGATCAGATCGCGATCGACTTCCCCGAGCTGCGGATCGTCGGCGGGCACATCGGCTACCCGTGGACCGAGGAGATGGTCGCGGTCGCGCGAAAGCACGAGCACGTTTACATCGACACCTCTGCCTACACGAGCAAGCGCATCCCGGACGAGCTGATCGCCTACATGAGGACGGGTGGCGGCTCGCGCAAGGTGCTGTTCGGCAGCAACTATCCGATGATCGCCCCGGCCGCGGCGCTCGAGGGGCTCGAGCGGCTGGAGCTGGACGCTGAGAGCAGCGCTCGCTACCTGCACGAGAACGCGCGGCGGGTGTTCTCGCTGCCGGCACCGCCCGGCGGCTGAGCGCTGCTCAGCCTCAGGGCGTGAACGGGATCGCCGAGGAGATCGTCCCGGCCGGCGCGGCGGTGTTCGTCACGGTGATCTGGCCGCTCGCGGCCCCGGCGGGAACGATCACCTTGAGCTTCTTGGCGGAGGCGCTCGTGACGGTCGCGGGCGTGCCGGCGAAGCTGACTTTCGAGGAGGGGCCGAAGCCGACGCCCTTGATCGTCACCCTCGTCCCGGCGACTCCGGCGGTGGGGCTGAAGGAGCGAATCGTGAGCGTCGCGGCGAACTTCTGCTTGCTGATCGCCACTCCGTGCGGTGTCGCGATCACGATCTTGCCCTTGAAGGCGCCGCTCGGCACTGTGACGTCGAGCTTCGCGGGCGAGACGACGACGAACGACGCGGGCAGGCCGGCGACGGTCACGGATGTGGCCTGGTCGAGCGCCGCTCCTTCGGCTAGGACGTGGGCCCCGGTGATCGCCGCGAGAGGAGTGACCGCGGTGACCTGGGGAACGTCGGAGGCGACCGGTCCGACGGCCCCGGAGGCGGCGCTGTTGGGGCCGTTGCCGTTGCGGGCCGTCTCGCGGACGCGGATCGTGTAGCCGGCGTCGCCCTGGGGGATCGTGTAGCTCTGCGCAGTCGCGCCGGGCACGGTCCTGCAGCCGCCGCCGGAGAAGCC
The DNA here is from genome assembly GCA_025963965.1 of Solirubrobacterales bacterium. Taxonomy (GTDB): domain Bacteria; phylum Actinomycetota; class Thermoleophilia; order Solirubrobacterales; family Solirubrobacteraceae; genus Palsa-744. The sequence continues at coordinate 22,687 of JAOPZS010000092.1, forward strand.
GCAGCGTTCCCACTGGTACGCGTACCCCGTGGGAGCGCCGGTCCAGCCCCCGTGAACCGCGGTGAGCGTGTCCGCCTCCTCCGCGTAGCCGGAGATCGTCGGCGGCGAGGTGCTCTCGGGCGCGCCGGAGAGGGCGAAGGCGCCGAGGCCGATCGGGCTGCCTACGCCGGTCGGCCCGTCGAAACCGGCGGTGGCCGTGCAGATCGTGTGGCCTTCGCAGGCGCCGGTCGAGCCGCCGGTCACGTCGTAGAGATTCGCCGCCTCACCAGCGTGGCCGTAGAGCGTCGCGGCGGGATAGGCGACGCCGCCCGCGCCGCCCGCAAGGGCGAACTCGGCGGCGAGGATCGGAGAGGCGACCGAGGTCCCGCCCCACACGCCCCAGCCGGTCGGCGCGCCCGGTTCTTCGGGGGTGGAGTCGTAGATGTCGACGCCCGTGTTCGGATCCCCGATCGCGGCCACGTCGGCGATCGCGCGCGAGCTGCCGCAGCCGGTCGCCGGGAAACCAGCTGTCGCGCTCTGCCACAACGGCGCCGAGAAGACTTCGCTGCAGCCGCTGCCGCCTTCCACCCACGCCGTGCTCGTCCAGGCGCCGGCGCTTTCGCTCAGCGCCGTGCCGCCGACGGACAGCACGTTCGGGGAGTCGGCGGGGAAGTTCGCGCCGAAGGGGTTGTGGATGCACGCGCTGTTGAGGTAGCCGCAGTCGCCCGAGCTGGCGGCGACGACGATCCCGGGGTGGTTGTAGTAGGCGTTCGCGAGCGACACATCGCCCGGTTCCTCCGTGCCGCCATAGGAGTTGCTGATCTCCGTCGCGCCGAGTTCCGCAGCTGCGAGCACGCCCGCGCCGAGGTCGCTGAATTCTTCGGTTTTGGCCTCGACGAGCAGCACCTTGCAGCTCTGGCAGATCGCATGCGCCATCTGCACGTCGATCGAGATCTCGCTCGCCCAGCCTCCTTCTACTTTGGGCAGCGGACCGGCTTGGCCGTTCTGGTTGACCTTCTTGAAGCAGCCGTTCGCGGTGGTGCAGGCGGGCAGCCCGAACTGCTGGTCGTAGACCGCCAGATCAGCTTCGGCGGTGGGATCGTCGTAGGCGTCGACGACGGCGATCGTCTGCGACGCGGCTTCGGCGGTTTCGTTCGGTATCTGGTAGGCGTCGTGAAGGAGTTCCGGGGTGAGGAAGCCTGGGTAGGGCTTGGTCCGTTCGTTCCCACGCGTGGCGCCGGCGCCGCGCGTGGCCTGCGCACTCGCTCCGGTGCCGCCCAGCAGGACGCGCATCGCCAGGCACGCGGCACGTCCGGGGGGCGGTTCCCCACAGGCGCGCTTGGCGTGGTACGCCGACGCGGCCGGGCTGAGGAGCAGCAGAGCGGCGATCACGGCGAGCAGCGCGCAGGGCGCCAGCCGGATGATGCCGTCCGGGCGTCCGCGAGCCTCCGTTCTCTGTCCGTCCGTGCGCATCTGTCCCCGTCCCTCCACCAAGGCGCTCTCTCGAAAGCGCAGCCCAGTCACGGTAGGCGACGAGGCGCGCGCGGTCAAGGCTCTCGGACCCGCGGCCGGCCGCTCACGGCAGCAATCGGCGGGCGGCTCGGCTCGGCGGGTTACGCCCGCGGCCCCGGCCTGCTTAGATTAGGCGCGCGATCAGCCGTTCAGGTCGTGCAGGAGAGACAGCGCGCGCCCGTAGCTCAGTGGTCAACGGTTCTCTTCGGGGAGCCAAAGAGCAGCGGTCTTTCAAGCCGCAGGCCGCGGGTTCGATTCCCGCCGGGCGCACTCTCTCCGCGGCGCCTTCAGCGGGGTACCGGGCGAGCATCTCCGTTCGCCCGGACACGTGAAAGGGATCGCTGGGCGGGCTCCTGAGGTACGCGGATGTCTTGTGAAGTCAACCGACGGGTTGAGTTGACAATCTGCGTAAATCGTGATTTATATGTTCGCGGGAAGGAACCGCGACAGCGCACAGGAGGGGCTGTTCGATGGGGACCATGTCGTGCTCGAGCCCGACGTGCCAGGAGGCGCGGAGGCGATGAACGTGAGGCTTTCCGGGTGCCACGAGCCCCGCATGGCGCGCTCGCTGCACGGCCGCTGGCCGTATCGCCGCTCACACTGCAGGCACGACCACCACTGGTTCGCGCGCGCAACGCCGGACACCCCGTGGTGCGCCAGCGGGCGGGGTCACTCGCTCTGCGCGTTGCGCACCTGCAGCCGCCGCCCTTAGGGGGCAGGGGCGAGGGACCCGTCCCTGTGGGCCCTATCGAGGGATGGGGGCGGCCCGCAGGGACGGGTCGCGCCGGCCTGTGAGAGCACCCTCCTGCGCCGGGTCGCCTGCTCCGGCGGCGGCCTCCGCGGTGAGCGCGTGCGTTGCGATCGCGTCGATGAGCTGCGGCCACAGCACACGCGGGAGGTCGTGACCCATGCCCTCGACTGGCATCAGCCGCGCGCCGCGGATCGCGCGGGCCGTGGCCCGGCCTCCGGAGAAGCCGACGAGACGATCGGCGGTGCCGTGGATCACGAGCGTCGGGACGCTGATGCGCCGCAGTTCGGCCGTGCGGTTGCCGGCGGCGATGATCGCGGCGAGCTGGCGACCGGGTCCGTCGGGGTCGTGGTCGCGGTCGTAGCTGGCACCGATCAGCTCGCGGATCTCGTCGGGGTCGCGCAGTTCGCCCGGTGAACCGATTGCGGCGAACACGCCCGCCATGTGATCGATGAAGGCGTCGCGCTCGCGTGGCGCGTGGCGCAGGAAGGTGGAGTAGACACGCAGCGACGGCTGGCCGCTGAACAGGCTGCCGGTGTTAGACATGATCGAGACGAGTGAGCGAACCGAGGTGGGGTGCCGGGCGGCGAGGGTCTGGGCGATCATGCCGCCCATCGAGGCGCCGACCACGTGGGCTCGGCCGAGCGACAGCCGCTCGAGCAGGGCGGCGGCGTCCTCGGCCATGTCGGCGAGCGAATAACGGGCGGCGCGCCGCGAGCGGGTCAGCAGCTGGGCAAGCGTCGGCGGCGCGCCGCTGACGTGGGTCGAGTGGCCGATGTCGCGGTTGTCGAAACGGACGACGTGCAGGCCGCGGTCGGCGAGCTGCCGGCAGAAGTCATAGTGCCAGGCGATCATCTGCGTGCCCAGCCCCATCACCAGCAGCGCCGTCGGCTGGGAGGGCTCTCCGTAGGTCTCGTAGCACAGGGTGATCCCCCTGCCCACGTCGCAGAACTGCTCGGGCACGATCGCGGGAGTCTAGCTCGCCCCCGCAGCGCCGGCCGGCGATGACGGATAGTCCGCGCGGGACTGGGTAGGATCGAGTCCATGGCGACCACCTCCGAGCAGAGCGGCGCCCCCGTCCCGGCGAGCTCCTCCGAGGACGAGATTCGGCGCCTGTCGATCAACACGATTCGCGCCCTGGCGATGGACGCAGTGGAGAAGGCGAACGCCGGTCACCCGGGCACGGCGATGGCACTCGCGCCGCTGGGCTACACGATCTTCGAGCGCTTCCTGCGCGCGAACCCGAACGACCCGGAGTGGCCCGACCGCGACCGCTTCGTGCTGAGCTCGGGCCACGCCTGCATGCTGCAATACGCGCTGCTGCACCTGACCGGCTACGACCTCGCGCTGGCGGACCTCGAGCAGTTCCGGCAGTGGGGCTCGCGTACGCCGGGCCATCCCGAGCGCAGCCACACGCCGGGCATCGAGGTGACAACCGGCCCGCTCGGGCAGGGCGTCGGCAACTCCGTCGGCATGGCGATCGCCGAGCGCTTCCTCGACGACCGCTTCAACCGGCCCGGCGAGGAGATCGTCGACCACCACACCTACGTGATCTGCTCCGACGGCGACATGATGGAGGGCATCAGCCAGGAAGCGGCCTCGATCGCCGGCCACTTCGCGCTCGGCAAGCTGGTCGTCTGCTACGACGACAACCGCATCACGATCGACGGCACCACGTCGCTGTCCTTCGACGGCGAGAACCACTCCGCGCGCATGGAGGCCGACGGCTGGCACGTGCAGCGCGTCGCCGACTCGGAGGACGTCGAGGAAATCGAAGCGGCGTTGGCCGCGGCGCGCGAGGAAGCCGAGCGGCCGTCGTTCATCTCGGTGCGCTCCCACATCGCCTACCCGGCCCCGCACGCGATCGACACAGCGAAGTCTCACGGCGCGGCGCTGGGCGAGGAGGAAGTGCGGCGCACCAAGGAAGCGATGGGCTTCGACCCCGACAAGCACTTCTGGGTGGACCAGCGCGTCTACGAGCACATGTCGCTCGCCGCCCGCGGGGGGGCCGAGCAGGAGCGTTGGACGGAACGGTTCCGGGCCTGGCGCGAGGCGCACCCGGAGATGGCGGCAGACTGGGACCTCGCCTGGTCGGGGCGGCTGCGCGACGGCTGGCGCGAGACGCTCCCCACGTTCGAGGCGGGCGAAAAGCTCGCCACGCGGGCCGCGGGGCAGAAGGTGATGCAGGCCTTCGCCGATCGCGCGCCGACGATGATCGGCGGCGCCGCCGACCTGGTCGAGTCGACGAAGACTCTGTTCGAAGGCGCCGGCGAGTTCTCGCGCGTGCACGCGGGTCGCAACATCCCCTTCGGGATCCGCGAGCACGCGATGGGCGCGATCGTCAACGGTGCGTCTGCGCACGGCGGCATCGTCAAGCCCTACGGCTCGACGTTCTTGATCTTCTCCGACTACATGCGCCCGGCCGTCCGGCTCTCGGCGCTGATGAACCTGCCGGTGCTGTGGGTCTGGACGCACGACTCGGTCGGCCTGGGTGAGGACGGGCCGACCCACCAGCCGATCGAGCACTACACGGCGCTGCGGGCGATCCCGCACCTGTGGGTGTTCCGCCCGGGCGACCCGAACGAGACCTCGCTGGCCTGGCGCGCCGCGCTGGAACGCGAGGAGGGGCCGGTCGCGCTGCTGCTGTCCCGCCAGAACGTCGAGACGCTCGACCGCAACGAGGTCGCGCCCGTCGAGGGCGTGCTGCGCGGCGGCTACGTGCTGTGGGACGCCCCCGGCGGCGACCCCGAGCTGATCATGATCGCGACCGGCGCCGAGGTCGGGCCGACGCTTTCGGCGGCGAAGACGCTCGCGGAGGAGGGCCGGCGACCGCGCGTCGTCTCGATGCCGTGCATGGAGCTGTTTGAAGAGCAGGACGAGGACTACCGCAAGCAGGTGCTGCCGCCCGCCGTCACGGCGCGCCTCGCCGTCGAGCCGGGGGCGCGGATGAGCTGGTGGCGGTGGGTCGGAAGCTCCGGCGACGTGCTCGGCCTGGACCGCTTCGGCGCCTCGGCGCCAGGGACGACGGTTCTCAAGGAGCTCGGCTTCGAGCCCGAGCACATCGCAGAGCGCGCGCGAGCGCTGCTGTAGGCAACGAGACAAGGAGACGCGATGCCCTCCGATGCATCAAAGCCACTGCAGACACTTTCAGAGCTCGGCCAGAGCGTCTGGGTCGACTTCCTCTCCCGCGAGTCGATCCGCGGCGGGCACCTCCAGGAGCTGATCGACGACTACTGCGTCGTCGGCGCGACGTCGAACCCGACGATCTTCCAGAAGGCGATGGCGGGCGGCGACGCCTATGACGAGCAGCTCGCCGAGCTGGCCAAGGAGGGGGCGAGCGTCGAGGAGTGCTTCTGGGCACTCGCCGAGCAGGACATTCGCGAGGCGTGCGACCTGTTCGCAGCGGTCTGGGACGAGGGCTCCGGGCGCGACGGGTACGTCTCGCTCGAGGTCGACCCGCGGCTCGCCTACGACACGCTCGAGACGTTCCGCGAGGCGATGCGGCTGCACGAGGAGGTGGACAAGAAGAACCTGATGGTCAAGATCCCGGCGACGAAGCCGGGGCTCGGGGCGATCGAGGACGTGGTGGCCAAGGGCCGTTCGATCAACGTGACGCTGATCTTCTCGCTGCAGCGCTACGGCGAGGTCGCGGAGTCCTACGTGCGCGGGCTCGAGCGGCTGGTCGCAGAGGGCGGCGACGCGAGGAAGGTCGCGTCGGTGGCGAGCTTCTTCGTCTCGCGCATCGACACGGAGGCCGACCGTCGCCTCGAAGAAGCCGGCGCCCCCGCCGAGCTGCGGGGCAAGCTCGCGGTCGCCAACGCGAAGCTCGCCTACGAGCACTACAAGCAGGTCTTCTCGGGTGAGCGCTGGGAGTACCTGGCCGGGAAGGGAGCGACGCCGCAGCGCGTGCTGTGGGCGTCGACGTCGACGAAGAACCCGGATTACCCGGACGTGATCTACGTCGAGGAGCTGCTCGGGCCGGAGACGGTCA
>JAOPZS010000008.1 GCA_025963965.1 Solirubrobacterales bacterium
GGGAACACCTCGTGATAGCGGCGCAGCTGCTCGGCGTAGCGGCAGTGCTCGGAGTACATCAGCAGCTGGGGGCGGTGCGAGCGGCGCGGGATCCGTTTGCCCTGCCGCCGCGCGGGCTCCAGCGCGATCGCCTCGCCGAGGCGCTTGCGCGACTCGACGTGCGTGCGCAGCAGCTGCTGGTGCAGGGAGCGCAGGAAGCTCGCAGGCTCACGCAGGATCGCGATGATCCGCGCGTCCGGCCGCAGCGCCGCGATGTGCCCCGCGGCGTCGGTCGAGAGCAGGTAGGTCGAGGACGCCTCGCCGGCGAGCTGCTCTGCGCGTGCCGGGGCGAACAGGGCCAGGTAGTCCGCGAGATTCTGCGGGGTCGGCGCCTGGCGCGGGGGCTGCCAGCGAGGACGCATGTCGTGCGCGAAGAACCACGGCTCCTTCAGCTCCGGCATAAAGATCTGCGGGTGGCTGCGCAGCATCTCGTAGAGCGCTGTCGTGCCGCACTTCGGGTGCCCGACGATGAAGAAGTCGGGCGTCTTGCTGTGCGCGGAGCGGGCGGCCGTCGACGCTTCAGTCGATGCCGTCATAGCCCCAAAGTCTAACGAGGTCCCTGTCCAGGTAATCGCTGAGGGCGACGACCTCCTCGCGGAAACGGCCCCTCAGCTCGGCCGTCACGCGCTCGTCGGCCGGCTGGGGCTTGCCGTAGACGGCGCGGCGCTGGAACGCCTGCAGCCCGCCGCGCCGCACGCGCGCCGGCGTGATCGCCTTGATCGGCGCCTTCAGCGCTCGCCCGAGCGGGCCGCGCCCGAGATACAGCGATCGGACCATCTCGTTCAGGCGAGGCGAGCGAACGCGCACGCTGGGGTTCGCTTCTGTCAGCTCCAGCGGCGCGGAGTCATCGACGCCGAGGAACGACATCACGCGGCGAACGGTCGCCTCGTTCTCGGCACGGAAGTCGTCGTAGATCAGCACCAGCACCTGCTCGCTCGGAAACACGTCGTGATAGCGGCGCAGCTGCTCGACGTAGCGCACGTAGTCGGTGTAGACGAGCCCGGGGCGATGGCTGATCTCCTGCTGTTCGGCGCGCCGGGGCTCGAGCGCGATCGCCTTCGCGAGATCCTTCTCGGTCTCGACGTGGTCGCGCATCAGCTCCATGTGCAGGGAGTGCAGGAAGCTCGCCGGCTCGCGGAGGATCGCGATGATCCGCGCATCGGGCGCGAGCTCGGCGATCCGCCCGGCGGCCTCGCGCGAGCGCAGATAGGACGGCGAGGCCTCGCCGGCGCGCTGGTCGGGGCGCGCCGCAGCGAACAGCGCGAGGTACTCCTGCAGCGACCCGGGATGCGTGCTGGTCGGCGTGCGGGGGTGCAGCTCGCGTGCGAACCAGCGCGTCTCCTTGAGCGCGGGCATGTAGATCTGCGGGTGACGCCGCAGCATCTCGTACAGCGCCGTCGTCCCGCACTTCGGGTGTCCGACGATGAAGAAGTCGGGGATCCTCGTGCCGAGCGCCTGCGGCGGGGACTCAGATCGAGTCATATCCCCAGAAGGACACGAGATCCCGGTCGAGGTACTCGCTGAGCGCGACGACCTCGTGCTTGTAGCGGCGGCGCAGCTCGAGCGTCTCGCGCTCGTCGGGTGGGCGCGGCTTGCCCCGCGCCAGCCGGCGCTGAGCTCCGATCGCGCGGCGGCGCAGGCGTTGTGAGGTGACGGCCTTGATCGCCGCCGTGCCGACGCGGGCGGCCGGGCTGGCGCCCATCTGCAGCGAGCGCACGAGCCCCTGCACGCGCGGAGCGCGCGTGCCCACTGCAGGGTTCCTCTCGACGGCTGCGATCGGCGCGTCCTCGTCGACCTCGAGGAAGCGCAGCACGCGGCGCACGGTGCCTGCGTTGTCGGCGCGGAAGTCCTCGTAGATCAGCACGAGCATCTGCTCCTCTCCGAACAGGGCCCGGTAGCGCTCGAGTTGCTCGACGTAGCGGACGTGCTCTGAGTACTGCAGCGACTGCGGGCGCGTAGAGGCCGGCGGCAGCGCCCGGCCTTCGCCGCGCAGCGTCTCCAGCTCGATCGCGCGTCGCAGGTCCTTCTCGATCTCCACGTCGGTGCGCAGGAACTGCAGGTGCAGCGATCGCAGGAAGCTCGCCGGCTCGCGCAGCAGCGCGATGATCCGCGCCTGCGGCTGCAGCTCGGCGATGCGCTGCGCGGCGTGGTGGGAGAAGAGGTACGAGGGCGTCGCCTCGCCGGTTCGCTGCTCGGGCGAGGCGCCCGCGAACAGCGACAGGTAGACGTCGAGCCTGTCGGGATGGCGCGGGTTTTCGCGCTTGCGATCGGCGGCGCGCAGCTCCGAGGCGAAGAACCACGTCTCCTTGACCGGAGACATGTAGATCTGCGGATGTGCGGCGAGCATCTCATACAGCGCGCTGGTGCCGCTCTTGGCGTGGCCTACCACGAAGAACTCGGGAAGCCGCTGTCCCGAGGTCTCCGCCAAGCCCCCTGCCTCTGCCGAAGCGCTCATCTGCCCAGAGTCTAGGCCCGAGCCGGCGCCCGTCCTTCGCGGCGCTCACGACTCCCGGCGCCGTCGCCCGGGCGCAGCCGCGGGGCGCATCAGCGCGAACACGGCCCTCCAGGGCAGGTGCGCGAGAGCGGTCAGCCGCGACCCTCGCGGAGGCTCCTCGGGGTGGGGTCTCAGCGCGACGAGGTCCTCTCGCAGCAGTCGATTGCCCTGGAAGGCGAGGCCGGTGCGCAGGGCCGTCAGGTCGGGGACCTCCGAGCGGGAGCCGACGCAGTCGAGGATCTGCCCGATCACCGCCTGCGGATCGGCGACGAACGCCTCGTGGCGGACGAACAGGCGCCGGCTGCGCGGCTGGCGCAGGAACACGACCACCGACAGCAGGTACGTGAGCCACAGGTACGCGTTCGCCGTGCCCATCTTCCAGGTCTGCTTGTAGGGCACGTTCTCGCGCCCGTAGGAGGCGACGACCGACTGCGGGTCGCGAACCAGGAAGAGCAGGTACAGGTCGATGCCGTCGAGCTTCTGAAGGTGGTGCGCGCGGCGCGGGAAGTGCGACGTGTCGACCACGTGCGAGGCGCCGGTCACGCGCGCGATCGCGCGGTAGACGTCCTCGGTGACGCGGCGGTAGCGCGCCCGGCGCCTGCGCTGGGCGGCCCAGGTCCCGACCCGGAAAAGGGCGGTCGACTGCTCGAGCGGACGCGCCCCGAGGCGCAGCAGGTCCGGCGGAACGTCAACCTGCTCGCGCACCTGCCTCCAGAGCCTTGCCCGCTCCTCCCCCTCGAGCAGCGGCCTCCCGTCGTAGCGGAGCCAGCGGGCGACCTCGCCGGCGAAGAACACGCCGTCGCAGTTGCCCAGCGTGAGCCCGAGGATCGTGCTGCCGCTGTGCCCGGCGCCGATCACGTAGATGACCTTCGGCCGCTCCGCCCGTTGTGCCCGAGCGCCGCTCATCGCTCAGCTCCGGGCGCGGCCGGCGGGCGCCTCCCGGCCGTCGCGGCCGGTCCGAGCCGCGAGAAGAGGAGCGTCCAGGGCAGGTTCACGAGTCTCGTCAGGCGCGAGCCCTGCACGTGCTGCTCGGGCCTGCGCTCGAGCGCGACGACCTCCTGGCGCAGCAGGTTGTTGCCCTGGAAGGCGAAGCCGGTCCGCAGCGCGCTCATCTCCGGGGCGTCGGGCGGCGCGCCGGACCAAGCGAGGATCTCACCGAGCACCGCCTCGGGATCGGCCATGAACTGCTCGTAGCGAACCAGCAGCCGCCGCCGTCGCGGTTGGCGCAGGAACGCGACCACCGAGAGCCCGTAGGTCAACCACAGATAGGCGTTGGTCGTGAGCACGTTGAACTGGCGGAAGTCCGCCTCGTCGCGCGAGTAGGAGGAGACGACGCTGCGCGGGTCGCGCACGACGAACAGCAGGTACAGGTCGATGCCGGGCAGCGTCTGCAGCTCGAGGGCTCGCCGCGGGAAGTGCGACGTGTCGACGACGTGCGTGACGCTGGCTGCGCGCGAGACCGCGCCGTAGAGCTGCTCGGTGATGCGCCGGTAGCTGCCCCTCAGGCGCCGTTGCGCGCGCCGGCGGTCCAGACGGAACAGCGCGCCGGTTTTCTCGAGGAAGCGCGCCTCACGACGCGGAAAGTCATCCGGGACGTCGACGTCCGCTGCCACCCGCGCCCAGAACTCGGCGCGCTCGTTGCGGTTGGCGCCGCGTATCGGGGACCTGCCGCCACGCCCGAGCCACAGGTGCAGCTCGCCGGCGAAGAACACGTCGGCGCAGTTGCCGAGGGCGACGCCGATGATCGTGCTTCCGCTGCGGCCCGCCCCAACCACGTAGACCACCTTCGGCCTCTGCTCGCCGGTCACGTCGCGCCTCTCAGCTTGCGGAGCCGGTGAGCTCTTGGACCCCGGGGTCCCGGTCCGGCCCGGCACCGGCGGCACGCGACCGGCCGGCCGTCAGGCGGGCCAGCGCCGAAGAGACGCCCGCGCAGACGATCTCGGGCGCGAACAGCCGCTCGGCCTCGGCGCGAGCCGCGGCGCGCATCCCCGCCGGGTCGGCGGCCAGACGATCGAGCATCGCGACGACGGCCGCCGCCATCTGCTCCGGGTCGCCCGGCCGCGTGAGCGTCGCGACGGCCGGCGAGAGCTGCTCCATCGCGCCGACCTCGCTCGTGCCGATGACCGGCACCCCCGCGGCGAGCGCCTCGGCGACGGTCAGCGCGAACGCCTCGTACCTGCTCGCCTGCAGGAGCACGTCGCTGCGGGCAAGCTCGCCGGGGACCTCGCTGCTCTGCACGTGCCCGGCATATTCGGAGTTCTCAGCGGGCAGCCCGTCGAGCACCTTCGTGTAGTCCGACCACACGCTCGTGCCGCCGACCACGCGCACGCGGGCCCGAACGCCCTGCTCGAGCAGCAGCCGGGCGACGGCGACGACGTCCTCGACGCCCTTGCCGGTGGCGATCCTCCCGAGCACGATCACCGTCGGCGGGTCCCCGACACCGCGGTCGACGCTGTCGAAGCGGTCGAGGCGCACGGGGTTGGGCACGACCACGCTGGCCTGCTCGCGCAGGCCGTAGTCACGGATCAGGTGCTCACGGAAGATCTCGCTGATGCAGATCACCAGCGACGCGCGACGGATCTGCCTGCGCTGGACACGCATCCGTGACCACAGCACCGCGACGGCCAGCGCGAACGCGTAGGCCGAACGGCCCTGGAAGCTCAGGCGGCGCTCGCGGACCAGGAAGCGCAGGGCGTCGGCGCTGCTCTGGCCGGGATGCGCGACGACCGGCACGGAGCGCTTCAGCCCTCGCGGGATCGAGAGGTTTTCGACATTGGAGAACTGGTAGAAGACGTCGTAGGGGTCGGTGGCATGGCGCCGGGTCACCTCCTCTCGCAGCCGCAGCGAGGCGAGGCTGCGGGCGGCAAGCGAGCTGAGGAACGCCCTCAGCCTCCCGCGGCTGTACCAGCGGTCCCACTTCCAGGTGCTCGTGCCCCAGACATAGGTGACGTTCTCGATCCCGGTGATCCGCGCGGGGAGGGCGTGCTCGCGCGACGGGAAGAAGCAGTCGATGCGATGCCCGAGCGCGGCGAGGCCGTGCAGCAGGTCGGTGGCGATGCCCGGCACCCCGCCGCTTTCCTCGGCGGGCGCGAACCCGATCCATGCGATGTGAAGGGGCGGTGGCGCCACGGCGCCGGATTGTACGGTCGCCTGCCCGCGCTCGGCCGGCGGATCAGCCGGGGCGGTCATAGCCCCAGAGCTCGACGAGATCTCTGTCGAGGAACTCCGAGAGGGCGGCGACCTCGCCGGCGAAGCGGCTTCGCAGCTCGCGCATCAGCTGCTCGTCGGGCGGCTGCGGATCGGCGAACACGAGCCGCTGCTGGGTCGCGTAGAGGGCCCTGCGACGCATCCCCGCCGGCGTCAGCGCCTTGATGGCGCGCTTCACCGTGCGCGACAGCGGACCGCGGCCGACGCCGACGGCGTGAACGAGCTCGTGCAGGCGCTGCGATCGCGCGCGCACCGTCGGGTTCGCCTCGCTGGTCTGGACCTCCACGGTGTCGTCGACATCCAGGAACCGCAGCACGCGCCGCACGAACGCATCGTTGTCGGCGCGGAAGTCGTCGTAGACGAGCACGAGGATCTGCTCGGGCGGGAGGACGTCGTAGAAGCGGCGCAGCTGCTCGACGTAGCGCACGTGCTCGGAGTACAGAAGCGCCGTCGGCCAGTAGGTGTGGCGCGGGATCGAGCGCCCCTCGCGGCGCTCGGCCTCGAGCTCGAGCGCGCGGCGCAGGTCGCTCTCGGTCTCGACGTAGGTCTGCAGGAACTGCAGGTGCAGGGAATGCAGGAAGCTGGCCGGCTCGCGCAGGATCGCGATCACCCGCGCGTCGGGCTGGGCGTCGGCGATGGCCGCAGCGGCCTCACGGCTCCACAGGTAGTGCGCAGTCGCCTCGCCGACCCGCTGGTCGGCCCGCGCGTCGGCGAACAGGGCGAGGTACTGCTCGAGCGTCTCCGGCGTGCCTTCCGGGCGCGGTGGCGTGCGCACGTGCAGCTCCGGGGCGAAGTACCAGGGCTCCTTGCAGGCCGGCATGTAGATCCCCGGGTGGCGGCGCAGCGCCTCGTACAACGCGGTCGTGCCGCTCTTCGCATGGCCCACGATGAAGAAGTCCGGGCGGCGCAGCTGTGGCTCGGCCGCCTCGTGCGCCGTGCCCGGCGCTCGCGGTTCCCCGGGGCGCGTCAGGCTCCCGTCGCGACTCACGGGGCGGTACCGGTCGCGATCGCCGACGCCGAGCGGTAGTACGCGTTGTGCTCGCGCAGCGCCTCGATCGTGTCGAAGGCCATCAGCCGGCCCCCCATGATCACCATCACGCGATCGCAGATGTCGAGCGTGGACATGCGATGGGCGATGATGAACAGCGTCAGCTCCTGTTTGAGCTCCGTCAGGGACTCCTGGATGCGAGCCTCGGATTTCGGGTCGAGCGCGCTGGTCGGCTCGTCGAGCACGAGCACCTCGGGTTTGGCGGCGAGCGCGCGGGCCAGGCACAGCCGCTGCTGCTGGCCACCGGAGACGGCGTCGGCCCGCGGTCCGACGAGCGTCTCGTATCCGTTCTCCCAGCTCATGATCTCGTCGTGGATGTGCGCGAGGCGCGCCGCGCGTTCGAGCGCCGGCATCTCGAGGTCGCGGTCGAAGCGGATGTTGTCGGCGACGGTGGCGTGCAACAGCCGCGGTTCCTGGGGCACGTAGACGACGCGTCCGTGCCAGTCGGCGCGGACGAAGCGGCCGGCCGGCACGCCGTTGACCAGATAGCTGCCCGAGTTCGGCTCGCGCAGCTGCAACAGAAGCTGGATCAGCGTGGACTTGCCGGCGCCGGTCGGGCCGATCACGCCCACCACCTCCCCGCGCGTCACCTCGAAGCTGACGTCGGAGAGCACGGGATGCTCGGCGCGGTAGGCATAGGAGACATCGCGGAAGGCGATCGTCTGCACCGTCTGCAGCGGCACGTCGCCCTCGGGGGGCGCGCTCTCGGCGTAGCGGCGCTCGGCCTCCTGGGTGCGCTCGATGAACGGCAGCGTCTGCGAGAGGCTCTGGAAGGTCGCGAGGCCCTGCTGGCCGCTGCGCGCCGAGCGCACGAGCAGCATGATGATCGCGACCAGCGCGGGCGTGTTGCCGACGCCGATCGCGTGCAGTATCCAGAGCGCGCCGACGAGCATGATCAGGATCAGGCTCTGGAAGATGTTGGGTACGAGTTTCGCGAGCACCTGGGTCGAGAAGAACAGCTTCTTGGCCTGCTGCACGAGCGCGTCGATTCGCTTGCGCTGCTCTCCGGCCACGCCGAACACGTGCGTCTCCTCCGCCAGGCGGATCGCCTCGTTGATGCCGCTGGCGTAGGACACCTGCGCCCGCGACAGCGCGCGGGCGCGCCGCACGCCGAGCTTTTTCAGCGGCCGCACGGCGATGAAGATCAAGACGCCGGAGATCAGGATCCCGGCTGCCGCCCAGGGGTTCAGCACGAACGCGGTGACGAGCAGCGCGAAGAACTGCAGCGAGTTGGAGATCAACCCGGTGGCGCCGACGGCGCCACCGGTCGCCTGCATCGTCTGGCTCGTCATCGTGTCCTGCAGCTGTCCCTCGCGGTCAAGCGACTGAACCTCCCAGGAGGCAGCCGTGTAGGAGTGGAACAGCTTCGTGCGCAGGCTCGCCTGCACCTCGGAGGCGATCCGCGACGGCAGGATCGAGATCGGGATCTGCATCGCCAGGCGGATCAGCGCGAGGCCGAGCGCAATCGCGAGCAGGGTGACGATGCTGAACGACGTGTTGAGACCGGCCACGTGGATGTGAACCCTCTTCTGGTGCCCGACGAACGACGCACCGACCTCGGCGATCAGCGCCAGCGTGCCGGCTTCGGCGAAGCCGGAGACCAGCGAGCTGAGCGCCAGCGCTACGACCGTTCGGCGCCGATCGCCGAGCAGCACGTTGAGCCGTTTCAGCATCGACAGCTCGCCGACGTCCTCCTTCGGAGCCGATGAGCGGCGGCCGATCACAGGGCACCCGCCGCGGCAGGCGTCAGGCCGGGGGCCTGGGGACGCCCGGGCACCGTCCCGAACGCCTCCTCGCGGCCGTCACCTGCCAGCCAGTAGGAGATCACGCCCGGGACGAACCACAGGAACGCGCCGATCGTCACCGCCAGCGTCGGACCCGACAGGCCCTGGATCGTCAGCGCGATGAACGCGACGATCGCGCCGAGCAGATAGGTGCGCAGCTCGACATCCTTGACTTTTCGCAGGCGCGCGGCGCCGAGCAGGATCACGTTCAGCGTCAGGCCCAGCCAGATCAGCAGGCCGGGCGCGCCGGATTCCTTCCAGAGCAGGCTGTATGCAGAGCCGCCGATCACCTTTTCGCCTTCGAGTTCGACTTTTTGCGCACCGCCGAACCCGCCGACCGAGCCCGCCGTCCCCAGGCCCACGCCGAGCGGGGCCCGCACGACGTCGGAGGGTATCTGCCCGAGCGATCGTTCCTTGGCGCCGGCGCCGTGTTCCTGCAGTTCGGAGCTGCTCGTCAGGGTTTCCTGACGAGCGAAGATCCCGGATCCTTCGATGCCGGTCAGGACGGTCACGACGCCGAATGCCAGGGCCACGATCACGACCACGACCGTGAAGGCCCGGCCCACCCGGATCCCGGCGAGCAGCGACAGGCCGCCGAAGCTGAGCAGCACGACCACGGCGCTGACGACCGACGTTCGCGAGGCCGCGGTGGCGATCCCGAGCACCGCCCCCAGCGCGAGCAGCACGACGAGCCATCGTCGCCGCACCTTGCCCGCCGCCAGCAGCGCCAGCAGCCCTGGCAGCGCGAGCACCCCGACGCCGCCGCCGAAGCCGGAGTCCGAACCGAGCGCCGGGGGTCGCGCGTGCGTCACGCCGTTGCTTTTGAATGTGCGCCCCGTCAGGCCGGTGCCTTCCTGCCCGCCGTGCACGAGGCCGCTGTAGCCGGGTCCCCAGGAGGCGAGCGAGCCGGGGCTGATGTGTGTCTGCACGGCTCCCACGACGCCGTTCAGCAGGGCGATCACGCCGAGCAGCATGAACAGCTGGCGGAAGCGCTGCTTGGAGCGCACGACGAGGTAGCCGAAGTAGAAGAACGGAACCCACTCGAGCAGCTGGCGCCAGCCGCCGACGACCTTGAGGATCCCGTGCGTCTTCGGGTTCAGCGCCTCGATCAGCACGAACGCGACGAACGCGACGATCCACGCCGACAGCGGCGGCAGCCGAATGCGGCCTTTGCGCACGACGAGCCGCATGATCATGCCGAGCGCGATCGCGATGATCAGCACGTCCCGCACGCCCGAGCTGGCTTTGCTGGCAGCCTCGAGCTTGATCGGGCCGTCGAGCAGGCCGAGGTACAGCGCGAGCAGCATCAGCGTGACCTCGTAGCGGCGGCTGACGAGCAGCACGACGACGAACGCGACGCCGATCATCAGCCCCAGGATCAGCAGCGCGTTCGGCCGAGGGCTCGACAGCGTGATCGCCAAGCCGAGCGCCAGCGGCACCACCAGCGACGCGGCGGCCACCAGCAGATCGTGCATGCGCCGCCCTCGGACCACCGGATGCGGGCCCCCCAGCCGACCGATCGGAAGCGACGAGCGGGTGCTCATGAGGACCTGCTGCGCCAGCTCCGTCCGCTGTATGTCGAGAAGCCGTACTTCTCGATGTCTTTCTGGGAGGCGCCGTTGGCCACCACCCCGAGCACGGGCGCGCTCGGCGTCCGCGTGAGCAGCTGGACGAGGCGCTGGGCGGACGATGCGCGCGTCTGGCCGACGCGCGCGACGATCACGATCGCGTCGACGAGGTGCAGCAGCGGCATCGCGTCGCTCACCTCCAGCGGCGGCGGCGCGTCGACGAGCACGAAGTCCGACGATTCGGCGAGCGCGCGGAGTGTCTCGTCCATCGCCGGGCTGGCGAGCAGCGCCGACGGGTTGGCGACCGGCGCGCCGACGAGCACCGACGCCGAACCGGTTACGGGGGTGTGGCTGACGGTCGCGACTGGGCCACCGGCCGCGCCGAGCTCGGGGGCGGCCGGCTGCGGCGAGCGTCCCCCCACCCCCTGCAGCGCTTCCTGGAGGCTCAGCTGCCCGTCGAGCACGGCCGGGAGACCGGGCTTGGGATCGAGGCCCAGCAGTCGTGCCAGTGTCGGGTGGCGAAGGTCGGCCTCGATGATCGCGGTCGCCTGACCTGCGTCGCGCTGCACGAGCGCGAGACCCGCGATCACGGTCGTCTGCCCGTCGCCGCCGTTGGCGCTGACGAACAGCACCTTGCGCGGGCGCTCCTGTCCGGCCGCGCCGCCGAACTGGAGGGTGGTGTGAAGCCGCTCGAGCGACTCGCGCAGCTGCTTGGAGGGCCGCGGCTGGCCCTCGGCGATCACGATCGGGCGTCGCACGGCCGCCAGCGCCGTCAGGATCCCGGTCCCGAACGCCTCTTCGATCTCAGACAGCGAGCGCAGCCGGTTGTCCATGCGCGCGAGCGCGTACGCCACGAACGAGGCCAGCAGCAGGCCGACGAAGAACCCGAAGATGGCGTTGCGTTTCGGCGAGGCCGAGAGCTGCTTGACGGCCTTCGGCTTGACAGGGTTGACCTGCCGGACGTTGACGATCGCGAGATTGCTTTCGAGCTGGTTGATCTTGCTGATCAGGTTCGCGGTCTGCAGCGCCACCGCCGCGCTCGAGCTCTTCCCTTTCGCCGTGATGGCGCCAGCGCCTTTTGCGCCTTTTGCGCCTTTGGCCGCCTGCGTCGCTTCGGCAGCGCGAGCTTCCGAGCTCGCTTCGATCCTTCGCACCTGCCGGCGCGAGAGCGCGATCGCAGATTCGATCGCATGGTGGTATTTGCCGTTCTGACGGTTGACGTAGGTCTGCGCCGTCACGTTCGCGAGCAGCGCCGCGCCGGCCGCGCTCCTGGCTTCGGCGGTGATCGTGATGAACTGGCTCTTTTCGGAGGCCTTCGCTTTCACCTTCCCGGCCAGCGCCGTGCGCCCGGCGCGAGTGCCTCGCTCCTTGCGCAGTTGCTGGCGAACCACCGACTTCACGATCGGCGAATTGATCAGCACCGCCTGGGCGCTCGGTTCGGGTACGCCGGACTTCTTGCCGCTGAGGACGGTGCCGCTCAGCGTCACCTGTTCTTCGGCGCCGGCGCCGAGGTAGACCTGCGTCGCGGCCTGGTAGGTCGGCCTCTGGTGCTTGTAATAGAAATAGGTGCCGAGCGCGACCAGCACGCCTACGGTTAGAATCAGCCAGCGGCGCCTCCAGATCGGCGCGAACATGGCGCTGGCGTCAGTAGTTTGGTTCATAGCTGGTCGATTTGGCTCCGTCCAAGGTCGCTGCCAGCGCCCCAGCAGGCCAGCTTAAGCGTACTCGTAAGGTGGCGCTAAAGCGAATGGCCGCACGCCCGCTTTCACCCGTGCAACGATGCCCTCGTGCGCGTCCTCGTGGTCAGCCATCCCGCCGTCGTGGACGTCAACCAGGAGGTCTACCGCGAGCTGCAACGGCGCAGCTGGGATGTGAAGCTCGTGGTGCCGAGTCACTGGCGCCACGAGTACTCCGAGTCCCGCGTCGAGCCACGCGCCCTGCCGGGGCTCGAGCAGGCGCTGATGCCACTCGGGGTGGCACAGGCGGGTCGGGCACAGCGCCATGTCTACCTCGCGAGGTGCGGGGCGATCTGCGCGCGGCTGCGCCCGGATGTCGCGTTCCTGGAGGCCGAGCCGTACGCGCTCGCCGCCGCCCAGTGGGGCGGGGCGCTGCGCCGGCACGGGGTGCCGTTCGGAGTGCAGTGCTACGAGAACATCGACCGCCCGCTGCCGCGGGCGGTGCGGTGGCTGCGCTCGCGCGTTCTGCGCGACGCCTCGTTCGTCGCGGCGCGCTCGCAGAGCGCCGCGGATCTCGTGCGGGGCTGGGGCGCGCGCGGCGAGGTCGAGATCGCACCGCCGCCGGTGCCGGGCTGGCCGCAGGCGCCGCCTCACGGCCGCCGGCCCTTCACGATCGGCTATGCGGGGCGGCTGATCGAGAGCAAGGGGCTGACGGACCTGCTCGCTGCGGTGCGCCGCCTTCAGGCTCCGGTCGAGCTCTTGCTGATCGGCAACGGAGAGCTGCGCGGGGCGCTCGAGGGGCAGCCGGTGCCGGGCTCGGCGGTACGGGTGCTGGACGGCTACAGCCACGACCAGATGGCGGACGCCTATGCCCAGGTCGACGTGATCGCGCTGCCATCCCGCACGACGCCCACTTGGAAGGAGCAGTTCGGGCGGGTGATCATCGAGGCGCTCTGGTGCGGCGTGCCGGTCGTCGGCTCGGACTCCGGCGAGATCCCGTGGGTGATCGGGCTGACCGGCGGCGGGCTGACGTTTCCGGAGGGCGACATCGAGGCGCTGGCGGCGCGCCTTCGGGAGCTGCGCGAGGCGCCGGAGCTGCGCCGCTCGCTGGCGGCGGCGGGACGCGCCGCCGTCGAGCGCCGGTTCACGGTGCCGGCCGCGACCGATCCGCTCGAGCGCCTGCTGCGCGATGCGGCCCGACGCTAGCTTGGCGGCGCGGCGAGCCGCTGGTACAGCGCATGGTGCTCGTCCACCATCCGCTCGCGACCGTAGGACAGCGCAGCCGTGCGCGCGGCGCCGCCGAGCCGAGTGCGCAGAGCCGGGTCGGCCCCGAGCCGCCGCAGGCACTCGGCGATCAGCTCGGGCTCGCGGGTGATCAGCATCCCGGTCTCGCCGTCGAGTATCAGCTCGCGCACTCCGTTCACGGGCGTCGCGAGGATCGCCAGCCCGCTGGCCGCCGCCTCGAACGTGACGAGCGAGAACGTCTCATAGCTGCTCGGCAGGACGAACGCGTCGGCGAGGTCGTAGACCCCCTGAACTTCGTCGGTCACGCCGAGCCAGCGCACGTCACCGGCGACGCCCGCCGCTTCGGCGAGCTCGCGATAGCGCTGCTCGTCGCCACCGCCGGCCACGAGCAGCGTCCATTCGGGCGCGAGCGCCAGCGCGGCGAGCAGCGGCGCAAGGCCCTTGCGCTCCCACTCGCTGCCGACGAACGCCGCCACCAGCCGGCCCTCGCCGATGCCCAGGCGGGCGCGCAGCGCCCCCGCCTGCTCGCGCCTTGCACCGGGTGCGAATGCGTCCGTGTCGATCCCGTTGTAGATCGTGACGACGCGGCCGGCGAGCGAGGGGTAGTGCTCGCGGACCTCATCGGCCACGCCGGCGGAGACGCACACGACGGCGGCGGGACGGCAGACACGCAGGCAGACGCGCTCTCCGAGGCGCTTGAGCACGCCGCTGGCGCGGTCGTGCGCGCGAAACAGCCAGGTCGCCCGGCTCGGCGTGTTCGTGGCGACCCGGTGCAGGTAGTGCACCGAGATCGCGTCCACGCGGTTCAGCACGATCGCCCCGGTCGCCTGCACGATCCCGCGGCGCCGGCGGCGGACGGCGAGCGACCCCGCCAGCATGAACCAGGGGTAGGCGACCACGAACGGGCGAGCCGGACCCCTGACGCGGTGGAAGCGCGCGTCGGTCCCGTCGGGCAGCTCGCAGGTCCGCCCGATCACGGTCACGGCATGGCCGAGTCGCCGCAGCCCGACGACTAGATCTGAGAGCTGGCGCTCCATGCCGCGCACGGGGCCGATGTCGTGGGCGACGATCGTCACCTCGACGGGCGGCGTGCCGGCCGCCGCGCCTAGGACCGGGTCATCCGGGGACGGCGCCATTGCTGGACGGCGAGATTGGGTGTTTGGCGTCGAGGACGCGCTGCAGGCTCGAGAAGAAACGCTTGCGCATCGCCGCATCGGTGAAGTCGCGGGCGTAGCTCTCGAGCCCGGCCTGGGCGATCTCGGCGCGACGCTCGTCGGAGACGAGCAGCTGCTCGAGCGCGTCGGCCAGCGCCTCGGGGCTCCCGGAGCGAGCGAGGATCCCGGTGCGCCCGTCCTGGAGGAACTCAGCAGGACCGCCCGAGTCGACGCCCACCACAGCGACGCCTCGCGACATGCCCTCGAGCAGGACGATCCCGAACGGCTCGGGGTCCGATGCGTTGACGAGCACGTCGAACTGCTCGACGTAGGGACCGGCGTCGGGCACCTGCCCGGTCATCGTCACCTCGCCGTCGAGGCCGAGCTCGGTGACCAGGCCTGGCAGCGAGGAGGCGTACTCAGAGGAAAGTCCCCACGCGTCGCCGCCGACGATCACCAGGTGCATGGAGTGCCCCCGGTCGCGCAGCAGCGCCTGGGCGCGCAGCAGCCGGTCCTGGCCCTTCCACGGCTGCAGCCTGCCGACGAGGCCGACGACCGGCACGCCGGATGGCAGTTCGAGCGGCCCGGGTCCGGCGCTCCGCTCCGGCGGCGGGGCGCCTGCGTTGACCACGTACGTCGGCCGTGCCGGGTGCAGCTCCCCCTGCGCGCTCGCCGCCGCCTGCGAGTAACAGAAGATCGCGCTTGCCGGCAGACGGGTTGCGACGCGGTCCAGCCAGCCGCTCCTCGGGGGGATCGCCTGCTGCCACCAGACGACCCGGTCGGCCATACCGGCGAGGGTGGCGGCGGGCGCACCGTAGAGATGTGTTTTCGCCGCCCAGTTCATGATCAGGTCGGGTCTGCGCGAGCGCATGATCGCCGCGAGCCGGCCGACGGTCGCGACCCACCGGTGCGCTTCGCGCAGGCGGCCGGCATGCACGACCGCGACGCGAAAGCCCTGCGCACGCAGAGTCTCGGGCCAGCTGCCGTGCTCGAAGAACACGGGCTCGACCTCGTGCCCTTCCGCGCGTGCCCCGTCGAGCACCGCCTGCAGCATCGCCTCGGCGCCGCCGAGCGGCTCCGCCCACGGAACGGTCACGAGCAGGCGCATGTCATCTCCCCCTCATCGGAGCGCCGACGGCCGGCCTCGGTGGACCGCTCCGGTCACGGGGCGGCATGGTAGCGAGTGCCCCGCGCCCGGCCCCGGACGCCGACCGCGGGGCGCAGCCGCGAGAGCGCCGCCATCACGGGAGCCTGCAGCGCAGCCGTGAGCAGCGAGGACCTCGGCACCGGATCGGTCCGGGGTTTGAGTGACATCGTCCCGTCAGCGCGCGTCACGCGATTCCCCTGCAGGGGGAGCCCGATGCTCAGCGCGTCGAAGTCTGGGAGCGCCACGGTGGGTGCTCCGGCGACCGTGAGGATCTCGCGTAGGGTCCCCGCCGGGTCCGCGACGAACCGCTCGTAGCGCACGAACAGCCGCCGCTCGCGCGGATGACGCAGGAACACCAGCAGCGAGAGCAGGTGCGTGGCCCACAGGTACACATTGGTGTGCAGTGTCGACTTCGTGAACTCCCCGACGTCGTGGCGGTTGAACGACGCGACCACCCCCTGCGGGTCCCTGACGAGGTAGATCAGGTACAGCTCGACACCGGCGATCCCCTGCAGCTCGCGGGCCCGCAGCGGATAGTGGGAGGTGTCGATGAGATGGGTGGCACCCGAGGCGCGGGTCACAGCCCGGTAGAGGTCCTCGGCGACGGCCCGGTAGCGGGGCCGCAGCCGCCGTCGCCGGGGCCACATCTGCAGCCTCAGCACCGAGACGGAGCGCTCGATCGCCCGCTGCGAGGAGTTGCCGAACAGCGCGCGCGCCGCCGCAGGATCGGCGAGCGCGTCGCTGACCTGCTCCCAGAAGCGGGTGCGCTGCGCGTCTTCGAGCTGCGGCCTTCCGGAACGGACGAGCCAGTTGTCGAGCTCGCCGGCGTAGAACAGGCCGGGGCAGTTGCCGAGCGCGATGCCGAGCGTCGTCGAGCCGCTGCGGCCGGCTCCCATCACGTAGAGGACGCGTGGCCGCCCGCTCGCTCGCTCAGTCGCGCCGGCCATAGCCCCACAGGGTCTCGAGGTCGCGGCCAAGGTAGTCGCCGAGCGCGGCGACCTCGCCGGCGAAGCGCTCGCGCAGCTCTCCCGTAAGGGCCTCCTCCGCGGGCGCCGGCCTGGCGAACAGCACCTTGCGCCGAAGCTGGCGGCGCAGCGGCCGCACGACCGTGCGACGCACACCGTCCGGGATCGCGGCGTTGACGGAGTCCTTGAACGCGCGGGCGGCCGGTCCCTGGGCGGAATGGAACGCGCGTTTGGCTGCGTGCAGGCGCCCGGCCCGCACGCGCACGGTCGGGTTCGCCTCGACGGGCGCGATCGGCAGCGAGTCGTCGACGTCGAGGAAGCGCATGATCTGACGGGCGCTGCCCTCGTTGTCGGTGCGGAAGTCGTCATAGATCAGAACCAGCATCTGCTCGCGCGGGAAGACCGCGTCGAAGCGTCGCAGCTGCTCGACATACCGGACGTGCTCGGAGTACATGAACGGCGCGGCGGAGCGCGCGCCGCGTGGCAGCTCGTGCCCCTCGCGGCGAGGCTGCTCGAGCGCCAGCGCCCGTCGCAGGTCGGTCTCGGTCTCGATCATCGTCTGCACGAACTGCAGGTGCAGGGAGCGCAGGAAGCTGGCGGGCTCGCGCAGCACGGCGACGATCCGTGCGCCGGGCGCGAGCGCGGCGATCTGCGCGGCGGCCGTCGGCGAGCGCAGGTAGGAGGGCGTCGCCTCGCCGGCCAGCTGCTCAGGGGTGGCGGGGGCGAACAGCGCCAGGTACTCCTCCAGGGTGCCGGGGAGCTCGCGAGCGAAGCGCGGGTCCGAGCGCATCTCCGGCGCGAAGAACTGGGGCTCCTTCAGCGAGGGCATGTAGATCTGCGGATGGCGCCGCAGCATCAGGTAGAGCGCCGTGGTGCCGCTCTTGGCGTGTCCGGCGATGAAGAAGTCCGGGACGCGGGCCGCCGCGGTCGACTTCTGCTCCCCGCTCACGGTGCGGTGATGATGACACATGCCCCTGCTCCGGTAGCCTGCCGCCGGATGCCGGGCAAACCACTGCGGATCGCGTGGCTCGGCCCCACCCCCGGCGGTTCCTCGGGCGTCCGGGGCGTGGCCGCGGAGCTGCTGCTCGGTCTGTCCCGCCGGGGGCATCAGATCGACTGCTTCTTCCCCGCCGCCGAGGATCAGTCGAGCGTGCTGATCGCGGGTGACGAGCGCGTCGTGTTCGGCGAGGGCAACCTCGCGTTCGGCGAGAACGTGACGTTCGTGTGGGGCACAAGCCGCTGGCAGTGGGGCCGCTGGTACAGCCGTGGAAAGGTCGCGGCGTTCCTCAGCGGCATGTTCGCGCGCGCCGTGGCGTCGGTGCGGCTTCGCCGGGAGGTCGCCCGCAGGCACGGCGAGCGTCCGTATGACCTCGTCTACCAGTTCTCCAACATCGAGACGCCCGGGCTGCCGAGCAGCCTCGCGCGTCGGGTGCCGCTGGTGATCCATCCGGAGACGCACATCGCCGGCGAGCTGCGTTGGATGTGGGCCGAGCGGCGCCTGGCGCTGCGCTCCCAGCCCGCCGCGACGGTCGCTCTCGTCGGCGCGATATCGCTGCTGCGCTCGCTCGTGCAGTTCCGCTCGATCCGCCGTGCCGCGCTGCTGGTGTGCATCTCGAGCGTGTTCCGCGACCACCTCGTGCGCGACTACCGTTTCCCGGCCGAGCGGACGGTCGTCGTCCCGAACCCGCTGCGGACCGATCGCTTCGCAGGCCTTCAGCTCGTGCCCCAGAGCCCGCCGGTCGTGCTGGTGCTCGGACGCATCTCGGTGCGCAAGGGGCTCGACGACGTGATCGCGCTCGCGCGGCTGCTGGGCGAGCGCGGCGTCGCGGCGAGGGTGCGGGTGCTCGGCGGCCCGAGCCTCTTCTCCGACTACACGCGGCTGCTCGAGGACCTCCCGGCGAGCGCCGAATACGCCGGCCACGTCTCCGCCGCAGACGTGCCGGGGGAGCTGGCGCGCAGCGCGATGCTGCTGCAGGCGAGCAGGTACGAGCCGTTCGGGCTGACCGTCGCCGAGGCGCTGGCCGCGGGGTTGCCGGTCGTCGCGACGAGCGAGGTGGGCGCGATCGAGGGAGTGGACCCCGCCGTCGCCACGCAGGTCGAGCCCGGCGACGTCCAGGCGATGGCGACCGCGATCGAGACGGTGCTCTCTGACCTGGCCGCCCGCGGCGAGCAGATCCACGCGCTCGCTCGCGCCGAGGCGGCGCGGCTGTTCTCCCCGGAAGTCGTCGCGGAGCGGATCTCGGCGGCGCTCGAAGCGCTCGTCGACGGCGCCCGCTGAGCGCGGGTACTCTGCGCCGATGCTCGACAGGCTGCTGCGGATCTTCGGCTGGCGGTTGTTGATGATCACGGGCGACCCGTGCGTGCTCGACCGCTGGCTCTGGTTGCGAAAGCGCCTGCGGCGCGGCCCCCTGCGCACGTTCGACGCCGGCTCGGGCAACGGGGGCTTCTCGATCTACGCGGCCGAAGCCGGGAACGACGTCACGAGCGCCTCGTTCTCCGTCGAGGAGCAGCAGAGCGCGCGGCGCCGCGCAGCGACGCTCGGCGTGAACGGAGTCGACTTCCGCGTCATCGACCTGCGCGAGATCGAGGCGCACAGGGCCGAGCTGGGAGCCTTCGATCAGATCGTGTGCCTTGAGACGATCGAGCACGTCAACGACGACGAGGGCCTCGTCTCCTCCCTCGCCGGGATGCTCGCAGCGGGCGGACGGCTGCTGCTCAGCGCGCCCAACGACGCGCATCGGCCGCTCTACACCGAGGAGCGCGAGCCGAGTCCCGTCGAGGACGGGTCGCACGTCCGTTACGGGTATTCGCCGGATCGACTCGCCCAGATCGCTGCCGCCGCCGGTCTCGAGATCCTCGATCAGGGCTTCATCAGCGGTGTCATCGCGCAGCGGCTGACCGATGTGATGCGGAGGCTGACGGAGCGGATCGGGGTGACCGGGGCGTGGCTTGCGGTGCTCCCACTGCGCCCGCTCGTCCTGCTCGACGGGCCCGTCAGCCGGCTGCTCCATTACCCGTATCTGAGCGTGGCGCTGTGCGCCGTCAAGCCGGCCGTGCCCGCCGGAGCCGAGGGGCAGGGCGCCTAGCGCCGGCCCGGCGACGGATCGCCCACAGCCTCGATGAGCGGATCCGAGCCCGCGCCCACTGCACCCGACGCGCGCGTCGTGCTGGCGCACGACTACCTGCTGGTGATGCGCGGCGCAGAGCGCTCCTTCGCGGCGATCGCCGCGCTCTACGAGCGGGCGCCGATCTTCACGCTGCTCTACGACGAGAAGGGCACCGACCGGCGCTTCGCGGGGCGCGCCGTCACGACCTCGCCGCTGCAGCGGCTCGGGGTCAGGCAATCGGGGTTCCGGCGCCTGCTGCCCCTGTATCCGTGGGCTGTCGGACGACTCGAGCTGCCGCCGTGCGAGGTCGTGCTGAGCAGCAGCAGCGCCTTCGCGCACGGCGTGCGAAAGCCGCCGGGGGCTGTGCACGTCTGCTACTGCTACACGCCGTTTCGCTACGCCTGGTACGAGCAGCAGCGCGCGCTCGAGGAGACCCCGGCGCCGCTGCGGGCACCGCTGCGCCTTGCGCTCGAGCGGATCCGTCGCTGGGACCTGGCGGCGAGCCGCTCGGTCGACGTGTACCTGGCGATCTCCGAGCTGAGCCGTGAACGGATCAGGCGCTACTACGGCCGCGAGGCGACGATCGTCCACCCGCCGGTCGAGACGGAGCGATTCGCGCCGGGCGTACCCGGGGAGTCGCTGCTCATCGTCTCGGAGATAGTTCGCCACAAGCGCCTGCAGGTCGCGCTCGAGGCGGCGCGCCGTGCGCGTGCGCCGATTCGAGTCGCGGGCGCCGGACCGGACCTGCAGGCCCTACGCGAGGCCTATCCGGAGGCAGAGTTCCTGGGGCGGGTCGGCGACGAGGAGCTCGCCGGCCTTTACGCGACCGCCCGCGCGGTGATCGTGCCAGGCGTCGAGGAGTTCGGGATCACCGCCGTCGAGGCCCAGGCGGCCGGCCGTCCGGTGATCGCGGCCGCGGCGGGCGGCGCGCTCGAGACGGTCATCGACGGGGTGACCGGCCGCCTCGTGACACTCGACGAGGTCGAGGCGTTCCGCGCCGCGATCGAAGGGATCGACGCGCTCGGCCTCGAGCCGGCGGCGGCGGTCGAGAACGCGCAGCGCTTCTCGGTGGCGGTGTTCCAGCGCCGCGTCGCCGAGCAGGTCGAGCTCGCGCTGCAGCGGCCAGCGGCCTTGCAGGACGGCGCCCAATGAGGTGCCCGCGGCTACCCTTCTGGCAGTGGCGGGGCGCACGGCGCGCCGCGCTGCGCAACGGCATCAAGCGAACGGATCCAGTCCTTGTCTGGCAGTCGGGCAGCGTCGATGACGGTCTCATGGCTCGCGGCGCTCAGCGTCACGGTCGCGCTGAGCGGTTGCGCGCAACTGCAAAGCGGCGGCAGCGGCAAGGGCTCCGCCGGCTCCGGCGAAGAAGCCGCGCGCAACGAAGAAGCGGCGCAGAGCAAAGAAGAAGCCGCTGAAGCCGCCAAGAACCGCGAAGAGCTTTCGCTGATCGAATCGGGCAAACGCGAAGAAGAAGCCGAAGCGACGGCCAACACGACCGAAGCGAAGGCCAAGGCACGCGCGAAGAAGCGCGAAAAGGATGCCGAACTGGCCGTCAAGAAGAAGGACAAGGAAGCCGCCGCCAAACGCCGTGAAGCCGAAGCCAAGGCGAAGACGAAAACCACGACGACGACGCCGACGAGCACAACGAAGACGACGACCACGCCAACGAAGCCGACGCCGGCGAAGAAGAAAACTCAGACGAAGACCGCTCCGGTCGAAGTGACGGTCAAAAGCGAATGAGCCCTCTCGTCGAACCGGTGCGACGCCGGGCAGCGCCGCTCGCCTGCCTGCTGGCGGCGGGCCTGCTCGCGGGCTGCGGAGGAGGCGGAGGCGGCGGCGGGGAAGGCGGCGGTGGAGAAGCCGCCGAAGTGGCGCCCGGTGTGACCGCGCCGGAAGGGCAGCCGACCCCGGGCGCGGCTCGCGAAACGGCCTCCGAACTGCGCGAAGCCCGGGAACTCGCCGCGCAGAAGAGGCGCCGCGAACAGGCCGGGCGGGCAGCCGCCACGACGACGCCCACGAAAGCCAGGCACAAGAAATCGTCGAGGAGGAGCGCGGGCAGGAAGACGACCTCGAGCCACACGAAGAAGAAAAAGAAGAAGACGACGGGCTTGAAAACCGGCTCGGGCGGAGAAACGGCGGCGCAGAAGGAAGCACGCAAGAAGTTCGAAGCCGAAGAAGCGCGCGAAGCCGCCGAATTCAAGCGTCAGCGCGAAGGCGGCAAGTAGCCGCCGGAGCCATCAGCCGGAAGCTCGCGACTTCTACTCGTGGCAGGCCGGCTGCGAGGTTCGGCTCAGAGGCCGCGGCGGCCGACCACGTGGGGCACGGTCCGCAGGAGGATCTTGATGTCCGACCAGGGCGACCAGTTGGCGACGTAGAGGTAGTCGATCGCGACCATCTCTCGCAGCGGCACCCGGGCGGGCCCGAGGATCTGCCATGGCCCGGTCATGCCCGGCATCAGCTCGAGGCGGCGGCGGTGCCAGCCCTCGATCCGCTGGTCCTCCTCGATCACGAGCGGGCGCGGGCCGACGAGGCTCATCTCGCCGAGAACGATGTTCCAGAGCTGGGGCAGCTCGTCGAGGGCGCTGCGCCGCAGCAACCGCCCGACGCGCGTCACGCGGGGGTCCTCGGCGATCTTGAAGAGTCCCTCCATCGCCTCGTTGCGGTGGCGCAGGGAGTCCTTCATCGACTCGGCCTCCGGGACCATCGTGCGGAACTTGAGCATGTGGAAGCGTTTGCCGTGGCGCCCGACGCGCTGCTGGCGGAAGAACACCGGGCCGCGGCTGTCGAGCTTGATCGCGATCGCCAGGCAGATCAGCAGCGGCGAGACCGCGAGCAGCCCGAGCGAGGCGCCGATCAGGTCGAAGACGCGCTTGAAACGCGCCGAGGAGCGAGTCAGGTCAAAGCGCCGCACGCCCATCACGGTCACGCCGTGGAGGTCGTCGAACTCGACCGACGACCCGACGACCTCGAGCAGCCGCGGCAGCACGCTGACGCGCACGCCGACCGCCTTCAGGGTTCGCACGAGGTTGAGCATCTCCCCGGCGTCGGCGCTGCGGGGAGCGATGATCGCGCGGTGCACGTCGAGCGTCTGAGCGAGGTCACGGATCTCCGCGAGACGGGACTCCGAGAAGGAATCGGTCGACCACGGCGCGACCTTGTCGAGGTCGAGGTGGGCGACGACAGAGGCCTTGACGCCGCCGCCGCACTCGAGCTTCGAGCGGATCGTGGCGGCGGACATCTCATCGCCGATGAACAGACACCGCTCGGTCGGGGCGATGGCGAGCGCGATCACGCGGGCGACGGAGCGAGAGATGATCAGCAGTCCCACGAGCACGATCCAGAGGATCAGCGCCGACTGCCGGCCGATGCCTCCCTGGAAGACCGCTCCGCCGGCCAGCCACGCGATCACCGTGCAGAGGGTGGCCAGCTGGAACAGCCGCGGCGCCTCATCGAGGGTGGTCTTGCGCAGCAGCGTCTCGTCGCGGTCGTACAGGCCGGTCATCTTCGCCGCAATCAGCAGGATCGGGATCTCCAGGGCCGAAGCCCACGTCAGCTGCAGCGAGCGCGGCGAGAGGACGAGGGTCAGTAGGAAGGCGCCGACGATCGCGCCGACGTCGGCCAGGGCCAGCCCGCGACGAAACAGCGCGTCCCGGCGCATCGAGGCGGCGGGACCGCGAACCTCCGAGATCCCTGGGACGAGGACGCGCCGTCGGGTGCCGAGTCCGAGGAAGCCACGCTGCGCCGCTAGGGGCGGCGCGCCCCATGGAGCGCCTGCCTCCGATGGACTCCCCGTCTCGACACTCATCGCGCCTCCCCGCCTCCTTGCTCGCTATCCGGCCCCCGCGAATAGTGGATCAGCCGACCCGAACATATGTCGAGTTCTGGGTGATCGCCCTAAGGCTGCGCATCATAAACACAGGCCATACCTAAAGCAAGGGGACCTTCAGTCGCCCTCGACGCGGACCGCCGCGTCCGCCGAGACGCCTGCGACCGGCGGAATCGGCGTCCGCCAGGGCCTCTTGATGACTAGCCAGGCAAGGGCGACGGCTAGCAGGATGCCGCACAGGCTCCAGCCGAGTTCTTCGGTCCCGAGCCCTGCGTACTTCAGGCCCGAGGCCGTGATCACGAACGTGATCACGGGGCGCACGTAGCGGTCGGGAGCGCTCGCGGAGAACAGCGAGCCGATCAGCACCGCGGGAACGCTGCCGATGATCAGCGAGATCGTCACGTCGAGTTCGACGTGACCGAAGATCAGCTGGCCGAGCGCGGCGGCGAGCGTCAGCGGCACGGCCTGCGTGAGGTCGGTGCCGACGAGCTGGTTGGCGCCGAGCATCGGGTATAGGAACAGCAGCAGGATGATCATCAGCGAGCCCGACCCGACCGAGGTGAGCCCGACGACGATGCCGCCGATCATGCCGATCAGGATCGTGCGCAGCGGGTGCGTGGAGATGTCGTGCACGACGCCCTGGCGGCGCTCGCCGCTGCGCAGGTCGAGCGCGTAGCGAAGCACCATCGCGGCAGCTCCGATCAGCAGCGCCGCGCCGAGGATGCGCTCGATGTTCGTCTGGGCCGACTTGGAGTTGCCGAGTTCTTTGAGCACGAACGAGCCGAGGAAGGCCATCGGCACCGACCCGAGCACCATCCACTTCACGAGGCTGAGGTTGACCGTGCGTTTGCGCAGGTGAACGGCCGCTCCGAACGGCCGCATCAGGACCGCCGCGACGAGATCGCTGGAGATCGCCGCCGAAGGCTTGACGCCGAACAGCAGGATCAGCATCGGCGTCATCAGCGCGCCGCCGCCCGCGCCGGTCATGCCGACGAGGAAGCCGATGATCGCGCTTCCGAGAACGATGAACGGATCGATGTGCATGGTCGCCTGGATCACGGGCGCGCGCTCATGATCGCGCGAGCGCGGCCCCGCTCCCCTCCTCCGGGCCGCGCATCATAGACGGCCGAAATTCTCAACTTCGCCAGTGCGGATTGTGGGGCGGGCGACCCCTACAAGCGGAACGAACGCGGAGAGATTTCGAGCTGGCGAGGAGTCGAGCGCCCTGTCTGACTCTCCGATTACGTAGTCTTCGAAACGAGCCTCGCTGGCGCGCTCGAGCGGCCACCGGGCGAACTGACGACGACGACCTGGGCGCGATCGCGTGGCCGTGTCCTGGAGGTGTGATGGCAGGTCTGGCCCGGCTGCTTCGCGGCACCGACAACGAGTTTTTCGACCTGTTCGACGAGGCCGGCCGGAACATCGCGCGCGCCGGCCAGCTCCTCGAGGAGATGCTGGCCGGCTACCCCGAGTCGGCAAGCCTGGCAAGCGCGATCCGCGATTGCGAGCACGAGGGCGACCGGATCACGCATGACGTGATTCAGCGACTGAACCAGACCTTCGTGACGCCGATCGAGCGGGAGGACATTCTGCAGCTCGCCTCGACGCTCGACGACATCGTCGACTACATCGACGAGGTCGCGGACTATCTCGGGCTCTACAAGATCGAGGCGCCGATGGAGCAGGCTCAGACGCTCGCGGGCATCCTGCGGGCGGCGACCGCGGAGATCGCGCAGGCGGTCCCGCTGATCAGGGGATTCCGCGACATATCCCATCAGACCGTCGAGGCGCACCGCCTGGAGAACGAGGGCGACCGGGTCGTCCGTGAAGCGATCGCAGCGCTGTTCGAAGGCGGGATCGACCCGATTGTCGTAATCCGTTGGAAGGACATCTTCGAGCGGCTCGAGAACGCGATCGACGCGACCGAGCGCGCCGCGTACACCCTCGAGGGCATCGTCATCAAGAACGCCTGATGCAGAGCGACGTGATCCTCGTGATCGTGATCGCCACGGCGATCGCTTTCGACTTCACGAACGGGTTCCACGACACTGCCAACGTGGTCGCCACGTCGATCTCGACGAGGGCGCTCCCGCCGCGCGTCGCGGTCGCGATGGCCTCGTTGCTTAATTTCATCGGCGCCTTCGTCTCGCTGAAGGTCGCGGACACGGTCGGCAAGGGGTTCGTCGAGACATCTCAAGTCACCACGACGATCGTGTTCGCGGGACTTATCGGGGCGATCGCGTGGAACCTCGCGACCTGGTACTTCGGGCTACCGTCGAGCTCGTCGCACGCGCTCATCGGTGGTCTGGTCGGCTCGATGCTCGTCGCTCACGGGTTCGGCGCGATCGACGGCAACGGCCTGCTCGGCAAGCTGATCGTGCCGGCCATCCTGTCGCCGATCCTTGCCTTCCTGGCGGCAGCGGCGGCGATCACGATCGCCTACCGGATCGTCGGCCGGCTCCGCCCCGGCCCGGTTGCGCGCTCGTTCCGCCTCGGGGAGGTGATCTCGGGCGGCCTGCTGGCGCTCTCCCACGGCACGAACGACGCGCAGAAGACGATGGGCGTGATGACGCTCGCGCTCGTCGCCCACGGGTCGCTGTCCGCCAAGAACTTTCATGTCCCGCTGTGGGTCGTGCTGAGTGCGGCGTCGGCGATCTCGCTCGGCACTTTCAGCGGCGGCTGGCGGATCATCCGCACCATGGGCTCCCGGATCATCAAGATGGACCCGGCGCAGGGATTCGCCGCTCAGGGCGCCGGAGCCGCGGTCATCCTGGCCGCCTCGGGGGCCGGCTATCCACTGTCGACGACACACGTGATCTCGGGCGGGATCATGGGCGCCGGGGCGGCAAAGCGCCTGTCAGCCGTGCGCTGGGGCGTGGCCGGGAACATCGCCCTCGCATGGGTGCTGACGCTTCCGGCAGCAGCCGCCGTGGGCGCGCTCGCCTACGGCGTGTCCCGGATCTTCGGCAGCGGGGCACTGGGGCCGCTGCTCATCTCGATCAGCCTGCTCTCGCTGCTCGCCGCTCTGTTCGGACGCAGGGTTCGAGCGACCCGCTCGCCGGTGGCACCGGCACCATCGGCCTCATGATCGCGGCGATCGTCGAAGTCGGCAAGCTGCTGGGAGTGGTCCGCGACGCCATCGTGGCGACCCTGGGCCTCACCACCCTCTTCTCGTTGGCGATCCTCGGTTTCGCGCGAGCATCCGAGCGACGCGGAAGCGGGACGAACGCGGTGTTCGGCTACGCCGCGATCGCGTCGATCTGCCTGTTGTGCTGCCTGGCGGCGGTCATCTACGGAGTCGCGATCCTCGCCAGCAAGTAGAGCGCCCTCCGCCGCGTATCAGCGGGAAGCACCAACGGCATTCACAAGAACTTCACAACGTCGTGGCTCCAGGTGACCAGACTGGGCCCAGCCTCGAGCGGCAGACGGTTCCCGCCGGCCGCCCGTGTACGCGCGGAGTCCCGACAGTTCCGCCAACTACGACTCAGTCAGGAGCCTCAGTGATCAAGACCAGGACGGGCGCGCTTGCCATCTCTGCGCTGATCGGCTTGAACCTCGCCGCGTGCGGTAGCTCGAAGTCCTCGAGCGCCAGCACTCCGTCGAGCGCCACCTCCGCCGGAGCTGCCGCCACCTCGAAGACGGCCACGACGCCTCCGAGCGGCTCGGGAACCATCTCGGGTGCCGGCTCGACATTCGCGGCTCCCGTCTATGAACAGTGGGCCTCCTCCCAGTCGAGCTTGACCGTCAACTACCAAGCCGTCGGCTCGGGCGCCGGCATCACGGCGCTCGCCGGGAAGGTCGTCGACTTCGGAGCGAGCGACCCACCGCTGAAGGAAGAAGAAGAAAAGGAAATCGCCAAGAACGGCAGCCCGGCGGTGCAGATCCCGATGTTCCTGGGAGCCATCACCGTCTCGTACAACCTGCCCGGAGTCGCGAGCGGCATCAGGCTCGATGGCAAAGCGCTCGGCGACATCTTCATCGGCAAAGTCAAGACGTGGAACGACGCCGAGATCAAGGCGGCGAACCCCGGCATCAAACTGCCGAGCACGCCGATCACGGTCGTGCACCGCTCGGACTCCTCCGGCACGACCGCCGGCTTCACCGGCTTCCTCGCGGCCGTCGACCCTGAATTCAAGAGCAAGGTCGGGGAAGGCAAGGAAGTGCCATGGCCGACCGGCACCGGCGCGAAGGGCAACGCCGGCGTGGCGGGCGCGGTCAAGCAGACAGAAGGCGCGGTCGGTTATGTCGAGCAGGCATACGCCCTGCAGAACGGCTTCACGTACGCCTCGATCATGAACAAAGCGGGCCACTGGGTGCTGCCGACGCTGCAGTCGACGAGCGCTGCCGGCGAAGGTGTGAAGATCCCGGCGAACCTGGGCCTGAAGGTCATCAACTCGCCATCGCCCTCCGCGTATCCGATCACCTCCCAGACATTCATCGTCGTCAACAAGGACCTCTGCAAGGCAGGTACGCCGGGCGGCGCGGAAGCGGCCAAGGGTGTCGCGAGGTTCATCGGCTATGGCCTCGGCGAAGGTCAGAAGATCCTCGCGCAGGCCGACTACGCCGCGCTCCCCGGGCCGATCCTGGCCCGGTCCAAGGCGGCGCTGTCGTCCCTGCAGTGCAACGGGTCGCCCCTGGGCGGCTGAGGCGTGACGGCCACGATGCGGACTGAATAGAAGACGTCCATGGAGGCCGCATCCGTACCCGGCGGCGACCGCGCACTGCTTGTGCGGTCGCCGCTGGCACGTCTTCCTGATCGCGCCCTGAAGTACGGCCTGACCGGGCTGGCCGCGCTGATCCTGGCGCTGATCGTCTACTTCTTCGTGCGTCTCGTCGGACAGGCGCAGCCGGCCTTCGCCCACAGCGGCGTGATCGGCTTCGCGTTCGACAACAACTGGAACCCGAGCGCCGGGCGCTTCGGCGCGCTGCCGCTCATCGTCGGCACGCTGATCACCTCAGCGCTGGCGCTGATCATCGGCGTCCCGGTTGCGGTTGCGGCCGCGCTCTATACGACCGAGCTGTGCCCGAGCCGCCTGCGGACGCCGCTGACGGTGCTCGTCGAGCTGCTCGCCGCGGTACCGTCGGTCGTCTACGGCCTGTGGGGAATCTTCTTCCTCGCACCGAAGCTCAGGGGCCCGGAGCAGTGGGTCGCGGACCGCCTCTCGTTCATCCCGTTCTTCGGCGGCGGCATCGTGACGATCCCCAACTGCTTCATCACCGGCCTGGTGCTCGCGATCATGATCCTGCCGATCGTCAGCGCGATCAGCCGCGAGGTGATGTCAACCGTCCCAGCCGATCAGAAGGAGGCGGCGCTCGGACTCGGCGCCACCCGCTGGGAGATGATCCGCATCGCGGTGCTGCCGTACTGCCGCTCGGGCATCGTCGGCGGAGCGATGCTCGGGCTTGGCCGCGCGATCGGCGAGACGATCGCCGTGACGATCCTGATCGGCAACTCGCCGAAACTCGTCGAACACCTCTTCGGCCAGAGCTACTCATTGGCGGCCGTGATTGCGAACGAGTTCGGCGAGGCGACCGGCACTCACCGCTCGGCCCTGTTCGCAGCCGGCCTGGTGCTGTTCGTGCTCACCCTCCTCGTCAACGGCGTCGCGCGGTTCTTCGTGATCCGCGCCGGGCGGGCCGCTGGTCCACGGCGCGCCGAGGAGCACAGCTCGGGCGGCGGCGCGATCCTCGCCGCGGACACGGTGGCCGGCGCGTGAGCACCCCTCCCCCCAGGCCGGCGCTGCTCGAGCGGCTCACGGTGAGCCCGAGCCGGCGACGACGGGATCGCCTGGCGCGTGGGACGATCGCCGCGGGCACGGCGATCGCGCTGATCCCGCTGGTGCTGATCGTCTACTACCTGCTCAAGAAGGGCCTCGGCTCCTGGAGCACCGACTTCTTCACGACGGACCCGACCGGCAACACGTTCTTCAAAACGTCGAGCATCGGAGGCATCAAGAGCGCGATCCTGGGCACGATCGAGATGGTCGCGCTCGCCTCGGCGATCTCGATCCCGCTCGGCATCGGCGTTGCCGTGTGGCTCGTCGAGTACGGGCGCACCACCCGCTTCGCCCAGGCAGTGCGGTTCTTCGTGGACGTGCTGACGGGGGTGCCGTCGATCCTCTTCGGCCTATTCGTGTTCATCGTCCTCGTGATCGGCACGGGCTCGACCTACGCGGGATACAAGGGCTCGATCGCCCTGTCGCTGCTGATGCTGCCCGTCGTGATCCGCTCGGCCGAGGTGATCCTGCTGCTGGTTCCCGCCGGCGTGCGCGAATCGGCGCTCGCGCTCGGTGCCCCTCGCTGGCGGGTGATCTTCAGGATCGTGCTGCCGACCGCGCTCCCCGGGATGATCACGGGCGTGCTGCTGGCGGTGGCGCGCGCTGCCGGCGAGACCGCGCCGCTGCTGTTCACGGCCGCCTCGACCCACAAGACGACCACCGACCTCGGCGCGTTCATGAACTCGCTCCCGGTGCAGATCTACAGCGATGTGACCTCCCCGACCGCGTCGGTCGTCAACCGCGCCTGGGGGGCGGCACTGACGCTGGTCGGCCTGATCCTGCTGCTGAATCTGCTCGCTCGACTAGTCTCGCGAAGGAGCCGCCTGGCATGACATTGTCCCGACCGACCCGGCAGGTGACCGAAGTGGATCCAGACAGCCCGTCCAGCAACCGCGCCGAGATACAGGACGACATGGCGCGCTCCGGGCCGATCGTCGCAACGGAGCGCCGCGAGGAACAGGCTCCCGCCCCAGCCCAGAAGGGCGTGGCCGTCCAGCTCGAGGGCCTGCGCGCCTTCTACGGCAAGGCCGAGCAGGTCAGGGGCATCGACCTCGATTTCCGCGCCAACGAGGTCACGGCGATCATCGGCCCCTCCGGCTGCGGCAAGTCGACGATGATCCGGTGCATCAACCGCATGCACGAGGAGATTCCCGGTGCGCACGCCGAGGGCCGGGTGATGCTCGACGAGGTCGACGTCTACGACCCGTCGATCGACGTCGTGGCGGTGCGCCGCGCGATCGGGATGGTCTTCCAGAAGCCCAATCCATTCCCGACGATGTCGATCTTCGACAACGTCGCGGCAGGCCTGCGCCTGACCGCCCGCCGCGGCCACCTGCAGGCGAAGGTCGAGCGCGCGCTGCGCGGCGCCGGCCTCTGGGAGGAGGTCGCTGACCGCCTGTCCGAGCCGGGAGCCGGCCTGTCCGGCGGGCAGCAGCAGCGGCTGTGAATCGCCCGCTCACTGGCCGTCGAACCGGAGGAGATCCTGATTGACGAGCCCTGCTCGGCGCTCGACCCGATCGCCACGCTGAAGATCGAGGAGCTGATCGACGAGCTCAAGCAGCGTGTGACGATCGTGATCGTCACACACAACATGCAGCAGGCGGCGCGTGTCGCAGACCGCACGGCGTTCATGCTCGACGGCAGGCTCGTCGAGGTCGGCCCGACCCGGGAGATCTTCACGAACCCCCACGAGTCCCGGACCGAGGAATATGTCACCGGCAAGTTCGGCTGACGAGAGCGCCGGCGGCGCGCAAGGGGTGCCGCTCGAGACGGCACGCGTCGCGACGGGAGCGCCACCCGGCGGCCGGGCGCACTTCCAGGGGCAGCTGCGCACGCTCGAGAGCCACGCGCTCGCCGGCCTGGACCTGATCGTCGAGCAGCTCGACCGCGTGCTCGAGGCGCTCAGCCACCAGGACGTCGAGCTCGCGCAGATGGTGATCGCCGACGACGACAGGGTGGACGGGCGCTACCTGGAGGTGCACCAGGGAATCCTCTCGCTGCTGGCGCTGCAGGCGCCCGTGGCGGGCGACCTGCGTCTGGTCGCAGCGCTGCTTCACACGATCAAGCACATCGTGCGCATGGGCGTCCAGTGCGTGAACATCGCCAAGATGATCCCGCTCTCCGGTAGTGAGCCGCCGGTCCACAACGAGATGCTCAGCGCGCTCGCGAAGATGGGCGCGTTCGCCCGCTCTGAGGTCGTGCAATGCAAGGCGGCTTTCGCCAACCGGGACGTGGAGCTCGCCGAGGACCTGGTCCGGCAGGACCGTGAAATCAACCGTCTGAACCGCGACATCTTCCGCACTGCGATCGAAATCGGCGACGATCCGGATACGCGCGAGTGGGCCATGCACATGACCCTCGTGGCCCGCGCGCTCGAGCGCATCGGCGACAACGCCGTCGACATCGGTGAGCAGGTCGCTTTCGTCGTGACGGGCCTGTTCCGGGAGTTCTCGGACTCCTCTCGCCCGCTCGGCCCGAGCCAGTAGTCGCGGGATCCGGACGAACTTCCGCAAATAGCGTTTGCCGGCGTAAAGATCCTGTGACGCAAGGGCCGACGGTGGCTCGGGCGCCGCCCCATCGCCTACACTCGCCGTGATGACGGCAAGCGTTCGTGCCGACGAGCGAAACCCCGCCAGACCCGCACCACCGATCGTTCCTGACGACTCTTCCTTGGGAACGCTGCGCATCGCGGTGATCGATGGCGACAGCGGCTTCATCCAGGTGCTGAGCAACCGCCTCGATGGGCTCGGCTCCGAGCACCGCGTGCTCGCCCGCCCGGTCCCCCCCGACGTGGTCGCCTCGATGCGCCTCAGCGCGCTCGTCGTTGATCTGGGGTTGCTCGGCCCGGAAGCGTGGAGCTGGCTCGAGCGCCTGCACCAGACGCTGCCGGAGCTCGGCATCGTCGTCTGCACCGGTCCGTCGACCGTCGCCCAGCGCGTGCGCGGGCTGCGCCTCGGGGCCGACGACTGGATCACCAAGCCGTGCCACCCGGAGGAGGTCATCGCACGGGTGCAGAGCGTCGTGCGCCGTCGCCGCTACAGCAGCGCGCGTGCCGAGACGGCACAGGTCACCGCCGGTGAGGTCGAGATCCGCGCGGACCGCTTCCAGGCGTTCGTGGGCGAGCTCAGCATCGATCTGACGCGCCGCGAGTTCGAGCTGATCGAGCTGCTCGCCGCTGCGGAGGGCCGGGTGCTGGAGCGCGAGGAGATCTATTCGCGGCTGTGGGGCTACACGATGGTCCGCGGCGACCGCTCGGTCGACGTGTTCGTACGCAAGCTTCGCCAGAAGCTCGAGAGGGCCTCGCCGGGCTGGCGCTACATCCATACCCACTTCGGGATCGGCTACCGCTTCGCGGCCGAGTCCCTGGAGGTCGTCGACCCCGGCGACGTGCCGTCCTCAGTCCCGGCCGACTGGGACGCCGGCGACCAGGGCGAGCTCGCGGGGTCGCATGAGGACGGCAAGCTCGGCGCCCGGGCCGTCTAGACGCAGCGCAGCAAGGCCGCCCTTCTTCAGATCGACGCGGCCGCCTGCCAGGGCGCCCACCACCATCGAGAGGTCCGGCTCGTGCCCGATCAGCAGGACCCGCGCTTCGGCGCCGAGGCCGGACAGCACATCGAGAGCCTGCGAGGCGTCGAAGCCGCCGGTGAGTGGCGGGTACTCACGCATGACCTCCCGCTGGGACTCATCCCAGGATTCCGCCGCCAGCTCGGCCGTCTGCGCGGCCCGCACCTTCGGGCTGTACAGGACCGCGTCGAACTGGACGCCCAGCCGGGCGATCGCGATACCGGCCGCACGGGCCTGCTGCTCGCCGCGCTCGGTCAGCCGCCGCGCCGAATCCTCCCGGCTTCCATGCGGCTCGGCCTCCGCGTGTCTGAGTAGCCAGAGCTGACGCGCCATGGGGTCCCTTCAGCCTACTGCGGGAATGGCCCGAAAACGCACTTCCTTCGCGCGCGGGCGCCCACCGTGTAGCGTGAGAGGCCGATGAACGCAGCGGGCGAACACGACCTCAGCGGACCCGCCGCGCGGACCGACACGGGACTCGGCGCGGGGCTGCCGGAGGGCGCCTATGCGGCGGCTGGATCAGCCCGCGGCGCCTACGCCGCGGGCCCCTCTCCGGCGAGCGCCGGGGCCGGGCCGGCCTCGCATTTGCCCGAGCCGCAGACACTCGAGCACCCTTCGCTCTACATCAACCGCGAGCAGTCCTGGCTCGACTTCAACGACCGCGTGCTGCAGCTCGCCGAGGACGAGCGCGTGCCGTTGCTCGAGCGGGTGAAGTTCTGCGCGATCTACACGACGAACCTCGACGAGTACTACATGGTCCGCGTCGCCGGTCTGCGCGACCAGATCGACGCCGGCGTCGAGACCGAAGGGCAGGACGGCCGCACCCCGTCCGAGACGATCGCGCTGATCCGCGAGAAGGTGCTCGAACAGGGGCGGCGATTGACCGGCTGCTTCGAAGGGCGACTGCGCCCGATGCTGTTCGACAACGACATCCGGATCGTGGCCGTCGACGAGCTCGACGACGAGCGCCGCGCCGAGCTCGCCCGCCATTTTCAGAAGGCGATCTTCCCGGCACTTACCCCGCTCGCGGTCGCGCCGGGGCGGCCGTTCCCCTACATCTCCAACCTCTCGCTCAGCCTCGCCGTGCTGGTCCGCGACCCTGTCACCGAGCAGACGGTGTTCGCGCGCGTGAAGGTGCCGACGGAGATCCTGCCGCGCTTCGTCACGCTCCGCGGGGCAGCCGGCGAGCCTGCGCTGCTCGTGCCGCTCGAGGACGTGATCGCCAACCACCTCGACGCGCTGTTCCCGGGCATGGTGATCGCCGACTGCGATGTGTTCAGGGTCACGCGCGACGCCGACCTCGAGGTCTCCGACGACGCCGCCGACCTGCTCCAGGCGGTCGAGGACGAGCTGCGCCGCCGGCGCTTCGGCGAGATCGTACGGGTAGAGCTGGGCGCGCGCTGCTCCGAGCAGCTGCGCAGCTCGCTGACGAGCCTGCTCGGGGTCGAGGACGACGAGGTGTACCCCGTGGACGGGCTGCTCGACATGGGCGCCCTGTGGCAGATCGTCAAGCTCCCGGGGCACCCCGAGCTGCGCGACGAGCCGCTGCCCAGCGTCACCCACCCGCGGCTCCTGCGCCACGAGGGCGATCGCCCGGATGTGCTCGGCGCGATGCGCGAAGGCGACGTGCTCGTGCATCACCCCTACGACTCGTTCTCAACCTCCGTCGAGCGATTCGTGGAGCAGGCCGTCGCCGACCCGAACGTGCTCGCGATCAAGCAGACGGTGTATCGCACGAGCGACGACTCGCCGCTCGTGCCGGCGCTGATCGACGCGACCGAACGGGGGAAGCAGGCGGTCGCCCTGGTCGAGCTGCAGGCGCGCTTCGACGAGCGCATGAACATCCACTGGGCGAAGGCGATGGAGGAGGCCGGTGTCCACGTCGTGTATGGCCAGCCGGCGCTGAAGACGCACGCCAAGTGCGTGCTGGTCGTACGCCGTGAGGGGGACGGCGTGCGCAACTACGTGCACATCGGCACCGGCAACTACCACTCCGCGACGGCCCGCCTCTACACCGACTTCGGCCTGTTCACCGTCGACGAGCAGATCACCGCGGATGTCGCCGACATGTTCAACTACCTGACCGGGTACGGCCGCCCGCTTCACTACCGCCGCGTGCTGACCGCTCCGAACATGCTGCGCGACGGCCTGATCGCCGAGATCGAGCGGACGGTCGCGGCGCATTCGGCCGAGCAACCGGCTCGGATCGTGATGAAGATGAACGCGCTCGTCGACGGCCGCTGCATCCGCGCGCTCTACGCCGCCTCGCAGGCCGGCGTGCAGGTCGACCTCAACGTGCGAGGCATCTGCTGCCTGCGTCCGGGCCTGCAGGGCATCTCGGAGAACATCCGCGTCGTCTCAGTCGTCGGGCGTCTGCTCGAGCACTCGCGCGTGTACGCCTTCCAGCGCGGCGACGAACAGGACATATTCATCGCCTCCGCGGACCTCATGCCGCGCAACCTCGACCACCGTGTGGAGCTCGCCGTGCCGATCCTCGAGCCAGGGCTGCAGGCGGAGCTGATCGACACGCTCGAACGAGCCTTCGCCGACAACCAGAGCTCCTGGGAGCTCGAGGGCGATGGCCACTGGCGCCGCCGCGAACCGGCGCCGGGGGAGCGCCCGCGCAACATGCAGCTGGAGATCGCCGAGCTGCACGCCGTGCGCGCGAGCGATGCGCGGGTGATCGCCGAGCGTGGCGAGAGCGATGCTCGCGACGCGGTCGGCTGACGGCGCTCGCGCTCAGCCGACAGCCGGCGCGGGCAGTCCGTCGAGCACGGCCTTCAGCTCGTCGACCGATTGGAAGTCGAGCCCGAGGCGGTGATCGTGGCGATGGCGCACGATGCCCTGCTCGTCGATCACGATCACGGCGCGCTTGACGCCCAGGCGCGGCGAGTAGGCGTCGTAGGCGCCGGACACCTGCTTGTCGACGTCGGCGAGCAGGGGCACGTTCAACGAGTGCTTCGACGCGAACGCCTCGTGTGAGCCGAGGTCCTGCGAGGAGATGCCGACCACCGTCGCGCCGAGCGCCGAGAAGTCATCTGCGCGGTCACGATAGGAGCAGAACTGTTTGGTGCAGACCATCGTGTTGTCGCCCGGGTAGAACAGCAGCACGACCCGCTCGCCCCGGTGCTCGGAGAGCCTGAACGGACCGTCTGTGCCCTCGAGCTCGAAGTCAGGGGCCTGCTCGCCGACCTGCGGGGTCTTGGCCATCTCGATGCCCTCCTGTCGTGAAACGCCCACCACCGGGCCGCTCGCCGCGAACCCGTGGCGCTGAGCATAACGGTCGTCCAGCCGCCCTCCGTGCGGCGCGCCTCGCCTGGCCGGTGCGCTAGAAAGGGGGCGATGCGAGCCCGCCTACCGATCGGCCTCGGCGCCGCCGCCGTGGTCTGCGTGATGGCGGCGGCCTGCGGCAGCGCGACACCGGCCGACTCGAGCACGCCGACGATCGCCCCCTCGGCTATCCCCGCCGTCGCTGCCGGCGCCACACGGGTACTCGACTGGCCCGAGTTCGGCCTCGACCCGCAGCGCAGCGGCGTCGCGACCGGCTCGACCGGCATCACCGCCGGCAACGTCGCGCAACTCCACAGGCTGCGTGTCGCGCTGCCCGGGACAGTCGACTCGTCACCGGTCTACCTGCACGGCGTCGCCGTCGCCGGCGCGAGCCACGACACGATCGTCGTCACGACCACGTACGGCAGGACGCTCGCGCTCGACGCCTCGACCGGGAAGACGCTGTGGGCGTTCACACCGCCCGGCTACTCGAGCTGGGCAGGCAGCGCTCAGATCACGACCACCAGCCCGCTCGCCGATCCGGGCCGTCAGTTCGTCTACGCCGCCTCGCCGAACGGCCTGATCCACAAGCTCTCGCTGCAGAATGGCAGCGAGGCCTCCGGCTGGCCCGTGCGGGTGACGCTCGAACCGCGCCGCGAGAAGCTCGCGGCAGCGCTGAACATCGACGGTCGATACGTGATCGCGACGACCGGCGGCTACTTCGGCGACGCTCCCCCCTACCAGGGCCACGTCGCCCTGATCGACCGCTCCAGCGGCCGCCTGGCGGGCGTGTTCAACACGCTCTGCGCGAACCGCCGCGCCCTGATCGTGCCGAGTTCCTGCTCGGCGAGCGACTCGGCGATCCTCTCTCGCG
This sequence comes from Solirubrobacterales bacterium, assembly GCA_025963965.1. GTDB lineage: Bacteria > Actinomycetota > Thermoleophilia > Solirubrobacterales > Solirubrobacteraceae > Palsa-744. Next base: position 36,743 of record JAOPZS010000008.1, read on the forward strand.
GCGGCGCCGTCGTCGAGCCCGGCGGCGGGCGGATCCTGCTGGACACGGGCAACGGCCCATGGAACGGCAGCACGAACTTCGGCGACAGCGTGCTCGAGCTGAGCGTGCCCGGCCTGCGGCTGCGCCAGTCCTTCACGCCCGTCAACCAGGCGCACCTGAACGAAACCGATACGGACCTCGGCTCCAGCGCGCCGGCAGTGCTCGGAGGCGACAGGGTGATGCTCGCCGGCAAGGACGGGATCCTGCGCGTGCTCGCCCTGTCACGGCTGAACGGCCACGCGCCTGGCAACACCCGCGCCCTCGGAGGCGAACTGCAGCGCCTGCAGATCCCCGGCGGCGGCGAGCTCTTCAGCGCACCGGCCGTCTGGCGCCACGGCGGCCACACGACCGCGTTCGTCGCCGATGAAGGCGGCACGGCCGCCTACGTCCTGCGGGGCGGGCGCCTGCTGCGCGCGTGGCAGAACTCGAATCCGGGAACCAGCCCGGTGATGGCCGGCGGCCTGCTCTACGTCTACGACCTGCACCAGGGTGGCGTCAACGTGTACCGCCCGTCCTCGCCACGCCCGCTGGCGAAGCTGCCCGGCTCCTCCGGGCACTGGAACAGCCCAATCGTCGCCGACGGGCACGTCGTAGAGCCCGAGGGCAACGGCAACGATCACTCCCAGAGCGGCACTCTCGACATCTTCTCCGTGCGATAGGGGCTCTCGCGCGAAGGGGTCACGTGGCGTTGCCGAGGGCGACCTGCCTAGCGGGGCGTGCGGGGCGACACACTTTTCATCGAGCGATAGCGAAGGTAGCTACGCCTGCATAGACACAGTGCGCACAGGTCGGGGCGAGATGACCGTTCCCGGGTCGACGCTCCCGCCGAACCCACCGCTTCCTCTCAGGCGCGGCCGGCCTCTTCGAGCAGCCCCAGCCAGAACTCGGTGCGCACCGGAAAGCTCGGAACAGCCTGGGCCAGCAGGGCGAGCGGCACCTGGGCGACGATCGCGACGGTCGCCGCGTGCAGCCCCTCCGCTACCTCGACGCCGACGAAGCTCGCGCCGACGATCACGCGGCGCTGCTCGTCGACCAGGATCGACACGCATCCGTCGGCATCGTGCCCGACGTAGGTCGAGCCGGCGTTCGCCTGTAGCGAGACGCGCGCCTCGCGCACCTGCAGCCCGGCCTCCCGGGCGCTCGCGAGCGTGTGTCCGACGGCCGCCACCTGAGGGTCGGTGAAGATCACGCGCGGCACGACCTCCCCGGCCGGCGAGGTCTCGAGCGGGTGCCCGAGGATCGCCGCTGCGGCGCTCCTCGCCTGGTGCTTGCCCATGTGCGTGAGCAGCGCCTTTCCGTTGAGGTCGCCGACGACGTAGAGCCAGTCATGCCCGCCGGCGCGCAGCTGGGAGTCGACGTGCACGTAGCCGCCCGGGTCGATCCCGACGGTCTCCAGGCCGAGGTCATCGCTGAGCGGCCGCCGGCCCGTGGCGACGAGCAGCTCGTCGGACTGCAGCTCGGTCGCGTCCTCGAGCGTCATGGCGATCGGCCCGTCCGCGTCGGCGCGCTTCACGGCGGCTGCCTTCGCCCCGAGCAGCAGGCGCACGCCGCGCTCGCGCAGCGCCTGCGCGACCAGCTCGGAGACCCACGGCTCCTCGCCGCCGATCAGCCGCTGCGCGGCCTCGACGAGCGTCACGTGTGCCCCGAGCGACGCATACGCCGAGGCCATCTCGACGCCGACGACACCGCCCCCCAGGATCAGCAGCGAGCCTGGGATCTGCTCAGCTGTCGTCGCCTCGCGGTTGGTCCATGGCGCCGCCTCGCGGAGCCCTGGGACGGGCGGGATCGCCGCGACGCTGCCGGTCGCGAGCACGATCGCCCTACGAGCACGCAGCAGGGTGTCGCCCACGCGCACGGCGCGCTCGCCCACGATGCGTGCGTGACCGCGCAGCAGCTCGATCGAGCGTTCCTCGAGCCATGGCAGCTGCGCGGAGTCGTCGCGGTGGTGGATGACCTCGTCGCGCCGCGCGAGCACCGCCGGGACGTCGAGCTCCCCGCGCACGGCCTGGGCTGCACCCGCGACGCGCCGGGCCTCATGGAGGATCTCGGCGGGGCGCAGCAGCGCCTTCGAGGGCATGCAGGCGTAGTAGGAGCATTCGCCTCCGACGAGGTGGCGCTCGATCAGGGCGACCTCGAGGCCACCGCCGGCCAGCTTCCCGGCCGCGACCTCGCCCGCCGGACCGGCGCCGATGACGATCGCGTCGAGCTCCCGCTCAACGGGGCCGGTCGGGTCATCGGGCTGCTCGGCGGGCAATCGCGCTCCTTTGGCCTCGACGGGCCGTGGCCGCCTGTGGCGAGTGGCGGGCAATGCTAGAGCACTAGCTGCGAGCGAGTAGCCTGCTGTGATGTCCTCCGGATCGCTCGCGGGACGCCTGCTGCTGGCCTCGACGACGCTCGAGGACCCCAACTTCCTGCGGACCGTCGTGCTGGTCGGAATGCACAGTGAGGAGGGCGCGCTCGGGCTGGTGCTGAACCGGCCGTCGACCTCGACGGTTGCCTCGGCCGTGCCGCAGCTGGAGGAGCTGGTCGAAGGGGAGCAGCCCGTGTACGTCGGCGGCCCGGTCCAGTCGAGCTCGATCGTGATGCTCGCCGAGTTCATCGACCCGGAGCCGGCGGGCCTGCTCGTGCTCGGGCGGATCGGCCTGCCCGCGCCGGAGGCGAGCATCGAGGACCTCGTCGCGGCGACGGCGCGGCGGCGGGTGTACGCCGGGTACGCCGGGTGGGGCGAGGGACAGCTCGACGCCGAGCTCGACCGCGGCGACTGGATCGCCCAGGACGCGCTCCCGGACGACGTGTTCTGTTCGCAGCCTGACGACCTGTGGAGCAGCGTCCTGACCCGCAAGGGCGGGCGCTACGCGCTGCTCGCGCGGATGCCGCTCGACCCCAGCCTCAACTGACTCTCGGCTACCCTCTGGGGGCGCGGGCCCCGCAGCGTTCTCTGCGCCCACCGCGCCGCCGGCAGCCATCTTCCCCCCGAGACTGGAGTCCGCCGTGCTGAAGCTCGCCCGCTGGTCAACGACGCATCGAAAGTACGTGGTCCTGGGCTGGATCGTGCTGCTGCTCGTCGTCAACACGCTCGCGCAATCGGCCGGGACCAGCTACTCCAACAACTTCACCCTCCCCAACTCCGATGCGCAGCGGGCCGCGAACCTTCTGGACAGCAGCTTCCCGACTCAGGCCGGCGACCGCGACACGATTGTCTACAAGGTCGCCTCCGGCACCGTCAATGACCCGGCGGTGCGAGCTCGCATGAGCGCGATGTTCGCGAAGGTGGCAAAGCTTCCGCACGTCAGCGCCGTCGTCAGCCCCTACGCGGGCGTCGCCGCTGGGCGTTCCGTCTCGGCCGACGGGCGGATCGCGTTCGCCACGGTCGTGTTCGACAAGAAAGCGAACCTGCTGTCCAAGAGCGCCCCCGAACGGGTGGTGAAGGTCGCGCGGGAAGCGGCTGGGCCCGGCCTCCAGGTCGAGCTCGGCGGCCAGGCGATCGAGATGACAGAGCAGCCGGGCTTCGGCGTCTCGACGGCGGTCGGCCTTCTGGCTGCGATCGTCGTGCTGCTGCTGACCTTCGGCTCGCTGATCTCGATGGGACTGCCGATCGTCACGGCGCTGTTCGGCCTCGGCACAGGGCTCGGTGCGATCGCGCTTTTCACACACGTCGTCGACACGCCGAACTTCTCCACCGAGCTCGCCGCGATGATCGGCCTCGGCGTCGGCATCGACTACGCGCTGTTCATCCTCACGCGCTTTCGCGAGGCCTATCGCACTCCCGGCCCGACGTTCGGCGATTCGCGCGAGTCGGTGCTGCAGGCGATCGACACGGCCGGGCGCGCCGTGCTGTTCGCGGGCACGACCGTCGTGATCGCGCTGCTCGGGATGATGCTGCTCGGCGTCGACTTCCTCTACGGCGTCGCGATCGCAGCTTCGATCGCCGTGCTGCTCGTGATGTTCGCCTCGCTCACCCTCCTGCCCGCGCTGCTGACGATCGCCGGCCACAAAGTGGCCCGGGGCAGCCGCCGCGCCAGGGCCCGCACCAAGCGGGAGGTGGCGCTCGCAAGCGACTCACCCGCCAACGGCGGCGGCACCGGCAACGGCGCCGGCACCACCGGCGACCCGCTCTCCGGCACCGGCGCGTGGCTGCGCTGGAGTCGCTTCGTCGGGGCGCGCCCGGCGGCGATCGCGCTGTTCTCGGCGATCGTGATGCTGGCGATCGCCGCGCCCGCGCTCGCTCTTCGCCTCGGCTCGAGCGACGCCTCCAACGACCCGTCCTCGCAGACCACGCACAAGGCCTACGAGCTCCTCGCCGAGGGCTTCGGCGAAGGCTTCAACGGTCCGCTGCTGGTCGTCGCCAAGGCACCCGGCAAGGCACCTGTCCAGTCACTGGCCAGGGCGATCGCCGCAACGCATGGTGTCGCCTCGATCGTGCCACCGAGGTTCAACCCCGCGGGGAACGTGGCGACGATCAGCGTCTATCCGAAGGCCTCGCCGCAGGCCTACGCGACGACGCAGCTGGTCGAACGGCTGCGCCGGCAGGTCGTGCCGCCACTCGAGCACGGCACCGGGATGCAGGTCTATGTCGGCGGCGTGACCGCCGGCGCGGTCGACTTCGCGACGACGCTCGGGCACAAGCTGCCGCTGTTCATCGGCGTGGTGGTGCTGCTCTCGGCGCTGCTGCTGCTGATCGTGTTCCGCTCGCTGATCATCCCGCTGCAGGCTGCCGTGATGAACCTGCTGTCGATCGGCGCCTCGCTCGGCGTGATCGTCGCGGTCTTCCAGTGGGGCTGGCTGGGCAGCCTGTTCGGCGTGCAGAAGGGCCCGATCGAGTCGTTCATCCCGGTGATGCTCTTCGCGATCGTGTTCGGCCTGTCGATGGACTACGAGGTGTTCCTCGTCTCGCGCATCCATGAGCGCTGGACGCAGACACGCGACAGCGCCCGCGCGGTCGGCGACGGCCTGGCGCTGACGGGACGGGTCGTGACCGCCGCGGCGGCGATCATGGTCTGCGTGTTCCTCTCGTTCATGCTCGGCGAAGACCGCGTGATCAAGGAGTTCGGGTTGAGCCTTGCGAGCGCCGTTCTGCTCGACGCGCTGATCGTGCGCTGCCTGCTGCTGCCCGCGACCCTGCACCTGCTCGGACCGCTCACCTGGCGTCTGCCGGGATGGCTCGACCGGCTGCTGCCGCAGGTCAACATCGAGGGCACTCTGCAGGTGCTGCCGGCGGACGGCACCGCCGGGGCCGGCTCCTCCGCGGGCACACCGGCGGGCCGCAACGGCGAGGTCGCGAGAGAGGGAGCGGAGGCCTGAGCCGACGTCGCCGGCGGGCCGCGCTCGGCCTGCTGCTCGCAGCGGCGCTCGGGCCGGCGGCACCCAGCACGGCGGCCGTGACGACTGCGACGCCGCCGGCACGCTCGGCGCTGATCGTGTTCCTCCCGGCGGGCGAGACGCGGCTCGCCCGCGCCGGGCTGTCGGTCGGGGTCATGTCGGCGACGCAGGGCGGCTACCACCGCGCGCAGCTGCTGCTCGACATCACGCAGGGCGCCCGTGTGGCCGCCTCGGCCTACCCTCACCCGAGCCCTCCCGCGCTGGCGTTGCGCCCGCTCGCCGGCGGCGGCGGCTCGATCGCAGGCTGGGGCTCGGCGCGCAGGCGCGCCGGCCGGGCGCCGCAGCTGCTGACGCCGGGGCTGCTCGCAGAGCGCGTTCCCGGTGGCGCGGCCTACGCCGGGACCGACGCCGCCGCGGGGCTCGACGCGGTCGCCGCCGCGGGCACGGACGGCCATGTCGCGAGCGTCTCGCTCGGCTCGACGGGGACGCTGCCGGCGAGGATCGCGGCGCTGTTGAAGCGGAGTCGCCTGGTCGTCGCCGACCTGCCGGGCGGCGCTGCGGGGGAAGCGATGCTCGGGCGGCTCGCCGCCGCGCGGGCCCCGGGCGAGCTGCTGATCGCCGTGCAGCGGCGCGGCGAGGGGACGCAGGGGGAGCTGCTGTGGTCCGGAGCGGCCGGCCTGCGTGGCGCTCCGGGGCGCGAGCTGACCTCGCGCACCACCCAGCAGCGCGGCCTCCTCGCCGCCGTCGATCTCGCCCCGACGATCCTCGAATGGCTCGGCGCACCGGTACCCGCCGAGGTCCGCGGCCGGAAGATCGAAACCGGCGGCGCGTTGCACGGTGGCGCGCTGCGCTCGCTGATGGCACGGCTGCGGGTGGTCGGCGCGCGGCGCCTGCCCGCACTGGGCTTTTTGCTGTGCGCCTGGCTGATCCTGCTGCTGGCCGCCGCACGGTGGCCGCCGGCCCGCGCGCGGGCGATCCGGGCGGGCGCGGTCGGCGTGCTGTGGGCGCCCGTCGCAGCGATGATCCCCGCGGCGATCGCCCCGGACGCGCCGGTCGAGTACGCGACGATCGTGCTCGCATGCTTCACGCTGGGGGCGTTGAGCGACGCGCTGCTGCCGTGGCCGCGGGCGATGATCGCGCCTGCGCTCGCCGTGCCCCTCGCGATCGTCGCCGACGCGCTCGCCCACACGCAGCTGCTGATGCGCTCGGTGCTCGGCCCCAACCCGGCGCTCGGAGCTCGCTTCTACGGGATCGGCAACGAGCTGAAGTCCGGTCTCGCCGTGCTCGTGCTGGCGGGCGTCGCGGGCGCGCTGTACCGCTCACGCCGGGAGCCCCGCGCGGTTGCCGCAATCGTCGGCGCCGGGCTCGTGCTGGCGGTGATCGAGGGCTCGGCCAGGCTCGGGGCGGGCGTCGGCGGCGTGATCCTCGTCTGCGCGGGGACGGCCGTTGCGGCCGTGATGCTCACGCCGGGAGCACTGACGCGCAGGCGCGCGCTGATCGCGATCGTCAGCCCTCTCGCCGGGCTGATCGTGCTCGCCCTGATCGACCTGGCCACCGCGCACGGCACCGGGCACTTCAGCGGCAGCGTGCTCCACGCCCGCTCGGCCGGGGACCTCCGGGACATCCTCGTGCGCCGCTACAAAGCCGCCTGGGGGGAGTTGCGCAACCACGCGATGCCGGTCGCGACGGCGCTCGCGCTGCTCGCGTCCTTTGCGGCGGTGCGCCGGCACGCCCGGCTGACCTCACCTGTCGACGGTGACCCCGCGTGGCTCGCCGCGCTCGCCGGCGGCCTTGCGGCGGGGGTCGTCGGGGCGCTGGTCGAGGACTCAGGGCCTGTGCTGCTCGTGGTCGCCGTGTTCGCGCTGGGCTGCGTGCTCAGCTACCTGTGGGCTCCACCGCCGCGCAACCCAGGGACCCTCGCGAGCAGGTAGATCGCGGTCGCGATCGCGATCACGGCGCTGCTCGGCGGCAGCGACGGCACCGCCCAGGCGAGCGCAAGGCCGCCCCACATGGATGCGAGCGCCAGGCCCGCGGCGAGCGCGATGCTCGCAGCCGTGCCCGCCAGCAGCCGCTGTGCGGCCGCCGCGGGGCCCGCCAGCAGCCCGAGCAGCAGCAGCGCGCCGAGCGCCTGGCTGGCCTCGGCGGCGACGACGCCGAGCAGCGCCAGGAAGGCGATGCCGAGCAGCCTTGTCGGCACGCCGCGCGCGCCGGCGATGTCCGGTGCGACCGAGGCGAACAGCAGCGGCCGCCCGATCGCGAGCACCGCCAGCAGCACGGCGGCGGCGATGATCGCGGCGAGCCGCGCTTCGCCGGCACCGAGCCCGAAGACGGAGCCGAACAGCGTGTGTGCCGCCTGGATCCCGGCGCTGCCGCCGGAGCCAAGGCTGAAGCGGGTCAGGAAGAACACGCCAAGCGCGAGCACGAACGTGAACAGCACGCCGATCGTCGTGTCGTCGGCGGGCTCGACGCCGGCCGCGCGGCCGCCGCGCGAGGTCAGCGCGCCACGTCCGAGCAGGGCGATCGCGCCACCTGCGGCGATCGTCGCCGCGAACAGTCCGACGCGCTGGTCGAGCCCTGCTGCGGCGGCCGCGAGCGCGCCGGGGAATGCGACGTGGCTGAGCGCATCGCCGGCGAAGACCTGCCCGCGCAGCACGACGAACCAGCCGCAGACGCCACACGCGAGCGCGATGAAGCTACCGGCGAGCAGCGCGTTTCGCATGTATTCCTGGCTGAGCATCAGGCTGCCCGCGACGCGGCCGGCGCGCGGAGGCCGCTCGTTCCTGTGGCCACCCCGCGCCGCCGGCGGCCGGCCGACGCACCCGCGACGAGACGCGAAAGCAGGTAGACGGCGAAGGCCACGACGGTGATCCAGAAGCCCGGCGGATACACCGAGAAGTAGGAGACGGCGAGCCCCAGCCACACGACCACGAGGCCGATCGCGACGCTCGCGGCCAGCGCCGGGGCGGGGCGGCTCGTGATCGCCTGGGCGCTGGCCGCGGGCATCACGAGCAACGAGAACACGAGCAGCGGGCCGGTGACCTGGCTGGTGGCGGCGACGGCGAGTCCGAGCAACAGCAGGAACCCCGACGAGAGCGCCCCGACAGGCAGGCCGCGCGCCGCGGCGCCCTCAGGATCCACGCTGCTCAGGAGCAGCGGTCTGGCGATCGCGGCGAGCACGGCGGTCACGGCCAAGCCGACCACCACGAGCTCCAGCACCTGCCCGTCGGAGACACCGAGCAGGTTGCCGAAGAGCAGGCCCTCGAGATCCCCGAGCACGCCCCCGTAGAGGCTCACGAACAGGAAGCCGAGCGCAAGCGCGAGGGCCTGCACGACGCCGACGCCGGCCGCCTCCTCCCGCCACGAGCCACGGGCGCCACCGGGAAGGCGCGCGATCGCAAGCGCGCCGGCGACGCAGAACGTCAGATAGCCCCAGGCCGCCGCGACGCCGGCGAGGGCGGCCGCCGACGCGCCGGGGAAGGCCATCAACGCCAGTGTGTGGCCGGCGAACGCCTCGCGCCTGACGAGCATCATCCATCCGATGAGCCCGGCGAGCACGGCGACGGCGCTGCCCGCCAGCAGCGCGTTGATCATGAAGTGGTATTCGAGCACCTGGGAGATGTCGTGGGCGAGGTTCCACGTAAGGGTCGGGTTGGCGCCTTCAGCCGGCATGGGCGTGCGTCTCGTCGTGGTCGTGGCGATCGTGGTGGTGGGACGGCGACTCCGGCTGCCCGATCACCGCCAGGCGACCATCGGAGGCGCGTAGCACCTCGACTGGAACCCCGTACAGGTCGCTCAGCTTCTCGCTCGTGATCACCTGCTCGACGGGCCCGGCGACGGCGCGCCCGGCCGCCAGGTAGGCGACGCGGTCCAGATAGGCCAGCAGCGGGTTGACGTCGTGTGCGACGAGCAGCACCGCGACGCCCGCCTCGCGGCAGATGCGGTCCACGAGCGCGGAGACGGACGCCTGGTTGGGCAGGTCGAGGCTGTCGAGCGGCTCGTCGAGCAGCAGCAGGCGCGGCTCGCGGACGAGCGCCTGGGCGATCAGCAGCCGCTGCTGCTCGCCGCCCGAGCACTCACCGATCGGCCGATCGGCGTACGCGCCGGCGCCAACGAGGTCGATCGCGCCGGCGACACGGTCTCGGGCCGCGGCGCGCCGGGCCGCTGCACCCGCTCCGAGCCCCAGCGGCAGCCCCCAGCGGTCGCCGTCGAGCCCCAGCCGCACGAGGTCGCGCCCCCGCAGGGGCAAGCCGGCTCCGAAGCCGGGACGCTGGGGCAGGTAGCCGATCTCGCGGTTGGCCGCGCCCGGAGGGCGCCCGAGCACCGTTGCGCTCCCCCGCTGCAGCTCGAGCGCGCCGAGCAGCACCTTCAGCATCGTCGACTTGCCTGACCCGTTCTCGCCGAGCAGCCCGACGAACTCTCCGGGCTCGATCCGCAGCGACACGTCGCTCCAGACGGTCCGCCCGCCGAGCCGCACGGAGGCGTCGCGCAGCTCCACGGCGGGCTCGACCAGGCTCGTGCTCATCGCACAAGACTATAAGACTGAGTCTTGTTCTTAGGAGCGGGCGGCGAGCGTCGCTGCGCAGGCGCAGGCAGCGACGTCGCGCGAGCTCGACGCGCGCCTACGCCAGGCGCACGTCGCGCAGCGCCGGCGCCCGCTCTGCGAGCGGCCGCGCCGGCACCGGGCCCGGGCTTTCAGTCCTGCCCGGTGCGGCGACGCCGCGCGAGCAGGAAGCCGCCGACAGCGAGCACGAGAACGAGCACGACTCCGATCGCGATGTAGCGGCGCGTGTGTTTTGAGGAGGTGGCCTTCTTGTGTTTGCCGTGCAGCAGAGTTACCGGCACGCCCTTGGCGGCGAGCGCTTCTTCGAGCACCTGCGAGCCTTTTTTGGGATACGTGTAGAGCGCGTGCTTGCCGTTCTTCAGCGTCAGCCGCAGACTGCGGACGGGCTTGTTGAAGGTCGCGGAGGCAATTTCTCCTTTGCTCAGCTGCGCTTCGTAGGCCTGCTTGCTCTCCTTCTTGTACGTCGGGGCGGCGGCGGCCGCGAAGACGCCCGCGGGCAGCGCGAGGGCCACGCAGATCGCCACGAAGGCGGCGGCGCCAAGCGCGCGCAGGCGCGTCAGTCGGGTCATCTAGAGCTCCTGTTCGCAACGCAGGGAGCGAGTCCTCGGCGGTCCGCTCGCCACCCTGCTCGGGGGGTTGAACGGGGGGTACCCTAGCCGCTGGACCGGGCCAGTGTCACGCCGGTGGGCGCACTGCCGAGCAAGCTCGCGGAGCCGGCCGTCGGGCCCACCGTGATCGGCCGGACCGGCGCGGCGCTCATTTGCGGGCGGCTCTCATCGCCTTCAGCCGTTCGACCTTGGGCAGCACGACCTTGCGCATCCGCACGATCGACGGCGTCGCCTCCACGGCCTCGTCCTCGCGGACGAACTCGAGCGCCTCGTCGAGCGTGAGTTTGCGGTGCGCGTCGAGGCGAACGAGCACGTCGGAGGTCGACGAGCGCATGTTCGTCAGGTGCTTCTCCTTGACGGGATTGACGTCGAGGTCCTCCGAGCGGGCGTTCTCACCGATGATCATCCCCTCGTAGACTTCCTCGCCGGGCCCGACGAACAGCGAACCTCGCTCCTGCAGCGTGAACAGGGAGAACGTCACCGTCTCACCACGACGGTCGGCGACGAGCACGCCGCTCTGGCGGGTCAGCAGCTCGCCGGCCCAGGGCTCCCAGCGGTCGAACACGTGGTGCATGATGCCCGTGCCCCTGGTCTCGGTCAGGAACTCCGTGCGGAATCCGATCAGGCCCCGGGCGGGGACCAGGTAGTCCATCCGCACCCAGCCGGTGCCGTGGTTGATCATGTGCTCCATCCGGCCCTTGCGGGCGGCGAGCAGCTGGGTCACAGTGCCGACGTGCTCGTCGGGCACGTCGACCGACAGCCGCTCGACGGGCTCGTTGCGCTTGCCGTCGATCACGCGCTCGACGACATGCGGCTGCCCGACGGTCAGCTCGAATCCCTCTCGGCGCATCATCTCGACGAGGATCGCCAGCTGCAGCTCGCCGCGGCCCTGCACCTCGTAGGTATCTGGGCGCGCGGTCTCGACGACCCGCAGCGAGACGTTCCCGATCAGCTCCTGGTCCAGGCGCGCCTTTATCTGCCTCGCAGTGATCTTGTCGCCGTCTTTGCCGGCCAGCGGCGACGTGTTCACGCCCAGCGTGATCGACATGGCCGGCTCGTCGACCGTGATGACCGGCAGCGGACGGGGATCGCCGGGATCGGCCAGCGTCTCGCCGATCGTCACCTCGGCGATGCCCGCGACGGCGATGATTTCACCGGGACCGGCTTCGGCGGCATCGACGCGGTCGAGCGCCTCGGTCACATACAGCTCGGCGACCTGGGCCCGCTCGATCGAGCCGTTGGCCCGGCACCACGCGATCTGCTGGCCCTTTCGGATCACGCCGTTGCGGACGCGGCAGATCGCCAGCCGCCCGACGTACGGGGAGGCGTCGAGGTTGGTGACCAGGGCCTGAAGGGGCGCATCGGAGTCGTACGTCGGCGCCGGGATGCGACCCAGCAGCAGGTCGAGCAGGGGCGAGAGGTCGCCGGAGTCGAGCTTGTCCCCCGGCTCGTAGCTCAGCGAGGCGACGCCGGCCTTGGCGTTGCAGTAGACGATCGGGAACTCGATCTGATGCTCGTCGGCGTCGAGATCGAGGAACAGCTCGTAGACCTCGTCGACGACCTCGGCGACGCGGGCGTCGGGACGGTCGACCTTGTTGACGACGAGGATCACGGGCAGCCCGGCCTCGAGCGCCTTGCGCAGCACGAAGCGCGTCTGCGGCAGCGGGCCCTCGGAGGCATCGACGAGCAGCAGCACGCCGTCGACCATCGTCAGGCCGCGCTCGACCTC
>JAOPZS010000127.1 GCA_025963965.1 Solirubrobacterales bacterium
TCTACGGTGCCGCCTCCGGGCGCTCCTCCGACGACGCCGCGGCCGGACCGGCCGCCGTGCCGTCGCAGGCCGCGTTCGAGTCTGCGCTCGACTCGGCGCTGGCTGCTCCGGCGGCCGTGCCGGCCCATGCGCCGCCGCCGGTCAAGGCGGCTCCCGAGCCCGCGGGCGGGACGCCGCCAGAGAACGGGGGAGACCTCGATGGCGCGCGCCTGGTCGCGCTGAACATGGCCCTGAACGGCGAGTCGCGCAGCGATACGGAGCGATACCTCGCGGAGAACTACCAGCTGCCCGACCGGGTGAAGCTGGTCGACGAGGTATACGCCGCGATCGAGGGCTGACGGACACCGGAAATCGGCGAGGCCAGACGGCGCATCTCCCTACGCGAGCGCAGATTGGGAGTTCAGCCGGCCAGGCCTGTTTCGAGCGTGGGGCGCCCTGAAAGCTGTTCGGACTGAAGCGTGAGCGTGACGGTCGCTTCGAAGCCCGGTTCGGCGCAGCCTTTCGACGGCGTTGTCTGCGCGGCGGCCGTGATCACGGCGAGGCCCGGTAGGGGAAAGGTCCCGGCGAGCTTGCCCGGAAGCCTGTACCAGCACTCCTGCTGGTTCACGCGAGCCGCAGCGGGTGGCGGGACCGGTCCCGGGGGCGGCGGGATGGGCACCGGCGAGATTGCCAGGTGCTTGGTCTTGACGAGCGCCGTTCCCGCACTCGAGAGGCTCAGGCTGCTCACCCAGCCTTCGACCTTCCATTGGTAGCCGCCGCCGGCCGCTGCGCGTGCTGTCCAGCGGTCGGTGCGGCTGGAGTTGCTGGCCAGCGGCCCGGCGCCGCCGAACTGGCCGCTCCCTTCACGTCCCTGGGGTGCGATCGTCCCGGTGAGGCCGACTTCCGTCCCAGGCGAGACCGGGCGGCCGCCTTCTGAGATCTGCAGCGCGAGGCCTTTGGCACCTGCTGCTGCTGGTTGCAGGGCCACTGCCGCCAAGCTCAACCCCAGCGCAACCGTCGAACGTTTCATCCGAACCCCCTGAGTCGCGTGCCTCGGCCGGATTCAACATAACCGATCTCCGGCGGCCGGGCCGGCATCTAAGACACGAACATCTGTTCGCCGTCATAGAATGACGGACTTATGGCAACGAGCAACAAGATCGTCGTCTCGGGGGCGCGGGAGCACAACCTGAAGGACGTCTCGCTGGAGCTGCCGCGCGACGCGCTGGTGGTCATCACGGGGCTGTCCGGCTCGGGCAAGTCGAGCCTGGCCTTCGACACGATCTACGCCGAGGGGCAGCGCCGTTACGTCGAGTCGCTGTCGGCCTACGCGCGCCAGTTCCTCGGGCAGATGGACAAGCCCGACGTGGACTCGATCGAGGGCCTCTCGCCGGCGATCTCGATCGACCAGAAGACGACGTCGCGCAACCCGCGCTCGACTGTCGGCACCGTCACCGAGATCTACGACTACCTGCGGCTGCTCTGGTCGCGGGTCGGCAAGCCGCACTGCCCGATCTGCGGCAGGCCGATCGTCGGCCAGTCGGCAGAGCAGATCATCGACCAGGTGATGGAGCTGGCCGACAGCACGCGCTTCATGGTGCTGGCGCCGGTCGTGCGCGGGCGCAAGGGCGAGTACGGCAAGCTGCTCGAGGATCTGCGTGCGGACGGCTTCGCGCGCGTCAAGATCGACGATCGGGTGCGCATGCTCGAGGAGTCGATCGTGCTCGACAAGCGCTACAAGCACGATGTCTCGGTCGTCGTCGACCGGCTGGTGATGCGCCACGACGTGCGCAAGCGCCTGGCCGATTCGATCGAGACGGCCGTCGGGCTCGCCGACGGGCTCGTCGAGGTGGAGATAGTGGGCTCCGGCCGTGCGGCCTCCGCCGTCACCGGGTCGGCCGACGGTGAGGACGGCGATGGGCCGCGCCACGCGACCGGCGCCAAGGGCGCCCGTGCCTCCGGGGAGCGGATCACGCCCGGCGCGGCCCCGGAGCCGGGCACGATCTTCACGTTCTCCGAGCGGTTTGCCTGTCCGGAGCACGGCCCGTCTCTGGTCGAGCTCGAGCCCAGGATCTTCTCGTTCAACTCCCCGCATGGCGCATGTGACCGCTGCACGGGGCTCGGCTCGCAGATGGAGATCGACCCGGAGCTGGTCGTGCCGGATCCGAGCCTGTCTATCAACGAAGGCGCGCTGGCACCGTGGCAGGGCAGCTCGTCGAACTACTACGAGCAGGTCACGGAGGCGATCGCCGAGGCCTATGACGTCGACCTCGATGCGCCCTGGGAGGAGCTGCCGCTGCAGGCGCGCGAAACGTTCCTCAACGGCACCGGCGGCGAGCCGGTGCAGGTCACCTACCGCAACCGCTACGGCCGCCGGCGCTCATACGCGACGCGCTTCGAGGGCATCGTCGCGAACCTCCAGCGCCGCTACCGGGAGACCGACTCGGAGTGGACGCGCGAGAAGATCGAGGAATTCATGTCGCTGCGGCCGTGCCCCGTGTGCAACGGGGCGCGCCTGCGCCCGGAGTCGCGGGCGGTGCTCGTCGGCGGCACGCGGATCGAGGACTTCACGGCGCTCTCGGCCCGGCGCGCGCTGCAATGGCTCGAGGAGGTCGAGCTCTCTGAGACCGACCGCCACGTCGCGCGGCTGATCCTGCGTGAGATATCCGAGCGCCTGCAGTTCCTCGAGAACGTCGGCATCGGCTACCTGTCGATGGATCGGGCGTCGGCGACGCTGTCCGGCGGCGAGGCGCAGCGGATCCGCCTGGCGACGCAGATCGGCTCATCGCTGGTTGGCGTCCTCTACATCCTCGACGAGCCTTCGATCGGACTGCACCAGCGCGACAACTCGAAGCTGATCGCGACGCTCGAGAAACTGCGCGACCTCGGCAACACGGTGCTCGTCGTCGAGCACGACGAGCAGACGATGCGCGCGGCCGATCATCTCGTCGACCTGGGCCCCGGCGCGGGCGAGCACGGAGGGGAGATCGTGGCGCAGGGCACGGCCGCGGAGGTGCAGCGGGTCAAGACGTCGCTGACAGGCCAGTTCCTGGCGGGGACGCGAACGATCGAGCCGCCGGAGCGCCGGCGCACGCCGAGCGGCTACATCGAGATCATCGGCGCCAGCCAGCACAACCTGCGCGACATCGACGTGCACATTCCGCTCGGCGTGCTGACGTGCGTGACCGGCGTCTCCGGGTCGGGAAAGTCGACGCTCGTCAACGACGTGCTGTACAAGGCCGTCTCGACGAGGCTGCACCGGGCGCGCAAGCGCCCTGGGGCGCATCGCGCGATTCACGGGCTCGACCAGCTCGACAAGATCATCGCGGTCGACCAGTCGCCGATCGGCCGCACGCCGCGCTCGAACCCGGCGACGTACACGGGACTGTTCGACGTGATCCGCGACCTGTTCTCCAAGACCCAGGAGGCGCGGGCGCGCGGCTACAAGCCCGGCCGCTTCAGCTTCAACGTCAAGGGCGGCCGCTGCGAGGTCTGCCGCGGCGACGGGCAGATCAAGATCGAGATGCACTTCCTGCCCGACGTGTACGTGCCCTGCGAACAGTGCCACGGCAAGCGCTACAACCGCGAGACGCTCGAGATCCGCTTCAAGGGGCGCTCGATCGCCGACGTGCTGGACATGCCGGTCGAGGAGGCACTCGACTTCTTCGAGCACATCCCGAAGATCCGGCGGCGGCTGGAGACCCTGCACGCCGTCGGTCTCGGCTACGTGCGCCTCGGCCAGCCTGCGACGACGCTGTCGGGCGGTGAGGCCCAGCGCGTGAAGCTCGCCACGGAGCTCTCGAAGATCGCGACCGGCCGCACTCTGTACATCCTCGACGAGCCGACGACCGGGTTGCACTTCGCCGACGTGCAGCGCCTGCTGGAGGTGCTGCAGAGGCTCGTCGCGGCCGGCAACAGCGTAGTCGTGATCGAGCACAACCTCGACGTCATCAAGAGCGCCGACCGGCTGATCGACATGGGTCCGGAGGGCGGCGAGGAGGGTGGCCTCGCCATCGCCGTGGGCACGCCCGAGGAGGTCGCCGCAGAGCCCGGCTCGCACACCGGGCAGTTCCTCGCCGAGCTGATCACACCGGCGGCGCGCCGCGCCAAGCCGGCGCCGCGCAAACGCCGCGCGAAGCTCGCAGCCGCCGCCTAGCGGCGCTGACGCTCGTTCCCCTCGGCGGGCAGACCGAGGCGCAGCGCGGTGGCGGCCGCTTCGCCGCGCGTCGCCACGCCGAGCTTGTGCAGCACCGAGGACACGTGATGGTCGACCGTACGCTCGGACAGCACGAGACGCTCGGCGATCTGCGCGTTTCGCAGGCCGTCGCAGAGAAGGTTGAGCACCTCGAGCTCACGTCCCGTCAGGCCCGCCGGATTTTCACGCGTGCGCCGGCGCGGACCGCGCGGCACGTTGCGCACGCCTCGCTCGCGCAGGCGCCGGGCCGCGATCGCGGTGGCCGGGCGCGCCTCGAGCCGCTGCAGCTGGCCCATCGCAGCTCGGATGTCATCCTCCTCCTCGCTCTCCAGACGCGCCAGCGCCGCCTCGTAGGGGCAGCCGAGGCACTCCCACAGCTCGGCCGCGCCGGCGGCCGGCCCGGACATCGCCGTCCGGTAGGGCTCTGCGAGCGCCTGCTCGGGCAGCGTCTCGCGAATGCCGGCCTGCCAGCGCCAGTAGGCGAGCTCGCCGGCGACCCAGCGCGAGCCGACGTCGAGCGCGAGCTGCAGCGGCGCCGCGGTGACGGCGTCCACCACGTCGCCCTCCCCGGCGAGCCACGCCGCCTCGGCCCGCGCTGAGGCGACCGCCGCCGTGCGGTCGAGCTCGCCGGTGAAACGGACGATCCCGTCAGCCTGGTCGAGTGGCGCCTGGACGTCGTCCTCGCCGCGCCGGGCGCGGATCACGCCGAGCACCGCCAGCGCCCAGCCGCGGGGAACGGGCGTCGTGCGGGGATCGCCGAGCACGAGCGCCGTCGAGCGCCGCGCCTGCTCCCACTGGCCCAGGTCGAGCTCCATGCGGGCGCGCATCGCGAGCAGGTACAGGCGCCACATGTCGAGCCCCCGCTCGGTGCAGTACTCGAGACCCTCGCGCAGCTTCTCGCCAGCAAGCTCGAAGCGGCGCTGGCGCACGGGCCACATCGCGAGCTGGTTGAAGATCCGTCCGGCGTGCTCCTCGAGCCCGTGGCGCTGAGCGAGCGCAAGGGCCCGTTCGAGCGTCGCCGGCCCCTCCGCGCGCCCCGCCTGCGCCTGCGCGGCCCCGACGTTGGTCATCGCATAGACGGCAACCTCGTCGTCCTCGAGCTTCGCCGCGAGCCGCCCGGCTCGGGCGCCCCAGGCGAGCGCTTCCTCGGTGTCCTCGACCACCGATCGCCGCTGGGAGACGTTGGCGTAGGCCATCGCCAGCTCGTGCCCCGGCGGCAGCTGCTCCAGCAGCGCGACCGCTTCGACCGCCAGAGCTTCCCCCTCGTCGGTGCGGCTGGCGAAGAACATCAGTCGCGACAGCCGCCGCATCGCATCGCCCTCGGCGAGACGCTGACCGGCGCTGCTCAGCAGGCCGAGCGCCTGCTGCTGGGCGCTCAGGGCCTCCTCGAACCTCGACATCACGTAGCACTCCTCGGCGTAGCGCGTGAGCAGCTGCGCGCGGCTGACCGGAGGTAGATCCCCGGCGAAGCGCAGCGCGCGAGCGTACTGCGCCGCGGCCTCGCGGTGGGAGCCAGATGAGGCCGCTCGCTCGGCCGCGGCCGGCGCCCAGCGCATCACCGCGCCGGCGTCGCCGGCAGCCTCCGCGTGATGGGCCAGGCGCGCCGGGTCGCCGTCGCGGGCGACGAGGGCCTTCAGCGCCGCGCGGTGCAGGCTCAGCCGCCGACCCGGCGGGATCGCCTCCTCTACGGCGAGACGCGACAGCTCGTGCCTGAAGGCGAGCTGGCCGGCGCGCGCGCTGAGCATGCCGCAGGCGAGGCACTCGTCGAGGCGCTCGAACAGCTCGCCCGCGAGGTCCTCCAGCAGTCCCAGCTCGACGGTCCCCGGCACGACGGCGACGGTCTCGAGCAGCCTGCGCGCTGGGCCGGCGAGGCGTGCGGCCCGCGCTAGCACGGCGTCGCGAATCGTGTCCGGGATTTGCTCGGGTTCCCCGGCGAGGGCCTCGACGACGAAGAAAGGGTTCCCTCCGGTCATCCGGTGCAGGGCCTCCGCGTCGATAGCGCGTTCGGCGGCCAAGGCGGCGACCGACGCCCGCGACAGCGCCTCGAGCTTCATGCGACCGGGTCCGCGAACCATCTCGCCGAGCACGAAGCGCAGCTGCTCGGCGCGATCGAGCTCGTCGTCGCGGAAGCTCGCAAGGATCAGTGCTGGGACCGTGGTGACGCGCTCCGCCAGCAGCGTCATCACATCGAGTGTCGCGTCGTCGGCCCAGTGCACGTCCTCGAGCACGAGCACGCAGGGGACGCTGCCGGACAGCTCGCGCAGGAGGGCGCCGGCTACCTCGTAGGGCCGCGACGGCGATGCCAAGAGCTCCTCGAGCTCGCCGCCGGTCAGCGCCGCGATGTCGAGGAACGGGCCGAGCGGGCGGGGCGTCACCAGTGGCTCGCAGTTGCCCCACAGGACCCGCACCGGCTTCGCCTGGGCGACGCAGAAGCCGTGCAGCAGGGCCGTCTTGCCGACCCCGGCTTCGCCGCCGAGCATCACCATCCGACCGTGCGAGCTCCGGCGAACATCGGCGAACATCCCCGAGAGCGAGGCCATGCTCCCGCCGCGCTCGAGCAACGCCCCCGCCGCCTCGCTCGCCCCGGATGCGGGCACGCTCACGGGAAGCTTCGCCTCGGTTCCATTGGTGAGCATGCTCCGCGCCCCATGCCTGCGTGCAGTGTCCCACCCGGCGCGAGCAGGCAGCGGCCGGGCGGGGCTTGAGCTGGCCCCGCCCGGCGTGGTCGCCCCCTGGCGAAGATCAGCCGGTGGCGGTGCTGCGGAAGCGACGACGGCGCGAGGTCTGCGTCGCGGCGACGGCGGCGCCCAGCAGCAGCCCGGCTCCGGCGGCCCCGATCCCGGCGTCCCC
>JAOPZS010000037.1 GCA_025963965.1 Solirubrobacterales bacterium
GTGGTTCGACGCGTACGACGAGGTGGACGTCCAGACGGAGGAAATCGTTGACCTGCAACGCGGACCATGAACTACCTCGACCTCGACGCGGCCCGCGCTGCCGCCGAACGCCTCGCCGAGGACCGGCGGTAACGGTGTCTGAGAACCTGGACCTCGTGCGCTCGATCTATGTGGACTGGGAGCGCGGCGACTTCAACTCCGCCGAGTGGGCCGACCCCGAAATCGATTTCGTGCAGGCCGACGGACTGGACCCCGGCGCCTGGACGGGCCTGGCCGAGATGGCGAAGCACTTCCGCGGCTGGCTTGGCACCTGGGAGGGATTCCGTCTGATGGTTGACGATTACCGCGAGCTCGGCCCTGAGACGGTGCTCGTGCTCGACCACTTCAGCGGGCAGGGCAAAACGAGCGGCATGGATCTCGGGCAGATCCACGCAAAGGGAGCCTGGGTTTTCCACATTCGCGACGGCAAGGTTATGAGGATGATCCGCTACTGGGACCGCGACCGCGCCCACACCGACCTCGGCCTGGCGGAGTAGGCGATGTCTCAGGAGAACCTGGATCTCGTGCGCTCGATTTATGCACGCTGGCAACGGGGGGACTTCGCCACAGCCGAGTGGGCCCATCCCGCGATCGAGTTCGCGATCGTGGGCGGGCCCGACCCCGGCAGGTGGAGAGGGGTCGATGGCATGGCGGAGGGCTGGTACCGCTTCCTGGAGGCCTGGGAGGACTTCCACGTCATCCCCGATCGGCACCGTGACCTCGACGATGAACGGGTGCTTGTCCTGATCCGGCGGAGCGGACGCGGAAAGGCCAGCCGGATGGACCTCGAGGGGATGCATTCCAAGGCGGCGGACCTCTTTTCGATCTGCGACGGAATGGTTATGAGCCTGGTTCACTATTGGGACCGTGAGCAGGCCCTCGCCGACCTCGGCCTGGCTGAGTAAGCGATGTCGCAGGAGAACGTAGAGATCGTGCGTCGGGTGATCGACGCCTTCGCTCACCGCGACCTCGACGCCGCGGTTCGGTACAACGACTCCAAGGTTGAAGTGGACTTTTCGCGCTCGCATGGGATTGAGGCAGGCGTCTACCGCGGACACCAGGACGTGCGAGCCTTCTGGAGCGGGTTCCTCGATGCGTTCGATCGAATTAGCGTCTCTGTGGACGAGTTCATCGAGTGCGGCGAGCACGTTGTGGTGCCAAACCGAACCTGCTTCTGGGGCAGGGAAGGCGTAGAGGTCGAAGCGCGGAGCACGTACGTCGTGACCTTTCGCAACGGACGCATCGTGGAGTGGCGACTCTTTCAGACCAGAGCCGAGGCGCTCAAAGCCGTGGGGCTGGCGGAGTAGGCGATGTCGCGGGAGCACGTGGAGATCGTGCAGGCCGCCTTCGACGCCTACTTTCGCGGGGACGAGCAGGCATTGCTGAAGCTGGTCGCGGTGGACGTCGTAATCACTCAATTTCCCGAGCAGATTGACGTGCGCGACTATCACGGACACGAAGGGCTTCGCCAAGTCATGACGGACTGGACCGAGAGCTGGGATGACTGGTCGATCAAGATCCTGAGCGCGAAGGAGCTTGGCGACCTGGTGCTGGCCACCGCACGTCAACGAGGTCGAGGAAAGCGAAGCGGCGCGCCGATGGACGCTGAGGCCACATTCATATTCACCCTGCGCCGCGGCTTGATAGCCCGCTGGCAGATGTTCTCGTCCGAGGAGCAGGCCTTCGAGGCTGTGGGGGGTGCGGAGTAGGCGATGTCGCAGGAGAGCGTGGACGTTGTCCGCCGCGCCCTGAGCGCGCGGAGGAGCGAGTTCGAGGAGGTCCTCGATCCGGCCCTGCGCCTTGACCTCTCCGAGCGCGTGTTCAACCCCGCCGTGTATGAGGGTTACGAAGGCATCATGCGCTGGCGAGCCGACGTCGCCGACATTTGGGATTCCTACCGCAGCGAGCCGGAGGAGTTCTTCGACCGCGACGACGTGGTTGTGGTCTTTACACGCGAGCGCGGTCGCGCGAAGGGCAGCGGCATCGAGGTTGATCAGCACCCCACAGCGTTGCTGTGCAGGCTGCGTGCAGGCCGGGTGACCGAGATTCGCCTCTACCACGACCGGGAGCGGGCGTTACGAGACGCCGGGCTGGCGGAGTAGGCGATGTCGCAGGAGAACGTGGAGATCGTGCGGCGGGCGATGGTCGCGTATATGCGCGATGACGCGGCAACTGTCCGCGAGCTTGTCGCGCCTGACGTGGTCTTCTCGTCGAGACCCGATCAACCGGATGTGCGTGACTACAACGGCTACGACGGCATGTTGCAAGCATCGGCGGAATGGCTTGAGGCCTGGGACGCCCACACCATGGAGGCCGCGCGCGTCTGGCCTGCCGGGGACTTCGTACTCGTCGCCGTTCGCGAGTCGGGGCGGGGAAGGATGAGCGGTGTCCCATTGGAGACCGAGTCGATATTCGTGTACAAGCTGAGCCAGGCCAGGATCGTCAGCATCCAGATTTTCGGCTCGGAGCGAGAGGCCCTCAAAGCCGTGGGGCTGGAGGAGTAGGCGATCGGCCTCACTCATCGCCCTGCTCCTGCCAATGGCAAGCGAGGTCGAAGCTGCCCGCCGCCCTCGCGATGTTGTGCCCGAGCTTCGAGCGAGCCATCGGGCTCACTCCACGCCACTGCGAATCAATCGGCCACTCATGGCCCCTGTTCGCCCGATACCTCCGGGCGATCTCTGCAAGCGGATGAAGGGATTCGAACCCTCGACCTTCGCCATGGCAAGGCGACGCTCTAGCCAGCTGAGCTACATCCGCGTGGACGCGGCATTCTAGCCCCCAGCGGCCCGGTCCGCCAGCAGCGCGCTCTCCAGCCCACGCCGGGCCCGTCGCGAGCGGAGCCGTGAGACGAGGTCGTCCGCCGTCGCGCAGCGACCGCGGACGAATCGGCTCACGGCGGAGCTACCCCTTGAACGTCGAGCGCCCGTAGTCCCCGAACGGCTCGTCGCGCCCGCGCACGGCCTCGCGGAAGCCCTCCGCGGCAGCGCGCTGCTGAAAGCCGTATCCCTCGGCGGTGTGGCGCGTGATGCCGTCGAACACGGTCCCGAGCACCTGCGTCGCGTGCAGGCCCTGGGCATAGAGCGTCTGGTTGACGAGCAGCTTCATCAGCATCAGCTGGTTGACAGGCATTTGGGCGATTCGCTCAAGCAGGATCTCGGTGCGCTCGCGCAGGCGCTCCGGCGGGGGCGCCTCGATCGCGAGGCCCCACTCGAGGGCCTCGGCGCCCGACAGCGAGTCGCCGGTGAACAGCAGCCGCTTGGCACGCTGCGCGCCCACGCGATGTGCCCACAGCGCCGTCGTCGGCGAGCCCCACACGCGAGCCGGCGGATAGCCGATCTTCGCGGTCTGCTCGATCACGAGCAGATCCGAGCACAGCGCCATGTCGGTACCGCCTGCCACGCAGAATCCATGCACCATGCAGACGACCGGCTTGTTCGCGTGGAACAGGCTCATGAAGCCGCGGACGTTGCGGCTCATCATCGCGTAGTCGACCATCGGGTCCCATGTGCCGGCCGGGTCGTGATTGGCCGCCATCACGGCCGGGTCCAGCGGCGAGCCGGACGGCCGGTCATGCTCGCCCTGCGGCGCCGAGGCGCCCATGCCCTCGGCGCTCTCGACAAGGTCATAGCCGCCGCAGAACCCCTCGCCGCTTCCGGACAGCAGCATCACGTGCACGTCCGGGTCGAGGTCGGCGCGCTCGACCGCCGCGGCCAGCTCGGCGACGAGCCGCGCCGTGATGCCGTTGCCCCGCTCGGGCCGGTCGAGCGTGATACGCGCCACGCGCCCGTCGACCTCGTAGCTGACCGGCACGGCGTCGCTCATCGCGGCCACTCTACAGCCGCCCAGGCGCCATCCGCCCGGCGCACGTCGGTGGCATACTCCCGGCGATGCCCAGCGATCACGCGCTGTCGCGCTTCTCGATGTCGATGCCCGCCTGGGCGCTGCGGGCCGCCGGCAAGCTCAACGTGCCCGTGTATCGCCTCTCACGCGGGCGCATCGGCGGCAAGGTCGGCCGGGCCCCGGTGCTGCTGCTGACGTCGACCGGGCGGCGCTCCGGACAGCAGCGCACGGCGCCCGTCCTGTACATGCGTGACGGAGCGAACGTCGTCGTGATCGGCTCCAACGCCGGCAACACCAACGAGCCCGGCTGGTCCTTCAACCTCAAGGCCAACCCGGACGCCCACATCGAGATCGGAGCGCAGCACGGCGACGTGCGCGCACGCGTCGCCGACGGCGAGGAGCGCGAGCGCCTGTGGAGAGCCATGAACAGCGAGTACGAAGGCTTCGAGGACTACGACGCCCGGACCTCACGAGACATCGCCGTCTTCGTTCTGGAGCCGCGCTAGCCTGAGCTCATGCGCATATTCGGCAGGGACAAGACAGACTTGATCGACCCGGCCGAAGCGTTGCCGGGACGCGAGCAGGCGGTCCGCGTGCCGGAGCATCACGCGGTCCTCGGCACGCCGCTGAGGCCCCCCTTCCCGGACGGGATCCGCACGGCTGTGTTCGGCATGGGCTGCTTCTGGGGCGCCGAGCGCATCTTCTGGGAAGCTGACGGCGTCTACACGACGGCCGTCGGATACGCCGCGGGCTCCACGCCGAACCCCAGCTACGAGGAGGTCTGCAGCGCCCGCACCGGGCACTCCGAGGTCGTGCTCGTCGCCTATGACCCGGCCAAGGTCAGCTACGAGAGCCTGCTGAAGCTGTTCTGGGAGGGCCACGACCCGACCCAGGGAATGCGCCAGGGGGCCGACGTCGGCACCCAGTACCGCTCGGTGATCCTCTTCGACGGCGAGGACCAGCGCGAAGCGGCCGAGGCGTCGCTCGCCGCCTACCAGCAGGTGCTCTCGGCCGCCGGCCACGGCACGATCACGACCGAGCTCGCGCCGGCGGACGCCGCGCACCCGTTCTTCTACGCCGAGGACTACCACCAGCAGTACCTCGCCAAGAACCCCGGCGGGTACTGCGGCCTGGG
>JAOPZS010000049.1 GCA_025963965.1 Solirubrobacterales bacterium
GGAGGCCGTGGACCAGGCGGTCCCGGCGGTCCCGGCGGCGGGCGCGGTCCCGGCGGCGGCGGTGGTGGCGGACGCGGCGGCGGAGGAGGCGGCGGAGGCCGCGGGCCCCGTAGCGGTGGCCCCGGAGGAGGCGGCCGCTGATGCTGTCCCCGAAGCGCGTAAAGCACCGCAAGCAGCATCGTGGGCGTCGCCGCGGCAACTCGCGCGGGCAGCTGCACGTGCAGTTCGGCGAGTACGGCCTGAAGTCCCTCGAGCAGGGCTGGCTGACCAACCGCCAGATCGAGGCTGCCCGTGTTGCGATGACCCGCAAGATCAAGCGAGGCGGCAAGGTCTGGATCAACGTCTTCCCGGACAAGCCGGTCACCAAGAAGCCGGCCGAGACGCGCATGGGCTCCGGCAAGGGCAACCCCGAAGGGTGGGTCGCCGTCGTCAAGCCCGGACGCGTGATGTTCGAGCTCGCCGGCGTCTCCGAGCCGCTGGCGCGCGAAGCGATCCGGCTGGCCGCCCACAAGCTTCCCGTCAAGTCGAAGTTCGTCCTGCGCGAGGACTAGGCGATGAAGGCGACCGAGATCAGGGACCTGGAGTCCGGCGAACTTGTGAAGCGGGTTACCGAGCTGCGCAAAGAGGTGTTCGGCCTGCGCTTCGCCAACGCCACGGGCGAACTCGACGACACCGCCGGCCTGGGGCGCGCCAAGCGTGACCTCGCCCGGGCGCTGACCGTCGCACGCGAACGTGACCTGCACGGCGCGCAGCAGTCCAGCGGCCAGGCAAGCGAGCCGTCCGCGGCAACCGAGAACTAGAGACAAGTGACAAGGAAGACAGATGGCTGACGAGCAAGACAAAGAGACGACAGAGACACCCGAGGCCGAGAACGAGCAGGCCGTCGAGGCTCCGCAGGAGGCTGCCCAGGAGGCTGCTGCCCCGGAGGCCGAGGTGCCTGCCGCTGAGGCCCCCGAGGAGTCCCCGGAGGCCGAGACTCCCGCCGAGGAGGCGCCTGCGGCTGAGGACCAGGAGGCCCCCGAGGCAGCTGCGCCCACGGCAGAGCCGGAGGCCCAGCTCCCGCCGAAGGAACGCCGCCGCCGCGCGCGCTCGGCTCACAGCGGTGAGGCGCGTCCTGCCCGCTCACCGGAGGAGCGCCACGCAGAGCGCGTCGCCACCCGTCGTGACAAGGCCGTCCGGCGTCGTGCCCGGCGCCTTCAGGAACGCGCCAAAGCGGCAGCGCGCCGTGCCGCCAAGCCGGCCGCTGAGCCGCTCGCGCCGGTCCACGCGCCGGTCGAAGGCACGCGCCGCGTGCGCCAGGGGATCGTCGTCTCCGACAAGGCCGAGAAGACGATCACCGTGCGCATCGACATCGCCCGCCGCCACCGCCGCTACGAGAAGATCGTGCGCAGCTCGAGCACCGTGCACGCGCATGACGAGAACAACGACGCCAACGAGGGCGACGTCGTGAGGGTGATCGAGAGCCGGCCGCTGTCGCGCACCAAGCGCTGGGCGCTCGTCGACGTGGTGGAGCGCGCGCGATGATCCAGAACGAGACAAGGCTGCGCGTCGCCGACAACTCGGGGGCCCGTGAAATCCTCTGTATCCGTGTGAAGGGCGGCTCGCGCCGGCGCTACGCGTTCGTCGGAGACGTGATCACTGCGACGGTCAAGCAGGCAAACCCGCAGGGCGCCGTCAAAAAGGGCGACGTCGTGACGGCAGTCGTCGTGCGCACGAAGAAGCCGATCGGCCGCGACGACGGCACCTACATCGCCTTCGACGAGAACGCCGCCGTGATCATCGACGAGCAGAACAACCCGCGCGGCACGCGGGTGTTCGGCCCGGTCGCACGGGAACTGCGCGAGCGCAACTTCATGCGCATCGTCTCGCTCGCCCCGGAGGTGCTGTGATGGCCGCCAAGACGCCCGTCCGCGCCCGACCGATGAAGGTCCGCTCCGGTGACCACGTCGAGGTGATCTCGGGCAAGGACCGTGGCAAGACCGGCCGCGTCCTGCGCGTGGAGCCCAAGCGCGAGCGCGTGTTCGTCGAGGGCCTGAACATGGTCAAGCGCCACACCCGCCCGCAGGCGGTCTCAGGCGCGCAGAGCGAACAGGCGCTCGGCGGTGTGATCGAGCGCGAGGGACCGATCCACGTCTCGAACGTGATGGTCCTCGACGGCAAAGGCAAGCGGACTCGCATCGGCATCGAGCGCGAGAACGGGAAGCGCTTCCGCGTCGCCCGCAACTCCGGCACGAGGCTCGACTGAGCAGATGGCAGCGACCGATACAGCCACCCCTGCCCGCCTGAAGGCGCGCTACCTGGAGGAGATCCGCCCCGCGCTGATCTCCCGCTTCGGCTACTCGTCGGTGATGCAGGCGCCGAAGCTCGAGAAGGTGACCGTCAACATGGGCGTCGGCCTGGCCAAGCAGGACTCGAAAATGCTCAAAGCCGCGACCGAGCAGCTCGCGACGATCGCCGGCCAGCAGCCGAGCGTGCGTCGCGCGCGCAAGTCGATCGCCGCGTTCAAACTCCGCGAGGGAATGCCTGTCGGACTCGCCGTCACGCTGCGCGGCGAGCGCGGCTACGAGTTCCTCGACCGCCTGATCTCGATCGCGATCCCGCGGATCCGCGACTTCCGCGGCCTGAACGCCCGCTCCTTCGACGGCCGCGGCAACTACTCGATGGGCGTCAAGGAGCAGATCATCTTCCCGGAGATCGACTATGACGCGATTGACCAGGTCCGCGGCCTGGACATCACGATCACGACGAGCGCTTCCACCGACATCGAGGCCTACGCGCTGCTGGCAGCGTTTGGCATGCCGTTCGCCCCGCAGGGTCGCCCCAAGGGCTACGACCCCGAGGCCGACGCCGCGGCCGAGCAAGCTCACATCGAGGCCGAGGAGAAGGCTGCCGCGGCCGCCGCGGCAAAGGCAGCTGCGCCGCTTCCCCGCGACGCGCCGAAAGCCGACAAAATGAAAGCCGCCGCAGCCGCGCGCGAAGCAGCCGCCGAAGAAGAGGCAGCCGCCGACGCCGAGCCCGAGGCCGCCGCTGAGGCAGCACCCGCCGCCGACGCCGAGCCCGAGGCCGCCGCTGAGGCGGCGCCCGACGGCGACGCCGAGCCCGAGGCCGCCGCGGAGACAGAGACCCAGGCCGAGCAGGCCGAGGAGCAGAAACAGCCCGCCGAGGCCGAGCCGGCTGCCGACGCCGAGACCGGAACCGAGGCTGCAGCCGAGACCGAGGCGCCCGCTGAGGAGCAGCCGGCCGAGCCCGAGAACACCGAGAAAGAGAGCACCGACTGATGGCGAAGACCTCGCAGCGCGTCAAACAGCTGCGCCCAGCGAAGTTCAAAACACAGGCCTATACTCGATGCACGCGCTGCGGACGACCGCGCGCGGTGTATCGCAAGTTCGGGGTGTGCCGCATCTGTCTGCGCGAGCTCGCCCACAACGGCCAGATCCCCGGGATGACGAAGTCCTCCTGGTAGGAGCATCAAGCCCATGTCGATGACCGATCCGATAGCCGACTTCCTGACCCGCGTGCGCAACGCGATTCGCGCTGCGCATGAGACGGTCGACGTGCCCGCCTCCAAGCTCAAGGGCGAGCTCGCGAGGATCCTCGACGAGCAGGGCTACATCGACTCGTGGACCGTCGCGAGCGCCCCTGATGGCGGCGCCGGCGAGGTCATCCAGATCCGCCTCAAGTACACCGAGGACCGCCGCTCGGCGATCACCGGTCTCCGGCGCGTCTCGCGCCCTGGCCGGCGCACCTACGTCGACGCCAAGTCGATCCCCAAGGTGCTCGGTGGCATGGGCACCTCGATCGTCTCGACGTCCCACGGCGTGATGACCGGCCACGACGCCCGCGCAGCCGGCGTCGGCGGCGAGGTCCTGGCGCAGGTCTGGTGAGCTGATGTCGCGTATCGGCAGACAGCCCATCCCCGTGCCGTCCGGCGTGACCGTCTCGATCGAGCCGGAGGAGGTGCGCGTGAACGGCCCCAAAGGGGAACTGAGCGAGCGCATCCACCGTGACATCGACGTCACCCAGGACGGCGAGGTGCTGCTCGTCACGCGCCCGACCGACCGCGGTGAACACCGGGCGCTGCACGGGCTGACGCGCTCGCTCGTGGCGAACATGGTCGAGGGCGTGACCAGCGGCTATGAGAAGCGCCTCGAGATCCAGGGCGTCGGCTACCGCGCGCAGCTGAAGGGCAAGAACCTCGAGCTGGCCGTCGGCTACTCCCACGCGGTGCCGATCCCGGCGCCCGACGGGATCGAATTCGAGGTCCCCCAGCCGACCCGCGTCGTCGTCAAAGGGATCTCCAAGCAGCTCGTCGGCGAGACCGCCGCGATCATCCGCAAGCAGCGTCCGCCCGAGCCCTACAAGGGCAAGGGCATCCGCTACGAGGGCGAGTATGTCCCCCGGAAGGTCGGCAAGCGCGCATGAGCGTCACGTCCAAGCCCGTCAAGCGCCTCAAGCGCCGGCGCCGCGTGCGCGCGAAGGGGCGCGGCACAGCAGAGCGGCCGCGCCTGTCTGTTTTCCGCTCGATCCGCGGCGTGTTCGCGCAGCTCATCGACGACGTTGCCGGCCGCACTCTGGTTGCCGTCAACTGGATCGAGCCCGAGCTGCGCGACCTTCAGTCGACCGAGCAGGCCAAGAAGGTCGGCGAAATCCTC
>JAOPZS010000091.1 GCA_025963965.1 Solirubrobacterales bacterium
TGGATCCCGACGCGCTCCAGCGGCTCGACGTGCCGATCCTGGTCGCGGCGGGCGAGCACGACATGAGCGACTTCCACCTCGTCGCTGCGCAGCTCGCCGCGGATCTCCCGGGCGCCCGCCAGGAGACAATTTCCGGAGCCGGTCATCTCGCGCCGCTCGAGCAGCCAGAGGCCGTTCGGCTGCTGCTGCTCGAGCTCGCCGCCGCCGCGCACGGCCGCGGATTTCCCGCCTGAGGGCCGCTCAGCCGTTCGCCGCGCGGCGGTAGCGGGCCACGGCCAGGGGGGCGAAAACGGCGATGATCCCGAGTGACCAGACCACGGCCCACAGCACGGCGTTGTTGGTCGGCGCGCCGAGCCAGAGGTGACGCATCGCGTCGACGATGATCGTGAACGGGTTGACTTCGGCGAACTGCCGAAGGCCGTCCGGCATCGAGGCGACCGGCACGAAGGCCGAGGAGATGAAGGTCAGCGGGAAGACGATGATGAAGCCGACGGAGTTGACCGTTTCCGAGGAGGAGACGAGCAGCCCGATGAAGGCGAGGACCCACGAGAAGGCGTACCCGAACAGCAGCAGCAGCGCGATGCCCGCGGCCGCGTGGCCGACGCCGGCGTGGAAGCTGAAGCCGATGATCACGCCTGTGACGAGCAGGATCGTGATCGACAGCGCGTTCAGCGCGACATCGGAGAGGGTCCGGCCGGCGAGCACGGCAGAGCGCGACATCGGCAGCGAGCGAAAGCGGTCTATCAGCCCCTTGCGGACATCCTCGTTGAGGCCGAGCGCCGTGGCGAAGCCGCCGAAGGCGGTGTTCTGGACGATGATCCCTGGAATCAGGAAGTCGACGTAGGCGTAGCCCGGCGTGCTGATCGCCCCGCCGAAGACATAGCGGAACAGCAGCACGAACATGATCGGCTGGATCGTGAAGCCGATCAGCAGTTCCGGCGTGCGAGTCAGGCGCACGAGGTTGCGCTCGGCGATGATCAGCGTGTCGGTGACGAGCCGTCTCAAGGCCCCGGCTCCGCTCGCTCGCCCGCGGCCGGGTCGGCTTCGCCGCCGTCCTCGTCCTCGCTGCTCGCAACATGCCCCGTCAGCGCCAGGAAGACATCGTCGAGCGTCGGCCGGCGCAGGCTCAGATCGTCGACTTCGACGCCGGCCTCGCTGAGCCGGCGCACCGCCTCGACGATCACGCCCTTCGTGTCGCGCACGGCGACGGTGACGTCGTGCCCGGCCGCCGTCAGCGGCTCGTCCGACATCGACGCCAGCACCTCGGCGGCGCGGGCGGCGTCGCGCGCAGACTCCAGGCGAACTTCGAGCCGCTCACCGCCGAGCCGGTCCTTGAGCTCGTTCGGCGTCCCCTGGGCGATCAGCTTGCCGTGGTCGATCACGGCGATCCTGTCGGCGAGACGGTCAGCCTCGTCGAGATACTGGGTCGTCAGCAGCGCCGTCGTGCCGCCCGCGACGAGTCCCTCGATCACGGCCCACAGGCTCAGGCGGCTGCGCGGATCCAGTCCCGTCGTCGGCTCGTCGAGAAACAGCACCGGCGGTTCGGCGACGAGCGCCGCCGCCAGGTCCAGACGCCGGCGCATGCCGCCCGAATAGGTCTTCGCAGGGCGCCCGGCGGCATCGACGAGATCGAAGCGCTCGAGCAGCTCGCCCGCACGGCGCTTGGCGGTCGCCCGGTCGGCGCCGTACAGCCGGCCGACCATCGTCAGGTTCTCGAGCCCCGTCAGGTTTTCGTCGACT
This sequence comes from Solirubrobacterales bacterium, assembly GCA_025963965.1. Lineage (GTDB taxonomy): Bacteria > Actinomycetota > Thermoleophilia > Solirubrobacterales > Solirubrobacteraceae > Palsa-744. Next base: position 1,741 of record JAOPZS010000091.1, read on the forward strand.
GCCGCGTACTGTCCGGCGAGCCCTATCCGTTCACGCACGCGCGACGCGTCGGCGACGACGTCGAGCCCCGTGACGCGCGCCGTGCCCGCATCCGGCGCGATCAGCGTCGCCAGCACTCGGACCAGCGTCGTCTTCCCGGCGCCGTTGGGGCCGAGCAGCCCGAGCACCTCGCCTGGCTCGGCGGTCAGGTCGACGCCGTCGAGCGCCCGGACCTCGCCGAAGCGCTTGACGATGCCGTGCACCTCGATCGTCGCATCGCTGCTCACCAGATGGCGGGGGAAGGATTCGAACCTTCGAAGGCAGAGCCACGTGGTTTACAGCCACGCCCCTTTGACCGCTCGGGAACCCCGCCAGGGGGCTGGTCAGTTTAGGGCGTCCTCGCCCGGAGCGGTACGTCGCGCCGACGCGCCAGGCGGCTAGGAGGCCTCGCGCAGCTGCTGCGCTTCGGGCAGCGTCTGCAGCTTCTTGAGCGTGCGGTTCTCGATCTGGCGGACGCGCTCGCGGGTGATGTTGAAGGCGCGTCCGACCTCCTCGAGCGTGCGCGAGCGTCCTCCGACGATCCCGTAGCGCATCTCGATCACCTCGCGCTCGCGGCGCGGCAGCGCCGAGAGCACACGCACCACGTTCTCGCGACGCAGCGCCTCGGATGCGATCTCGAAAGGAGACGCGGCCGAGACGTCCTCGACGAAGTCGGCCAGCGCCGAGTCGTCCTCCTCGCCCACCGGCTTCTCGAGCGAGATCGGCTGCTGGGTGATGCGCATCACGTCGCGGATCTCGCGCACCGTGCACTCGAGCTCGTCGGCCAGCTCGGCGGGGGTCGGCTCGCGCCCGAGCTGCTGGATCAGCCGGCGTTCGGCGTGGAGCAGCTTGTTGAGGCGCTCGACCATGTGCACAGGGATGCGGATCGTGCGGCCCTTGTCGGCGAGCGAGCGCGTCACCGCCTGGCGGATCCACCATGTCGAGTACGTGGAGAACTTGTAGCCGCGCCGGTAGTCGAACTTCTCGACTGCGCGGATCAGCCCCAGCGAGCCCTCCTGGATCAGGTCCAAGAGGGTCAGCCCGCGCCCCACGTAACCCTTCGCAATCGAGACGACCAGCCGGAGGTTCGCCTCGACCATGTGCTGCTTGGCGGCGATGTCGCCGCGCTCGATGCGCTTGGCGAGCGACACCTCCTCAACGGCGCTGAGCAGCGGCACCCGTCCGATCGAGCGCAGGTACAGCCGCAGCGAGTCGAGGCTGGGCTCGACGGTCAGGTCGACCTCGGGACGGCGCAGCTCGTCCAGCCGCGCACGCAGTCCGGGACCCTCTTCGTCGGACTCATCCGGCTCGTCCTGCTCGGCGTCGATCTCCTCGCCACCGGCTGCGGCGGGGCGCTGGGCCTCGCCGCCTGAGTCGAGCTCCCGCGCATCGGCCGGGCCGGCGATCTCGACGCCGTGCTCCTCGAGGTAGCTGAGCAGGTTCTGCGCCTGCTGCAAAGAGAGCTCCGCCTCCTCGACCACCGCTGCTAGCGCCTCCGGCGTCAGAAAGCCGCGCTCCTGACCCTCGGCGATGATGCCCTGCAACTCCTCCATCTCCACCACGCCCGGCTCTGTGGTGGCAAGCAACCCCTCCAGCTTCTCGCTCACTTTGACCCCCAAGGACCTCTCCGAATCCCTTGTCGCGGCGGTCGCCCGCCGTGACCTCCCCTGACCTACGACGCTAAGCCTCCCGTGCGTTGCGCTGTCATCAGCAGTCTCGTTGGGTTTTCCTGCAGTTCCCCGACCGAAGGCCAATGCTGCTCCCCAGACCCGTCGGTCGACTAAGTGCGGAGTGATACCAGAATCCGCGGTCGAGAAGTCGGCCCACGCGCCGCGCCGTCGAGGCGCCACCGCCGCGCTAGGCTTGACGCTCGTGCAGGGCACCGGTTCGACCCCTACTTTGTCACCGACGATCGGCTCCGGCGATGACGTGCAGGCGCGCGTTCCGGGCATACCCGTCGGGCTCTCGCGCGTCGGCGTCACGGGGGTCGAGAAGGTGGTGCGGATTCGCGACGAGCTGTTCTTCGCGCGCCTGGAGTGCTTCGTAGACCTCTCCCACGAGCAGAAGGGCGCGCACATGTCGCGCTTCGACGAGGTCGTCAACGAGGCGATCGGCGAGGTCGTGCTCAGCGAGTCGCCGTTCCGCGCCGAGACGCTCGCCCAGCACATCGCCGAGCTCGTCCGCGCGCGCCAGGGCGCCGCGCGCGCCGAGGTCACGATCGCCGCGCGCTACCCCGAGCACAAGCCGGCGCCCGTCTCCGGCGTGCAGACCCAGGAGATCTACACGCTGCACGGTCGCGCCGTCGCCTACGAGCACGGCACGCGCCGGATCGTCGGCGTCTCCGCAACCGGGATCACAGCCTGCCCCTGCGCGCAGGAGCTCGTCGCCGCGCGCTCCCGCGAGCGCCTCTCAGGCGAGGGCTTCTCCGACGAGCAGATCGAGCTGATCATGCAGAGTGTCCCTGTCGCCACGCACAATCAGCGAGGCCTCGCGACGCTTCAGATCGGCTGCGTCGAGGGGTGCGTCACGGAGATCGACGCGACGACCCTGCTGGCGATCGCCGAGGGGAGCATGTCCTCTGAGATCTACGAGCTGATGAAGCGCTCCGACGAGGTCGAGGTGGTGGAGAAGGCCCACCGCCGCCCGCGGTTCGTCGAGGACTGCGTCCGCGAGATGATCGCGGGCGTCGTCAGCACGTTCCCGCAGCTCGACTCGAACACGTTCGTCTCCGCACGCCAGGAGAACCTGGAGACGATCCACCAGCACAACGTTGTCGCCGAGCGCCACGGGCTGCTCGAGGAGCTGCGTGCGGAGATCGAGTCGGGGACGCCCGCCTCGCGCCACACGACGCTCGAGTCGTGGCTCGACGCGGCGCCTGCGCAGCAGGGCTGAGCGCCGCTCCGCGTCTCGGGACTCAGCGCTCGGGCTGGGGGCGGTTGGCGCTCTGGGACATCAGGCGGCGCACGCCGAAGAAGTAGTCGAGGCCTGAGAGGACCGTCACGAGCACGGTCAGGTACAGCAGAGCCGAAACCCACGCCGGCTGCCCGTGCACGGCGATGACGGCGAGGATGGCGGCGATCTGCAGGCACGTCTTGACCTTGCCGAACATCGAAGCCGCGAGCACCACCCCCGCCTGCGTGGCGCCGAGCCGCAGCACCGTGACGGCCAGCTCGCGCGTGATGATCACCATCGCCACCCACGCCGGCAGACGGTGCAGGGACACGAGCGAGATCAGCGCGGCGACGACGAGCAGCTTGTCGGCCAGCGGGTCCATCAGCTTCCCGAAAGTCGTGATGCTGTCCCTGGCGCGCGCCAGGTACCCGTCGACGAAGTCCGTCAGCGAGGCCAGCGCGAAGACGATCGCCGCCAGCACGTCGCCCGCCGGGGTGTTGCCGAGCAGCGCCACGACGAGCACCGGGACGAGCATGATGCGCAGCACCGTCAGGACGTTCGGGAGGTTCAAAGGGAACACGTGGGGGCAACACTAGACGGGCGCGCCCGCACGGGACGCCGGCCGCACCAGACCCTTACCGGAGGGTTCCTCCGGTTTGATATACCGGGACGCGGGTCAGCCACGACACCCCTCACGAGCAAGCAGCACCGAAAGGAGCAGCCATGAAGCAGCGCACGCTTGGACCGGAGGGTCCGAAGGTCTCCGCGATCGGCCTCGGCTGCATGGGCATGTCCGCCTTCTACGGCCAGGGCGACGACGACGAATCGACGCGCACGATCCACCGCGCGCTCGAGCTCGGCTGCAACTTCCTCGACACGTCCGACATGTACGGACCGCACACCAACGAGCGCCTCGTCGGCGCCGCGATCGCCGGGCGCCGCGACGAGGTGTTCCTGGCGACCAAGTTCGGGATCCGGCTGGACACGAGCGAGCCGGGCAAACCGCGCCGCTCGATCGATGGGAGCCCCGAGTACGTTCGCGCCGCGTGCGAGGGCTCGCTGCAGCGCCTCGGCGTCGAGCACATCGACCTCTACTACCAGCACCGCGTCGACCCCGACACGCCGATCGAGGAGACGGTAGGAGCGATGTCCGAACTGGTCGCCGAGGGGAAGGTCCGCTACCTCGGCCTCTCCGAGGCGAGCGCGGCGACGATCCGTCGCGCCCACACTGTGCATCGGATCACGGCGGTGCAGAGCGAGTACTCGCTGTGGACTCGCGACGTCGAGCAGGACGTGATCCCGGTGCTCTCCGAGCTCGGCATCGGCTTCGTCCCGTACTCGCCTCTCGGACGCGGATTCCTGTCCGGTCGCTTCACCTCGCCGGAGGAGCTCGACGAGAACGACTTCCGCCGCCACGGCCCGCGCTTCACGGGTGAGAACCTGCGCCACAACCTCGAGCTGGCCGAGCGCGTCAAGGGCCTGGCCGAGGAGAAGGGCGTCACACCGGGCCAGCTGGCGCTCGCTTGGGTGCTGCACCGCGGCCCGCACTTCGTGCCGATCCCGGGCACCAAGCGCGTGCGCTACCTCGAAGAGAACCTCGCCGCTGCCGACGTCGAGCTGAGCGACGAGGAGGTCCAGCGGATCACCGACGCGGTGCCGGCGGCCGCCGGCGAGCGCTACGACGAGCAGGGAATGCGATCCGTCAACATCTGAGGCGTTGACCGACGAGCCCCACCTCGACTGGCCGGGCTGCTTCAACGTACGCGATCTCGGCGGCCTGCCGGCGGCCGGCGGGCGTCGCACGCGCCGCGGCGCGATCGTGCGAGCCGACTCGCTCGGACGGCTCACCGAGCAGGGTTGGCAGGCGCTCGTCGCCCACGGCGTACGCACGGTCGTCGATCTGCGCAACGACGAGGAGCGGATCGAGGACGCGGCGCCAAGGCCGAGTGAGATCGTGACCGTCCACGTCCCTCTGGACGGGACGAACGACCGCTCGTTCTGGAAGCCGATCGAGGAGACCGCCGAGTTCGGCACGCCGCTCTACTACCGGGCGCATCTGATGCGCAAGCCGGAGCTGTCGGTCGCAGCGATCGCCGCGATCGCGCGGGCCCAGCCAGGGGGCGTCGTGTTCCACTGCGTCGGCGGTCGTGATCGCTCCGGCCAGATCGCGATGCTGCTGCTGTCGCTGGCGGGCGTCGCAGCCGAGGCGATCGTCGCCGACTACGAGCTCAGCCAGGAGCGCCTGGCCGGGTTGTTCGCGGCGATGGGGCGCGAGGACGAAGGAGCTGAGATCGCGGCCTTCCTCGCCGAGCGCGGGACGAGCACGGCGGAGGTGATCGCGACGACGCTTTCCTCGATGGACCTCGAGGCGACACTGCGCGCCGGCGGGATGACCGACGAGGACCTCGCCGCCCTGCGCGAGCGCATGCTCGAGCCGGCGCCGGCGGGCGGCAGTACCTTCACCTCCTGAGGAACGCCACCGCGAGACAGGGGGAACGATGCTCGACCACACCGGATTCAACGTCAGCGACTATCAGCGAAGCAAGGCCTTCTACGAAGCCGCGCTGGCGCCGCTGGGCGTCACGCTGTTGATGGAGCCGGCCGTGGGGTCAGGCGGCTTCGGCCGCGACGAGATGCCCTTCTTCTGGATCCACGAACGACCGCCGAGCGTGCAAGGCGGGCTGCACATCGCCTTCACGGCCGAGGATCGCGAGACCGTCGACGCCTTCCACGCGGCCGGTCTGCAGGCCGGCGGAACCGACAACGGCGCGCCGGGCCCCCGGCCGATCTACCACCAGAACTACTACGGCGCCTTCATCCTCGACCCCAACGGCAACAACATCGAGGCCGTCTGCCACAAGCCCGCCTGATCGCCCGGCGCGCGGTTCCCGCGAGAGGAGAACCCCGACCCTCAGTAGCCGACCGAGTAGAAGCTGATGTGCCGGCAGCCGTCGAGCTTCCAGTGGGGCTTGGCGTGGTGGCTCGTGTAGACCACCTGCCGGGGGTTTTCGCAGTGGATCACGCCGCCGTTCTCGTGGGCGTGCACGACGGTCTTGGCGTTCGTGCCTGTCCAGACGTAGTTGACCGTGTCGTTGGCGTAGATGAAGTTCCTGCCGTTGCCGGCGTGGATCACGGCCGTCTGGTGTTTTGCGCCGGTCGGGTGGTAGTCGCCCCAGATCACGTCGCCGCTGTCGCCGCCGAGGATCGTGTCGTCGCCGTAGCCGCCGAGCAGGTAGTTGTGCTTGCCGGCCTTGCCGGTCAGCGTGTGGCTCTGCCCGGGCGGGCCCTTGTCCATCACGAGATGCTCGTTGCGCGGCCAGCCGGCGTGGCTGGTCATCGCCACGGCGGCGGGGGCGCAGGCCAGCACGGCGGCCGCGACGGCCGCGCGGCCCGACATCCGGGATATGCGGGGTTTACTCATATTGGCTCCTTCGTCTTGGGCGCATCGTCGTCAAACCCCATTGCCCGAGCTTGTTGCGCTCGCAACTCGGACATCCGGCCAGTGCGGGGCGCTCGGCCGGCGAGGCGAGCCCTGGATGGCGGCGCTGCGCCGAACGCTAGGGTGGGCCCATGCCGCTGATCCCGATGGTCATCGAGCGCACCGCCCGAGGCGAGCGCGAGTTCGACATCTACTCCCGCCTGCTCAACGAGCGGATCATCTTCCTCGGCACGCCGATCGACGACCAGGTCGCCAACCTCATAGTCGCCCAGCTGCTGCACCTCGAGAGCGACGATCCCGACAAGGACATCTCGCTGTACATCAACTCGCCGGGCGGTTCGATCTACTCGGGCCTGGCGATCTACGACACGATGAACTTCATCAAACCGGACGTGGCAACGATGTGCGTCGGCGTGGCGATGTCGATGGGGTCGCTGCTGCTGGCCGCCGGAGCCAAAGGCAAGCGCGCCGTGCTGCCGAACTCGCGGATCCTGATCCACCAGCCCTCAGCCGGGTTCGAAGGGCAGTCGACCGACATCGAGATCCACGCCCGCGAGATCCTCAACATGCGCCGCCAGATCGACGAGATCTACGCCAAGCACACCGGCAAGGCGACCGAGGAGGTCCGCGCCGACATGGAGCGCGACCGGTTCTTCACGGCAGAGCAGGCCCTCGAGTACGGCCTCGTCGACAAAGTCCTCGAGAGCCACTGACCGACCCGACGCGGTGTCCGGCCTGAGGTCCTTCGAGCGCCTCGCCCTTTCGGCCATCGCGGTGCTCGCCGCCCTCGCAGGCGTCGCGAACTACGGCGCGTGGGCGACGATCCCGCGCTTTTTGCTGGCGACCCTCGCCCTGGCCGGGCTCGCCTGGGTCGTCTCCTTCGCCACCGAGCAGCTCGGAGAGCGCTTCGGCCCGGCCGTCACCGGAATGCTCCAGTCGACGCTCGGCAACCTGCCCGAGCTGTTCGTCGTGATCTTCGCGTTGCAGAAGGGCGAGCTCGTCGTCGCCCAGACGGCCATCGTCGGCTCGATCCTCGCGAACGCCCTGCTCGTCCTCGGCCTCGTGATCGTGATCGGCGCGCGCCGCGCGCCCGGGCGTCTGATGACCTTCTCCAAGCGCCTGCCGAATGACACCTCGACGTTGCTGCAGGTGACGGTCTTCATCATCGTGATCCTCGCCCTGTCGCTCAGCTCCCACGACCCGGCAAGCCATCACGTCAAGGCGATCTCGGCCGTCGGCGCGGTCTGCCTGCTGCTCGTCTACCTGTCCTGGGTCGTCCCGTATCTGCGCAGCGACCAGGCCCCGGGCGTCTCGCCGCCCGGGGACGATCAGCCGGCCCCCGAGCACGAGGGGCCCCGGCTGTCGCTGGGCGTCACGCTGGGCCTGCTGGCGGTTGCCGGGACCGCTTCGGCGTTCGTCTCGGACTGGTTCGTCAACGGCCTGCGCCCGGCGATCGTCGAACTGCACGTCTCGCAGGCGTTCGCCGGCCTCGTGATCGTCGCGATCGCCGGAAACGCCGTCGAGAACACGGCCGGGCTGGTGCTCGCCTGGAAGGGACGCTCCGATCTCGCGATCTCGGTCGTCAAAAACTCCGTCGCCCAGATCGCGGCGTTCCTGTTCCCGCTGCTCATCCTGATCTCGTTCCTGCTCTCGACGACGCTCACGTTCGCGCTCGCCCCCGTCTACACCGGCGCGCTCGCGCTCGGCGCGCTGGCCCTGTGGCAGGTCAGCGGCGACGGCGAGGCCGCCGAGTTCGAGGGCTGGGCGCTCGTCTCCCTGTACGTGATACTCGGCGCAGTGACGCTGTACGAGTAGCACCGGCCTGCAACGGCGCGACCCGTAGCCGGGCCCCGCAAGGGGCCCTCCTGAAAATCCTCACCCGCGCACGTCAGCCGCGCGCCAGCCCCCCGAGCAGCGCCCCGGCCACGCCGCCCGCACCGGCCGCCGCCGCCGGGCTCTCGCCGCCCTCCAGCGGAGAGATGAACAGCGTCTGGATCGCCAGGCGCCCGGGGCCCGTGAAGCGGTTCCACGTCAGCTTGCCCCCGCCGCCGAAGATCCCCGTCTTCAGCCCCATCGTGACCGCTTCGAGCTTCACCGTCGGGTCCTTGTAGAGCCACGCGCCGGCCTCGACGTCGATCTGCTCGCCCTCCATCAACTGCACGAGGAAGACGTTGCCGTGACCGTGCAGCCAGACGAGCGCGTCGCCCTCGGTCGCGCGGAACTTGTCCATGAAGAAGCCCGATCCGCCGAGCAGCATGTTCTGCACGCCTTTGATCCGTTCGAAGCTGTAGTCGAGGTTGTCGGTCGCCGCGATGAACTGATGCTCGCGGACGTCCAGCCCCTCGCCCTGGCGGAGGTGCAGCGGCACGCACTGCCCCGGTGAGTCGCGCGAGAAGGCGATCCGCCCTGAGCCCGACGTGCGGGTCACGAAGAACTCCAGCCCGGCGATCTTGCGCTTGATCGCTCCCGGCAGTTTCTTCAGCTCGACGTTCAACTGCGTTTCCTTCCACAGCAGCACGTGGTGCTCGAACATCACCGCCCGGTTTGAGATCTCGACCTGCAGCTCCGGGACCAGTTCGCCGCGGATGTGGTAGGTCACCCCGGCGAACGTCTCGTCGTGGACGCTCGGCGGGATCGGCTCGGGCAGGTGCATTTGAGGTCTCCTGGGAGGCGGATGAGGTCGTCGGCGCCCGGCGGGCGTGCCCGGAGCTTCGCCGCTTCGGACCGCCGCGGTCAAGGGCCGCGCCGCCGTGGCGCCGCTGTTTGCGCCTTCGGCCCCCGCGCGGTGGCGCCGTCCGCCTCAGTGGCCGGCCGAGCTCGCCCCCGCGGTGACCCCGCAGGCGCGCCCGCCCGCCGCCACGACGGCGCTCGGCGGCGGGTCGTCGGTCAACAGCTGCGGCACGCTGACCGCCCGCAGGTGTCTCCGTTCGAGCGCCGCGAAGATGCTCAGCATCGCGCGGATCGTCTGGCCGTGGTTCTCGTGCATCAGCACGATCGACCCGGGGCGCAGGCCGGCGATGACCCTCTGCTCGATCTGCCGGTAGGACGCGCCGAGCGAGTCGCGGCTGTCGACGTTCCACAGCACCTGCAGCATCCCGCTCGAGCGCGCGATGCCATCCGTGCTCGCCGCGTGGGCGCCGTACGGCGGACGGAACAGGAACACCCGCCCGCCGCCGGCGCGCGCGATCGCGCCCTGCGTGCTGAGCATCTCCGAGGTCTGCTGCGCGGCGCTGAGGCTCGTCATCAGCGCGTGCGTGAACGTGTGGTCCCCGACTGCGCCGAGCGCGAGCTCCTGCCGCGGCCAAGCCGCCATCGCGGCGACGTTGCGACCGACGATGAAGAACGTCGCCTGCACGCCGTGCTTGCGCAGCTTGTGCACCATCAGCCTCGTGTACGGGCCAGGCCCGTCGTCGAAGGTCAGCGCCACCTCGTTGCCGCGGTTCGGCGCGCAGTAGATCGGACGCCCCATCGCGATCAGGCGCCGCACCTCGCTCGTCTCCGGATACCCCGGCCCGGGCGGAACGGTGCGCAGCGAGCTCCGGCCGACGCTGCGGCTCTCCCCGGCGCCGTGACTCGAGGCGTGGCTCGCCGGCGCGGCATGGCGGGCGCCCCCGCCCGAGAGCAGCGCCACGAGCGCCGCCAGCACCCCCGCCAGCAACGTCACCGCCAGCCACAGGCGATGCCGGCGCGTCCGGCGGCGGGCGGCTGCTCGGGAGGCTCGGCTGGCCCGTTCAGGCACCGCCTGAACGTAGCGTCCACGCGCGCCCCGCGTGCCCTGGAGGTGGGAGACGGGCGCTCGCGCCGGACGCCGGGCTGCGGCGAGCCGCAGCAATCGCAAGCACGCTAGACTGGCCTGTACCTCGCGCTTGGGCGGGGTTTTTCTTCGCCCAAGGCCGTCGCCACCAACTACGCAGGGATTGACCGATCATGGCCCGCGGAGACGTTCGAATCGCTATCACCCTCGCCTGCGAGGAGTGCAAGCATCGCAACTACCAGACCAACAAGAGCAAGCGCAACAACCCCGACCGGGTGACTCTGCGCAAGTACTGCCGCTGGTGTCGCAAGCACACCAGCCATCGGGAGACCCGTTAGCGCGGGAGCGCTGCTGTGGCCCGTGACCGTAAACGTGCGAAGCAGCGCCGCGATCGCGGTCGCGCTGCGGCCGTCGGCCGTGGTGGCGCCGCGGGCTCTACGCCCGCGCCCGCCGAGACGCCCGAGCAGGCTGAGCCCAACGGGCTCGAGCGCGCCGACGTCCCCGGTGCGCTCGATCACGCCTCATCCGACGTCGACGAGTTCGACGCCGCGCTCGTCCGCGGCGCCGGTGGCGCGCCGGCCGGCAACGAGCTGGCCGAGCAGTCCTTCGGCGCTGAGGACGAGCTGCAGGCGCCAGGCTCGCCTCCCGGAGGCGACGGGCCGGGCGGCCCGGGCGGCTCGGGCGGGGGCCCTGCCGGTGGCGGCGGGGCTGCCCATCCTTCCGGCGCGCCTCTTCGCGGCGGCAACAGGGCCATCGGCTTCATCCGCGCGAGCTGGGCAGAGCTGCAGCGTGTGCAGTGGCCCGACCGCCGTCAGGTCACCCAGGCGACGGCCGTCGTGCTGGGCTTCGTCGCTGTCGCCGGCGCCTATCTCGGCCTGGCCGACTTCGTCGCCAAAGAATTCGTCGAACTCATCCTCGGCTGAGCTGTGAGAGGAATCTGAATGTTCCGCTGGTACGTAGTCAACACCTACTCGGGTCACGAGAACAAGGTCAAGCACAACCTCGAGCACCGCGTCGTGTCGCTCGGGCAGCAGCGCGCGGTCCGCTCCGTCGTCGTGCCCACCGAAGCAGTCTCGGAGATGAAGGACAACCAGAAGGTGACCGTCGAGAAGCGCACGATGCCCGGCTACGTGCTCGTCAACATGGAGCTCAACGAGGACTCCTGGGGCGTCGTCAAGGGCACTCCCGGCGTGACCGGCTTCGTCGGCGCCTCCCAGGAGCCCGTGCCGCTGACCCAGGTCGAGGTCGACCGGCTCCTTCACAAGGAGGTCGCAACGGCGACCCGCACCCGCGCGCAGTTCACGATCGGCGAGTCCGTCAAGGTCGTCTCCGGCCCCCTCTCGGACTTCTCAGGCGAGATCTCCGAGATCAACGAGGACGCCGCCAAGCTCAAGGTGCTGGTATCTATCTTTGGCCGCGAGACACCTGTCGAAGTGTCCTTCGACCAGGTCAAAAAGCTCTGAGCGGGGCGATGGACGGCGCGAGACGGCGTCCTCCGGTCGCGAAACTCCTACTAAGCTCACGAATCCCCTAGACGAGAAGAAGACATGGCCAAGAAGGTTCTGACAACGATCAAGCTGCAGGCGAACGCCGGACAGGCGAGCCCGGCCCCGCCGGTCGGCCCGGCCCTGGGCCAGCACGGCATCAACATCATGGAGTTCTGCAAGGCCTTCAACGCGCAGACCCAGAGCGAAACCGGCACCGTCATCCCGGTCGTGATCACCGTGTACGAGGACCGCTCGTTCACGTTCGTCACGAAGACGCCCCCTGCGGCCGTGCTGATCCGACAGGCGCTGCGCATCGGCAAGGGCTCCGGCGAGCCCAACCGCGTCAAGGTCGGCACGATCACGCAGGCGCAGCTCCGCGAGATCGCAGAGCGCAAGCTCGATGACCTGAACGCCCACGACGTCGATCAGGCCGCGAAGATCATCGCCGGCACCGCCCGCTCGATGGGCGTCGAGGTGGCATCGTGAGCGGCGCGCACGGCAAGCGCCACAAGGAGAACCTGACGAAGGTCGACCGCGAGCACGAGTACCAGCCGGGCGAGGCCGTCGCACTGGTCAAGGGACTCTCAAGCGCCAAGTTCGACGAGTCCGTCGAGCTGCACGTCCGCACCGGGCTCAACGTCCGCCATGCCGACGAGCAGCTGCGCGGAACGATCGCCCTGCCCAACGGGCTCGGCAAGGAAGTAACCGTCGTCGTCTTCGCCCAGGGCGAGAAGGCCAAAGAGGCCGAAGAGGCCGGTGCCGACGTCGTCGGCGCGCAGGACCTCGCAAAGCGCGTCCAGGATGGCTTCGACGACTTCGACGTGGCGATCGCAACGCCCGACCTGATGAACGTCGTCGGCCAGCTCGGTCGCATCCTCGGGCCGGCCGGCAAGATGCCCAACCCGAAAGTCGGCACCGTGACGATGGACGTCGCCAAAGCCGTCGAAGAGTCCAAGTCGGGGAAGGTCGAGTACCGCACCGACCGCACAGCGATCGTCCACCTCGTGATCGGCAAGGCGAGCTTCGAAGAGCGCCTCCTGCTCGAGAACTACGCCGCCGTGATCGAAGAGCTCGTTCGCGCCAAGCCGTCGGCCGCCAAAGGTCGCTACCTGCGGAGCGTCACCCTCACCTCTACGATGGGGCCCGGCGTGAAGGTCGATCCGAGTCGCACCAAAGAAATCCTCGAGGAGGCGCCCGCGGCGACCGTCGCCGCCTGAGGCAGCCTCCCACAGGCCACCAGAGACCCCCGGCGGCTTCGCGTAAGTCCGGGACAGGAGCCCAATGAACCGCGAGCAGAAGGCAGTGGCGATCGCCGAGATCGCCACCAACATCGATGAGTCCGAGGCGATCTTCGCCGTCGACTACAGAGGCATCACCGTCGAGCAGGTCGCTGAGCTGCGCACCAAACTGCGCGAGGCCGACGCGACCTTCAAGGTCGTCAAGAACTCGCTGACCGAGCGCGCCGCCGACCAGGTCGGGGCCGAGCCGCTGAAGGCCTACCTCGCCGGCCCCACCGCCCTGACCTTCGTCCGCGGTGACATCGCCGTCGCCGCCAAAGCCGTCGCCGACTACGCCAAAGCGATCCAGCTGCTGCCATTCAAGGGCGGCATGATGGGCGGCGAGGAGCTCGAGATCGAGCAGATCCGCTCGCTCTCCAGGCTGCCCTCGCGCGACGTGCTCTACGGCCAGCTCGTCGGCATCGTCGCCTCTCCCGTCGGCGGCCTCGTCCGCTCCCTCAACGCCCTCCTCGGCGGCCTCGCCGTCGCCCTCGGGCAGGTCAGCCAGAAGAAGGAGTCAGGCGAGATCCCAGCAGGGGAGGCCCCCGCCGCGGCCGAGGCCGCTCCGGAGGCCGAGGCCGCTCCCGAGGCGGACGCCGCTCCCGAGGGTGAGGCCGCTCCTGAGGCTGAGGCCACGCCGGAGCCGGAGCCGGAGGCTGCCGCGGAGCCCGCCCCTGAGGCGGAGGCCGCTCCGGAGGCTGAGGCCGCTCCGGAGGCTGAGGCTGCTCCTGAGCCGGAGCCGGCCGCGGAGTCCGCCCCTGAGGCGGAGCAGGCACAGACTGAGCCGGAGGCTGAGGCACCGGCGCAAGAGGACGACAAACAGGCGGACGTCTCGGCGGACGCCGAGGGCGATGACGCCGAGACGAACCCCACCAAGGAGGACTGACAGACATGGCAACCAGCACACAGGATTGGATCGAGGAGCTGAAGGGCATCTCGGTGCTCGAGCTCGCAGAGCGGATCAAAGCGCTCGAGGAGGAGTTCGGCGTGTCCGCGACGGCTGTCGCGGCGGCTGCTCCGGCGGCAGCGGCCAGCGGCGGCGACGCCGGCGGCGGCGAAGAAGAGTCGACCACGGTCGACGTGATGCTGACCGGGGCGGGCGACAAGAAGATCCAGGTGATCAAGGTCGTGCGCGCCGCTACGGGCCTCGGCCTGAAAGAGGCCAAGGCGCTCGTCGATGAGGCTCCCAAGCCGGTCAAGGAGGGCATCGAACGCGAGGAGGCCGACAAGCTCAAAGCCGAACTCGAGGAGGCCGGCGCGAGCGTCGAGCTGAAGTAGCCGCTCCGCGCAATGCGCATGCGCAGCGTCCAACACCGGCTCACGCAGCCGGTGCGCAGGTCCGCGGTACCGGTGCTCTCAGGCAGCGGCCGCGGCCTGCGGGTCCGCTTCGGCGAGTCGACCCTGATCAGGGCGCTGAAAACCGTCGAGGGTCGCGTCGAGAAGGCGATCCTCGGCGAGCTTGCCGAAGGGCAGGTGTTCTACGACGTCGGCGCGAACATCGGCTGGTACAGCCTGCTCGCCGCCCGCGCCGTCGGCCCCGCCGGCCGCGTGCTGGCCTTCGAGCCGTCGCTGTCGAACGCCTCGCTGGCCCAGCACAACGCCGCCGTCAACCGCTTCGGCAACGTCACGGTCGTTTGCGCCGCGCTGACCGATCAGGACGGCTGGATGACGTTCCTGGACAAAGGCAACCTGCAGGGCCGCCTCGACAAAGACGACTTCGACGCCCAGGCCGAGTGGCGCGCCAAGCGCGAGCAGCGCGTGCACGGCCGCACTCCAGTTGCCGTCGCCAGGCTCGACTCGTGGCTGGAGCAGACGGGCGAGCCGGCTCCGGACGTCGTGAAGATCGACGTGGAGGGCGCCGAGCTCGGTGTGCTGCGCGGCATGGCCGAGACGATCGGGCGCAGCGGCCCGACGCTCGTGATCGAGCTGCACCGCACCAACGGCGAGGTCGCCGACTTCCTCGACGGCGCCGGCTACGAGCACGCGACGATCGAGTTCGCCGTGCCGACGCGCGACGCCCCTCCGCTCGCGCACGTCCTCGCCAGGCCCGCCTCCTGACGCCGGCCCGCCTTGTACGCAACGGCGGCCCGATCAGACGGCAGTCGTTCGTTTTGGACCGCCGACCCCCACTTTCTCGGATTTTCCGGTAAGGTTCTCGACGCTGGTCGATAGTCGCAGCCGCCCGAAAGGCACCACGCGCCACATACGCGTTCGGTGCGGGCGGGGTCCGTGAGTACCGGCGGCCCTTCAGGGCGCAGATGCCCTGTGCTATCTTTGCTGGTCGCGCCCCGGCGCCCTCCTCGTCCGTGTTTCGCCCTCCGAAGGAGTCATTTCTTGGCTGCTGCAGATGCTCTCCGGACGCGCCGTAGCTTCGCGCGTCTGAACAAGACCGTTGACGTACCGAACCTGATCGACATCCAGCGCCGCTCCTTCGCGTGGCTGACCGACCCCGCCAAGGGCGGCCTGCGCGAGACGATCGACGACATCTCGCCGATCGAGGACTACACGGGCAACCTCGCCGTTCAGTTCGGCGAGTTCACCTTCGACGAACCCGTCGCCTCGCTTGAGCAGTGCCGCGAGAAGGACCTGACCTACGCGCGGCCCCTGACCGTCACCGTCGCCTTCATCAACCGCGAGACCGGCGAGATCCGCGAGCAGTCCGTCTTCATGGGCGACTTCCCCTGGATGACCGAGCGCGGCACGTTCGTGATCAACGGCACCGAGCGCGTCGTCGTCACCCAGCTCGTCCGCTCCCCCGGGGCCTACCTGATGGAGCCGAAGGACCGCGAGAAGCAGGTCTTCATCGCCAACCTGATGCCGGCCCGCGGCTCGTGGCTGGAGCTCGAGATCGACAAGAAGGGCAAGGTCTTCGTGCGCATCGACCGCAAGCGCAAGCTGCCGGTCACGGTGCTGCTGCGGGCGATGGGCTACGCCGGCGACGACGAGATCCTGCGGCTTTTCGAGAACTCGCTCTACATCCGCAACACGATCGACTCCGACACGGAGGCCACTCGCAGCGAAGAGGGCGCCCTGATCGAGCTGTTCAAGAAGCAGCGCCCCGGTGAGCCGCCCAGCGTCGACAACGCCAAGGCTCTGCTCAACCAGCTGTTCTTCGACCCCAAGCGCTATGACCTCACGCGCGTAGGGCGCTACAAGCTCAACTCGCGGCTCGGTCTCGACGTCGACATCGATACCCGCACGCTGACGCACGACGACATCCTCGCGCTCGTGCGCGAGCTCGTCTCCCTGCCCAAGCGTCTCGGCCTGCCCGAGGACGGCGAGGTCGAGATCAAGGACTACGCGGCAGAGGCCCTGTCGATGCCGCGTGAGCCTGTCGCCGAGCACCTCGACGAGTACGAGCACTTCGGCAACCGCCGCCTGCGCACCGTCGGCGAGCTGATCCAGGAGGCCTTCCGGATCGGCCTCTACCGCATGGAGCGCGTCGTGCGCGAGCGCCTCACCACCGAGGACGCCGACACGATCACGCCGCAGACGATCATCAACATCCGTCCCGTCGTGGCCGCGCTCAAGGAGTTCTTCGGCTCCTCGCAGCTGTCGCAGTTCATGGACCAGACGAACTCGCTGTCCGGCCTCACGCACCGCCGCCGCCTGTCGGCGCTCGGCGCCGGCGGCCTGACTCGCGAGCGGGCTCCGATCGAGGTTCGCGACGTGCACCCCACCCACTACGGCCGCATGTGCCCGATCGAGACGCCCGAGGGGCCGAACATCGGCCTGATGGGCTCGCTCGCCTCGTTCGCCGAGGTCTCCGAGTACGGCTTCGTGACGACGCCCTACCGCGTCGTCAAGGACGGTGTTGTGACCGAGGAGGTCCGTCACCTCGACGCGACCCAGGAAGAGGAGCTCGTGATCGCCCAGGCGAACACGCCCGTCGACCCCAAAACCGGCAAGCTCAAGGGCACCGAGATCCTGTGCCGCACGCAGGCCGGGCAGTACGTGACCGTCGGCCCGAAAGACGTCGATCTCGTCGACGTCTCACCCGAGCAGATCTGGTCGGTCGCCACGGCGATGATCCCGTTCCTCGAGCACGACGACGCGAACCGCGCGCTGATGGGCTCGAACATGCAGCGCCAGGCCGTGCCGCTGCTCAAGTCCGACGCGCCGCTCGTCGGCACCGGGATGGAGCGCCGCGCCGCCCTCGACACGGGCGACGTGCTGCTGTCCCGCGCCGCCGGCACCGTCGACTTCATCGACGCCGGTCAGATCGTGATCGCCGGCAGCGACGGCAAGAAGGAGGAGTACGAGCTCCAGAAGTTCATGCGCTCCAACCAGGGCACGCTGATCCACCAGAAGCCCCTGGTCAACGCCGGTCAGAAGATCAAGGCGGGCGACGTGCTCGCCGACGGCTCCTCGACCGACAAGGGCGAGATGGCGCTCGGCAAGAATCTGATGGTCGCCTTCATGTCCTGGGAGGGCTACAACTTCGAGGACGCGATCATCCTCTCCAAGCGCCTCGTGCAGGACGACGAGCTGACCTCGATCCACATCGAGGAGTACGAGATCGACGCCCGCACGACGAAGCTCGGCGAGGAGGAGATCACGCGCGACATCCCCAACCGCTCCGAGGAGTCGCTGCGCAACCTCGACGACCGCGGCATCGTCCGCGTCGGCGCCGAGGTCATCTCAGGCGACCTGCTCGTCGGCAAGGTCACGCCGAAGGGCGAGACCGAGCTGACCGCCGAGGAGAAGCTGATCCGCGCGATCTTCAAGGAGAAGGCGCGCGAGGTGCGCGACACCTCGCTGAAGGTGCCCCACGGCGAGGGTGGCGTCGTGATCGACGTCAAGACGTTCAGCCGCGACGCCGGCGACGACCTGCCGCCGGGCGTCAACGACCTCGTGCGCGTGTTCGTCGCCAAGAAGCGCAAGATCTCCGAGGGCGACAAGCTCGCGGGCCGCCACGGCAACAAGGGCGTCATCTCGAAGATCGTCGACCAGCAGGACATGCCGTTCCTCGAGGACGGCACGCCGGTCGACGTGATCCTCAACCCGCTCGGCGTGCCGAGCCGCATGAACGTCGGGCAGATCCTCGAGACGCACCTCGGCTGGGCGGCGGCTCAGGGCTGGTACGACGACGGCACCGAGGCCTACAAGGAAGCGCACGCCAACGGCGGCAACGGCAAGGTCTACGTCGCGACGCCGGTGTTCGACGGGGCGACCGTCGAAGACGTCGACACGGCGCTCGTGAAGTGGCAGGACGCGCACACCGGGCGGATCCGCATGGACATCGACAAGTCGCGTCGTGACGGCGAGCAGGCGTCGGGCAAGATGACGCTGTTCAACGGGCGCACGGGCGAGCCGTTCGAGGAGCAGGTGACGGTCGGCTACATGTACATCCTGAAGCTGCTGCACCTCGTCGACGACAAGATCCACGCGCGCTCGACCGGCCCGTACTCGCTGGTCACCCAGCAGCCGCTGGGCGGCAAGGCGCAGTTCGGCGGCCAGCGCTTCGGCGAGATGGAGGTCTGGGCGCTCGAGGCCTTCGGCGCGGCCTACACGCTGCAGGAGATGCTCACGATCAAGTCCGACGACACGGTCGGGCGCGTCAAGGCCTATGAGGCGATCGTCAAGGGCGAGAACATCGCCGAGCCCTCGATCCCGGAGTCGTTCAAGGTCCTGCTCAAGGAGATGCAGTCGCTGGCGCTCGACGTCAACGTCGTCTCCGAGGAGGGTCAGCGCGCGGAGATCCGCGACGAAGACGACGACCTGCTGCGCGCGGCCGAGGAGCTCGGCATCGATCTCTCGGGCGTACGCGCGACCGGTGGCGACGCCGCCGACGAGGCCGTCGAGGGCGAGGACACGACCGACGCCGAGGGCTCTGCCAACGGCTCGAGCCCCGACGCTTCGGCCGACGCGGACGCCGACGCCGACGCCCCGCTGGACGTCGACGCGGCCGAGAGCCTCGAGGAGGACGCGCCCGAGGTGGCCGAGACGTAGGCGATGGCGCCGCGCCGCCGCATTGCGCGGCGGCGTCCCGGGCCCGGGCCCCGGAGCACCTCAAAGCCCGCAGCAGGACGCAGCACCACCAGGTTTCACACTCAAGCCGGAAGGGCTCTCACCGTGATTGACATCAACAACTTCGACGCCATCGAGAT
>JAOPZS010000111.1 GCA_025963965.1 Solirubrobacterales bacterium
CCTACACCGTCGGGGGCGGCGAGCGCTGGTACCGCAGCGTCGCCGAACGTATGGCGCGGGAGGGACACGAGGTCACGTATCTGACGCTGCGCCAGTGGGAGCGCGGCGAGCAGGTCGACCTCGGCGAGGGCGTGCGGGTCGTGGCGGTCGGGCCGCGGATGGCGCTCTACACGGACTCCGGACGCCGGCGGATCCTGCCGCCGCTCGTGTTCGGCCTCGGCGTGCTGTGGCACCTGATGCGCCATGGGCGCCGCTACGAGGTGCTCGACACGTGCGCGTTTCCGTACTTCTCGCTGCTGGCCGCGGCGCTGCTGCGGCCGCTGCTGCGCTACGAGCTGGTCGTCGACTGGTTCGAGGTCTGGAGCCGCGCCTACTGGCGCGAGTACCTCGGAGCTGCCGGGCGCATCGGCCTGCTCGTGCAGACGCTCTGCGCGCGGGTCCCGCAGCGCGCCCACTGCTTCTCCGAGCTGCATGCCGAGCGGCTGCGTGCCGAGGGGCTGCGCGGGCCGGTGACGGTGCTGCGGGGGCTGCTCGCCGACCCGCGCCCGGTCGCCCAGGCGCGAACAGCGGCGCCGATCGTGCTGTTCGCCGGGCGCCTGATCCCGGAGAAGCGCGTCGCGCTGGCGGTTGCGGCGATCTCGCTCGCGGCGCAGCGGGTCGAGGGACTGCGCGGCCTGATCCTCGGCGAGGGTCCCGAGCGCGGCGCGCTGCAGGCGGCGATCGACGAGCACGGCGCCGCCGAGATCGTGAGGGCCGGCGGCTGGGCAAGCGCTGAGGAGCTCGAGCAGCGGATGGGCGAGGCGATGTGCCTGCTGCTGACCTCGAGCCGCGAGGGCTACGGGCTGGTCGTCGTCGAGGCCGCCCTGCAGGGAACGCCGAGCGTCGTCGTCGCCGGGGGCGACAACGCCGCCGCGGAGCTGATCGTCGAGGGCGTAAACGGCACGGTCGCGCCGGATGCCGACGCGGCGACGGTCGCCGGGGCGATCGTGCGGGTCCACGAGGCCGGCCTGGCGATGCGGCAGAGCACGCTCGCGTGGGTCACCGAGAACGCGAGCGAGCTGTCGCTCGAGAGCTCGCTGCGCAAGGTGCTCGCGCCCTACGAGAGCGCCCGCGCGTAGCTTTCGAGCGTGAGGCGCGCCGCGCGCGCCCAGGTGAACTCTCGCGCACGCTCGAGACCGCGCTCGCGCAGCTCGGCAGCCAACCCGGGCTCCTCGAGCAGGCGTCTGATCGCGGTCGCGATCTGCGCCTCCTCGTGCGGGTCGAACAGCAGCGCGGCCTCCCCGGCCACCTCGGGCAGCGAGGAGCTGCTCGAGCACGCCACCGGCACGCCCCGCGCCATCGCCTCGAGCACGGGCAGCCCAAAGCCCTCATACAGCGACGGGAACACGAAGCCCCTGGCGAGCGCCCACAGCCCCTCGACCTCCGCCGAGTCGATCCAGCCCGGGAACCGCACGTCACCGGCCACGCCCAGTGCCGCGGCACGGGCACGGAGCTCCTGCTCGTACCACGTCGGGTACCCCGGCATCACCAGCACCGGGCGGTGCTCGGCGGGGATCGCCGCGAGCGCGCCGATCAGAGCCGCGAGGTTCTTGTGGGGGCGCTTCGCCGAGAGCGTCAGCAGCACCTCGCGCGAGCCGAGCTCGAAGCGCGCGCGTGTCTCGGTCTCGCCGAGCGCCTCGCCGCGGCGCACCGTCCCGATCCCCAGCGGCACGACGTCGATCGACCCGGCCGGGAGACCGAGCAGCCCGACGAGGTCATCGCGCGTGGCCTGCGAGTCGGCGATCACGCGAGCCGAGCGGCGCACGGCGGCCGGCACGAGCACCCGCATGCCGCGGTTTCGGATTCCGGGATGCGCGTCTGGAAAGCGCGCGTAGATCAGATCGTGCACGGTGACGACGCGCTTGAAGGGACCGTACAGCGGCGCCGTGGAGCCGAGGCTGTGCAGCAGCTCGACGCCCGCGCGGCGCGCCAGCGCAGGCAGCATCGTCTGCTCGCCCGCCACCCACATCGCGCGGTTGCTCGCATTGACCGGGACGGTCACGGCGGGCATCAGCTCGCCCCACGGCTCTCCCTCGCGGGCGGCCGCCTCGCGGTTGATGAACGCCGTGAAGCGCACCCCGGGCGCGGCCGCGAGGAGCTCCGGGAGCAGCTCGCGCGCCGCGACCTCCATCCCCCCCGTCTCGCCCGGCACGAGGAAGATCAGGTTCAGCCCGACATGCGTGCCCTCCGGAATCACCGCGCGATCGCCCTCGCGTAGGCCTCGTGGGTTCCCTGGGCGGCGGCCCGCCAAGTGAACTGGGCCGTCCTGACGGGCCCGGTGCGCCGGGTCTCCTCGTCGGCGAGCGCCGCGGTCAGCGCGCGTGCCCCATCGGCTGGGTCACGGGGGTCGAAGTAGTGGGGGATCTCACCGCCGACCTCGCGCAGCACGGGCAGATCCGAGCAGGCCAGCGGCACGCCGTGGGCCAGGGACTCGAGCACGGGGATGCCGAAGCCCTCGCCCAGTGTCGGGAACGCGCAGCAGGCGGCGGCACGCCACAGCCCCTCCAGGTCGGCGTCGGACAGGTAGCCCACGAATCGGACCCGCTCCTGCAGCCCGAGCTCTGCGCTGAGCGTCCTCAACCGCTGCTCGTAGGGCTCGGCATGGCCGGCCAGGACGAGCGTCAGATCGCCGTCGAGCAGGGGCATGGCGCGAATCAACAGCTCCTGGTTCTTGTGGGGGCGCTTGGCGGCCACGCAGGCGATCAGCCTGCCCGCGCCGAGTCGATGCCGCTCGCGCAGCACGGCCTCGCCGGTCGGCTCGGAGACGGCTCGCGGCTCGTAGCCGTGATGGACGACGGTGAATCGCGCCGGGTCGGTGCCGAGCACCGAACAGATTTCCTCCCGCGCAGCGGCGCTGCCGGTGATCAGGCCCGAGGCGCTCCTGGCCGCGATCCTGACGAGCGTGCCCATGCCGAGCGTCGTGACCCGACCGAAGGTCGGCTCGCGCAGGAAGGTCACGTCGTGGAGCGTCACGACATCGGTCGTGCGCGGCAGCACAGGCGCGAGCGAGGCGAGGCTGTGCACGAGCTCGGCGCCGGCACGGCGCGCGACGCGGCCGAGCAGCACCTGTTCGGCCCACTGCCGGCGCAGCATCTGCCCGTCCTCGCAGGGCAGCGCGATCAGCGTCAGGAACTCATCCCAGCCGGCTTCGCGCAGCGATGCCTCCCCGGAGGGCGTTGTCGCCAGCGTCAGACGCAGCTCCGGGTACTCCTCGGCGAGCGCGGGCACGAGTCCGCGCAGGTAGGTCTCCGGGCCGCCGGACACGCCGGGCGCCAGGAACAGCGCGTTGAGCAGGACGTCTCGGGGCCTTCGCACGGCTGACGATGCTACGTGGACGCCAGGCTCTCCAGCGCGTGCAGCACGCTCGCGGCGGTCCGGTCCCAGTCGAACAGCGCCGCCCGCGCCGGCCCGGCGGCGGCGCAGCGCGCCCGCAGCGAAGGATCGCCGAGCAGCTCGACCAAGCCGCGACGGATGTCCCCGACGTTGCGTGGGTCCGCGTAGCGCACGGCGTCGCCCCCCACCTCGGGCATGCTCGACGTCGACGCCGTCAGCACAGCCGTTCCGGACTGCATCGCCTCGAGCACGGGGATGCCGAACCCCTCGTAGAGCGAGACGTAGGCGAACACCCGGGCGCCTCTGTATAGACACGGCAGGTCCGCATCGTCGACGAAGCCGAGGGCAGTCACGGAGCGAGCGTTGGCCGCGACGCCCGAGAGTGTCGCGTCGGTGTCCCAGCCGCGGGCGCCTGCCAGCACCAGCTGCGTCCCGCCTCGCTGCTCGGCGTCCAGGCCGGCGAACGCCTCGATCAGCCGCGGCAGGTTCTTGCGCGGCTCGAGCGTGCCGGTGACGAGCACGTAGGGCTCTCGCACGCCGAGGCGGGCGAGCGTCTCCGCGTCGCCGTCGACCGGTCCGGGCCGGAAGCGCTCGTCGGCGGCCGGATGGGCGATCACCGTGTGCTTGGCGGTGGCGGGGTAGCGGCGCGCGAGCTCCTGCCGCGTCGCCTCGGAGATCGCCACGAACGAGGAACCGCGACGGATCGCCACGGGCAACGTCGCCCGCTCCAGCAGGCTGCCACGGGGCGGGTGCAGCTCGCGGTGAAAGGGCGCGAAGTCCCAGACCATCACCGCGCCGGGGATGCGCCACGGCAGCGTCATCGCATAGCTCGTGCAGGCAAGCGCGACGTCGGCCCGCCGCGACATGGCGGCGCCTGCGATCAGCGGCCAGCTCAAGCCTGGGGCCTGCGGGGTGACCCAGCGGAAGCGGTCGTCGAGCCCGCCGCCCTCCCAGCGCGTGCGTGCGTAGAGCAGGTACTCGTGCTGCTCGTCGCGGCGCGCGATCCCGCGGAGCAGCTCGCGCACGTAACGGCCGCGCCCGGCCGGCACCTCAGCGGCCGCGCGCGCGTCGATCGCGATCCTCATCGGGGGCAGGCTAGCCCAGGCGCGCGCGGCGAAGCCGCCGGAGCGCGGCGGTAGGTTGAGGCGCGTGCAGGCAGCTCCCCCACGTGGCTCGAGCGCCGCCCGCCCACGGGTGGTGGTCGTGCGCGGCCACCAGGCGAACCCCTGGGAGCTCGCGCCGTGGCAGGAGCCGGCGATCGCCGAGCGCTTCGCGGTCAGCTACCTACGCTCGCGGCGGGGCTGGTTCGACACGTCGGCACTGTCGCTCGAGAGCGAGTCGGCGTGGACGGTCCGCGACCTGCTGCCGCCGGGTCCGCTCGGCGATCTGGCGGTGCGAGTCCCGGGCGATCGATATCTGCGCCTCGCGGCACACCTGCGCGGGGCGCAGATCGTGCACTCCCAGGAGCTCGGCTACTGGTACTCGATGCAGGCAGCCCGCCTGAAGCGCCGGCTCGGCTTCAAGCTCGCGCTGACCGTCTGGGAGACGCTGCCGTTCCTCGACGCCTACCGCAACGTCCGCACCCGCCCCTACCGCGAGCGGGTGCTTGCGGAGACAGACCTGTTCCTCCCGGCCACAGCTCGGGCTCGCGCGGCGCTGCTGCTCGAGGGCGTGCCGCCCGAGCGGATCCGGATCTGCCCGCCCGGGGTCGACGTGGGGCGCTTCGGCGCGGGTCGCAACGCATCGCAGGACGGTCCGCCCATCATCATCTCGCCCGCCCGGCTGGTGTGGGAGAAGGGCCATCAGGACGTACTGCGGGCACTGGCGCTGCTGCGCCGGGAGGGCCGCCACGAGCGCGCGGCCAACGCGCGCCTGCTGATCGTCGGGCGTGGGCCGGAGGAGCGGCGGCTGCGCTCCTACGCGCAGGAGCTGGGAATCGGCGAGCACGTCGAGCTGCGCGGATTCGTTCCCTACGAGGAGATGCCCGCCGTCTACGCCGGAGCCGCCTGTCTCGTGCTTGCGAGCCTGCCGACGACCTATTGGGAGGAGCAGTTCGGGATGGTGCTCGCCGAGGCGATGGCCGCGGGCCTGCCGATCGTCGCGGCGGGCTCCGGGGCGATACCGGAGGTCACGGCCGGCCGCGCGCGGCTGTTCAGCCCGGGCGACTGGGTGGGGCTCGCGGCGATGCTGGCTGAGGTGCTCGAGGCGCAGACCGTGCCGCGCGAGCCGGTAAGCGCGTTCTCCACGACCGGCGCTGCCGAAGGGATCGCGGCAGCCTACGAGGAACTGCTGGAGCAGGACGTGCCGCGGGCGCCGGCGACTGAGCCGCGGATATAGTCGCCGCCGTGAAGCTGATCCTCGGCCGGCGCGTCCGCAGCGCCCTGCGTGGCTTCAAGGTCCCGGAGACGTTCGAGAGCGCCGCCTACGACGACGCGGCCGGGCGAGAGCGGCTGACCGCACTGGCGGCGCGGAAGGCGCCGCTGCGGCTGCATCTCGGCTGCGGCCCGCGCCTGATCGCGGGCTGGGTGAACATCGACCTCGCCTATCAGCCTTCGGCCGATCCGCCCCGCGGGGAGGGAGAAGGGGCGCCCGGCACGGCCGAGGACTTCTATGCGATCGACGTCACCCGGGGCCTGCCGCTCCCCGACGGCTGCGTCGAGGCGGTCTTCCACGAGGACTTCCTCGAGCACCTTAGCCAGCGGGATGCCGTCGCCTTCCTGGCGGAGGCGCGGAGAGTTCTGCTCCCGGGGGCCGTCCACCGCGTGAACAGCCCCGACCTGGCGGCTTCGATGCGCGAGTACTCCGACTTCGCGCGCGGCCTGGAGGGCACCTATCGCGACGAGTGGGACCGCTGGCACCACGTCAACGTTTTCACGCCGCGCTACCTCGAGGAGATCGCGCTGATGGTCGGCTACAGCCGCGTCGACTTCAACAGGCGCGACGGCAGTGTCAGCGAGCTGATGCCGCGGGAGCTGCGGCCCGCGCCGGACAGCCGTCGCGAGGACGGCAACCTGTTCGCCGACCTCGTCAAGTGACGCTGAGGTCGCGGCGGCTGGCGTAGAAGTTCGCGTAGAAGTCGTCGGAGTCCTCGAACGGGCCGACGAAGCGACCGCTCGTCTCGTCGAGCTTGTAGGAGCGATAGCCGAGGGCACCGAGCAGCTCGAAGACGTCGCGGGCGCAGTGGCCGCTCGCTTGGAGCGGCACCTGGGAGATCTCGAAGGAGAGCGTCTCGATCGCTCCCGCCTCGAGCAGCCGCCGGGCGCCGCGCAGCACCTCCAGCTCGAATCCCTCGACGTCGATCTTCAGGAAGTCGATTCGCTCGACGCCCGCGGCGGCCATGCTCGCGTCGAGGCTGTCGGCAGGGACCTGCACGACGTCGATCGGAGCGATTCCGTCGTTGGTCGCCGCGCCACGTGAGTTCCACGCCGAGTAGCGCTGCTCGAAGACGTTCATCTCGACGGTCCCGGGCGTGTCGGACACGGCGGCGCCGATCAACTCGACGTTCTCAATCCTGTTCAGAGCGAGGTGCTCGCGCATCAGCCAGGCAGTCGTGGGCACCGCCTCGAAGGCGATCACGCGGCCGCCGGGGCCGACTGCGCGGCTCATCATGATCGAGTGCGCTCCGACGTTCGCGCCGACGTCGACCGCCGTGCCGCCGGCGGCCAGGAGCAGGTCGATCGCCCTGAAGTCGGGCTTGTAGAAGGACTTGCTCAGCAACTCCTCGACAGCGTCGACCTCCCAGGGATAGAGCACGAAGCGCGTGTCGTACGCGTCGGTCAAGACAAGCGGCGCGCCGCCCTTGGCGAAGTGGCGGGAGAAGCGGCGCACGGCGGGGCTGCGCCGTCGCGGCACGCGCGCGAGGAGTCCCCGCAGCGGTTGCGGGATCGCCACCGTCACGCCAGCATCGTCTCGTAGATCTGCAGGTGACGCTCGGCGACGGCCGCAGGCGTCAGGCGCCGCTCCCAGTAGCTCCGGCCGGACGCTCCCAGCGACCGTGCCAGGCCGCGGTCGTCGAGCAGCGACGCGATGCTCTCGGCGAAGGACCCGACGTCGTTGCCCGCCACCAGACCGCCGCCGGAGTCCTCGACGAGCTCGCGCAGCACCGGGATATCGCTGACGACGACCGGCAGCCGCTGGCTCCACGCCTCGGCCACGACCATCCCGAAGGTCTCGCTGCGCGAGGGCAGGCACAGCAGCGTCGCCCGCCTGAGCCACGCGCCGCGCTCGGCGTCGGACACCCTGCCGACGTCGAGGATCCGCGGGTCGCCCGACCCCAGCGGGCGACCCGGGCCGACGAACGCGAAGTGAGCGTCGGGGTGCCGACGCCAGACGGCCTCGGCCGCTTCGAGCACGAGCTCGTAGCGCTTGGTCGGACGGCGCTGCCCGAGGAACAGCACGACCGGGACGTCGCCCGGCAGGGGCGGCTCGTCAGGCAGCTCGAGACCGTCCAGCGCGTCGGGCACGGGCAGGCCGACGTTGTGGATCTTGGCGCTGTCGACGCCGAGGCCGGCGTAGCCGTCCGCGTCGGCGACGGTCGTCGCCAGCAGGGCGTCCGCCTCGTGGTAGGCGAGCCGCGAGGCTGAGTCATCGCCCCATTCGCCGATATGCGCGAACGGCGAGATCGCGACGGGCTTGCCGAGGGCGTGGGCGGCGCGGACGCTCGCTACGGCGAGCAGGTTCGACCCGAGCACGTGCACGACGTCGGCAGACCCCAGCAGCGGCTGGAGCAGGCCGCCTACGACGGCCGAGTAGTAGCGGGCGCTGTAGGCGCGCAGCCAGCGGTCCGAGATGCGCCCGCCCAGCGGGATCAGCTCAGCGGCGAGTGGCAGCAGCAGTGCGCGGCGCCGGCGCGAGGGCCTGAACTGCACGACGGGCATGCCGCGGTGGGTGAAGGGCGCGAACAGCTTGCGCTCCCGCAGGACGTGGGTCATGCGGCCGAAGTGCAGTTCGTCGATGCACTGTGCGATGACGGTCGTCTCGTGGCCCCGCTCGACGTAGGCCTGGCCGAGGTTCTCGACGACGCGCTCGACGCCGCCGACGGCGGGCCAGTACTGGCGGGTGACCATGGCGATGCGCACCGCAGCACCCTATCCACGGCGCGAGCGGGCCTATGATGCCTCGCCGATGCCGGGGCTCGACAGATCGCCGCTCGCCGCGCAGGACCTGAGCGCCCTCGCCGGCCTGCTCGATCGTCGCGTGGTCGCGATCGACGTCGGCAGCCGCGACGGTGTGCGCGAGGTGTGGCGCGCGCTGAAGCCGAACGCGTTGCTCGTCGGGTTCGATCCGGATCCGCAGGAGTGCGCGCGGCTCAACGCGGCGGCGGGTGACCCCGAGCACGAGCGCTACGAGCCGTTCGCGCTCGGCGCGCGGCCGGGGCAGGCCGTGCTGAATCTGACGCGCGACCCACAGAGCTCCTCCCTTTATCCGCCCAACCCGGCCACGCTCGCGTGCTACCCGGAGCTGTGGCGCCATCAGCCGGTCGGCACGGAGCCCGTCGAGCTGACGACGATCGACGCGTGGGCGTCAGGGGCCGGCGTGGGCTCTATCGATGCGCTGAAGGTCGACGTGCAGGGCGCCGAGCTCGATGTGCTGCGCGGCGGGCAGACGATGCTGGGCGGCGCTCGGATCGTCGAGGCCGAGGTCGAGTTCCAGGAGCTCTACAGCGGGCAGCCGCTGTTCTGCGACGTCGTCTCGTTCATGCGCGAGCAGGGGTTCGAGCTGTGGCGGCTGCGCGAGCTGCACTACTGCGGCCTGTCCCCGGCGGGTCGCGGCGAGCCGGTGTTCGGCAGGGGCGACTACGTCGAGCGCACCCGTCTGGGCGGGCAGCTGGCTTGGGGAAACGCGGTGTTCGTCCGCAGCGAGCTCGCGCAGTCCGGCGTCCCGGCCGACTGGCAGACGCGCACCCGCGACGCCTGCCTGGCCGCCATCTTCGGGTTTCCGGAGCTCGTCGAGCTGAACCTCGCCGAGGCGCTGGCGGCTGCGGACGAGCCTGCGCGCGGGCCGCTCAAACAGGCGCTCCGGGCGTCCCGCCGCCGCGGCCGCTCGCGCCGGCTCGAGGACCTGCTGTGGCGTGCCCCGGCGCACGTCCGGGGGTTCGTCGGCGCCCGCGTGCTGAGGCGCTAGGCCGGGCGTCCCGCCCCGGCCGGGGGCCGTCTTCGCAGAAGTCGCCGGATCGCCGCGCGAACCCCGGGCGGGTCGAGGAAGTCCAGGTAGGCCCGCAGCACCCGCTGATCGGGCTCGGCGGGCGCGAAACGGATCTCCTCCGCCGAGGAGGGCCGGCGCTCTGCCTCCCAGTGCAGCTTCCAGTCGGGCTCGCCGCTGTGGTGCGTCCCGTCCTCGTAACCGGCGTAGTCGACCATGTTCCAGGCCGGTGTGATGAAGGACTGCCCACTCAGCAGCATGTTTGTCGCGCAGAATGTGTCCCAGGCGCCGCCCAGGGTCTCTTTGACGACAGCCTGATCGATCATCCGCGGCATGTCCGCCCCGGCCCGCCGGGCCTCGAGCCCTCCAGCGGCGATCCGTCTGCGCAGCGAGGCGGCATCGAAATCGAAGCTCTGCCAGCGGTCCCGCCACGTCGCCCAGGCCCACGAGGAGAAGCGCGGCGAGAGAAAGACGTCGTAGGGGTAGCCGGTCAGGACCGAGGGGTCGAACGGCAGCCGCAGCCCCGTGACGCCGGCCACGGCCTGCGAGCTCGCGTAGTGCTCGAGGGCGGCGCAGGCGTAAGCGAAGAACTCCGGTGAGACCTGGATGTCGTCCTCGATCACCACGGCGGCGTCGTGCCGAGCGAACACCATGTCCAGCCCGGCCTGAATCGAGGCGCTGAGACCGCGGTTCTCGGGATGTTCGACGATCACCGTCTCGGTCCAGTCGATTCCGTTGATGACCTCGCGAACCCCCGCCACTCCCTCGGTGTCGCCGGCGTTCCGGGGCCCGTCGGCGAAGACGTAGAGCCGACCGATGCCACAGCCACGCAGGCACGCGAGCGTGTC
>JAOPZS010000002.1 GCA_025963965.1 Solirubrobacterales bacterium
ACTCCCCGGAGGTCGACAACGAGATCTTCGAAGCCGCCGAGATCGACGCCACCGAGTGGGTGCAGATCTCCGACGAGACGCCGCTGGACGAGCACCAGCGCGACGATCTGATCGAGCGCTTCCAGCACTCCCAGCAGCCCGGAAGCGGGCTGGAGGACGACGACGTGCTCGACGACGAGGACGACGAGCTGGACCCGGACGAGGAGGACGAGGACGACGACGAGGAGGATCTCGACCCCCTCGAGTTCCCGGCCGAGTGAGCCGGGTGCGCAACTGAGCGCCCCGGCGGGGTGTTCGTTGAGAAGTGCCCCGCTCTCGGACACCGCCTGCAACCGGCCCTGCAGCCCGTTGCCCGGGCGGCCATAGCATCGGCTCCGTGCGCGCCAAGCGTCTCCTCGCCGTCCTCCTGGCGCCGGCCGCTCTCGTGCTGGTCGCCCTCGCCGCGCTGCATCCGGCGAGCGCCTCGGCGCTGCGCCCCGGAGTCGCCGGCGAGCTCCCGCCGCTCGGCGCGCGTGTCCATGTGGCTCACGCCCACGCCGCCGCGCGCGGACCGAGCGTCAGTGCAGCGCTCGGGTCGCTGCTGCACTCGGGACAGATCAGCGAAGCGGTCTATCGCAAGGACTACGCCGTCTACACGGCCGCCAAACGCTCGATCGGCCGCCTCAGCGGCACACGCCGTGCCGAACTCGCCGCCGTCATGGAAAACGTGCAGGCGATGGCCGCCGCCGGCTACCTGACCGCCTCGCGTCAGGCGGTCATCTTCCTGACGCTCGAAAAGAACCAGCTGTGGTGGACGACGAAACCGTTGCTGTCCGGCACGGTGCGCGTCAGCTTCCCGCCGAGCAAGATCGTCTGGCAGCGCTATCCGGGCCAGGGCATCCAGATCCAGTGGCTCGGGACGTTCGGCGCCGGCAACGGCTTCTACCTCTCCGGCCACGAAAACGCCAATCTGCGCCAGCTCGTCGACGAAATCATCCCGCTCGCCACCAAGCGCGCCGGGGGCATCGCCTGGGAGTACATGTTCCGCTTCGACGGCGGCGCCCCGCCGTGGACCAGCGGCCTCTCGCAGGGGACCGCCCTGCAGGTGCTCTCGCGGGCCTGGCAGAGGCTGAAGGAACCCGCCTACCTGACGGCCGCCCAGCAGGCGGTCGGCATCTTTGAGCAGTCCCCGCCCCAGGGCGTGCGAGTCCCCACCAAGGCCGGCGCGAACTACGCCGAGTACACCTACGCGCCGAGCGACCGCATCCTCAACGGCTTCATCCAGGCCGTCGTCGGCCTCTATGACTACACGTCGATCACCAAGGACCCGCTCGGCCTGAAGCTGTTCGAAGCCGGGGACGCGGAGGCTCGCGCCCAGGTGCCCCACTACGACACCGGCTACTGGTCGCTCTACGACCAGTTCGGCGAATCGGACCTCAGCTACCACGAACTGCTCACGGAATTCCTCCAGCACCTGTGCGAACGCACCCGCAAAGGCCCGCCGCTGACCGCCGCCGCGCCGGCGCCTGCCACGCCGACGACGCCTGCCGCGACGACGCCGGTGACCTCCGGCGGCGGCACCGCCCCCGCCGCGGGAGCCCGCGCCGCGGCGACGCAGATCGCGGGCGATCAGATCTACTGCACGACGGCCCAGCGCTTCACGGCCGATCTGAAGACGCCGCCGGCCGTCGCGCTGCTCTCGACGACGGTCAAGGCGCGGACGCGCGCGGGCGTGAAGATCTCGCTCTCGAAGATCTCGACTGTCACGATCACGATCCGCAAGGGCTCGAAGGTCGTGTGGACCAACCGCGCGACGGTGGCCGGCGGCAGGCCGAAGCTGCTCTGGGTGACACCGTCGAAGCCCGGCAGCTACGCGGTGACGCTCGCCGCGACCGACCTGGCCGGCAACTTCTCGACGACCAACGCGACGATCTCCGTCAGCGGGCATTAGCCGGCCGCGCCGCGCCTAGACTAGGCGCAATGAGCGACGACGCAGCACGCGCGCGACCCCCAGGGAGCAGGCGATGAGCCGTTTGGTGCGGGCGTGGGGCGCGATGAGCCGGGAGCGGCGCCTCGCCGCCGCTGCCGCCGTGGCACTGCTCGTGACGATGTTCTTTCCGTGGTACGGGCTGCAGAGCGTCGGCCCGAAAGGGGTCATCTACTCGCACAACATCAACGCCTTCGGCGACATCTCGTTCGTCGAGGCCGCGATCTTCCTCGTCGCGGCAGGCGTGATGGTGCTGCTGTTCGCCCGCGCCGAGCAGCGTGAGTTCAACCTCCCAGGCGGCGACGGCACGATCGTCGCGATCGCCGGCGGCTGGTCCACCCTGCTGATCTTCTACCGCGTGTTCTCGCGGCCGGCCGGGCACGGCTACCCGGTCGGCATCCAGTGGGGCTTCTTCCTCGCCTTCGTCGCCTCGGGGAGCCTCGCCTACGCCGGCTGGCGGATGCGTCACGGCGAACGCCCGGAGGCGCCGGCCCGCCGGCGCTCGCAGCCGCCGACGCCTGCTGGACCGGTCGAGGAGACGGACGCGCGCGACCAGGACACGCGCGAGGCGGGGCACCCGAGACCCGACGGCGAGAGCGCCCGCCGGCGCAGTGAGGAGACCGACGAGACCGCCGTGGTCCCCGTCGCCGCCGCTCGCCGCACCGCCGGCCGGCGCGACCCCGTGCCGGCGCAGGCGCCGCCCGCGCGACGCGAACGGCCGCGCTATCCCCCGCGGCCGGGCGATCCGGAGCAGCTCTCCTTCGAGGACCCTCCGGCCGGCGGCGAGTAGCGCCTCGGGCGAGCGCCGCGGCGCGGCGCCTATCATTCGCCGGACGATGTCCGACACGACCCGTCCCGAGCCAACCTCCGTCGCCGAGGTCGCCGAGGGACTCCGCTCGGTGGGGTACCTGCCGGGCGAATCGACGGCGCTCGTGTCCTACCTCGCGACCAAGCTCGGCAAGCCGGTGCTGGTCGAGGGGCCTGCGGGTGTCGGCAAGACCGAGCTGGCCAAGGCGATCTCCTCCTACCTCGGGCGGGAGCTCGTGCGGCTGCAGTGCTACGAGGGGCTCGACGAGGCGAAGGCGCTCTACGAGTGGAACTACCGCAAGCAGCTGCTGCGCATCCAGGCCGAGGCGGCGGGCACGGGCTGGGAGGCGGTGCAGGACGACATCTTCGGCGAGGAGTTCCTGCTGGCGAGGCCGCTGATGACGGCGATCTCCTCAGAGCAGCCCGTCGTGCTGCTGATCGACGAGATCGACAAGACCGACCAGGAGTTCGAGGCGATGCTGCTGGAGGTCCTCTCGGACTTCCAGATCTCGATCCCGGAGCTCGGCCGGGTGAGCTCGCGCACGCACCCGATCGTGCTGCTCACATCGAACAACTCGCGCGAGCTGACCGAGGCTCTGAAGCGCCGCTGCCTGTACCTGTGGCTCGACTACCCGGAACTCGAGCACGAGCTTGAAATCGTGCGGCTGCACGCCCCGGACCTTTCGGAGACGGTCGCGCGGCGGCTCGTCGAGGTGATCGGCATGGTCCGCGATCTCGACCTGAAGAAGCCACCCTCGATCGCCGAGTCGATCGACTGGGCGCGGGCGCTGCTGCTGCTCGGCGTCACGGAAATCGACACCGACACGTTCACGGAAACGATGTCCGTGATCGTCAAGCACCGGACCGACATGGACGTCGTCGCCGAGCGGGTCGGCCTGAAGCTCGGCACGCCGGCCGATGTCGCCTGAGGGCTCCGTCCCGCGCCGAGGAGCGCTAGCCGGCAGCAGCGCCGCCGCGGGCGGCGCCCCCGAGGGACTGCCCGCGCGGATCCTCGAACTGGGCGAAGAGCTGCGCCGCGAAGGCGTGGCGGTGGGCACCTCCGAGCTGCTCGACGCCTTCGAGGTGCTGCGCGAGGTCAGCTGGACGTCGCAGCGCGACTTTCGCGAGGCGCTCGCCGCGACGCTCGCCAAGAGCCAGGAGGACCGGCGCATCTTCGAGCTCGTTTTCGAGCGCTTCTTCTTCCGGGCGGTCGAGGTGGCGGCAGCCCGCGAGGGCATCACCGAGGAGTCGCTCGCCGAGCTCGGCGAGTTGACCGAGGCCGAGCTCGACTCGCTGCGCGAGCAGATCGCCGCTGCGCTTCGGGACGGCTCGGAGGGCGCCATGCGAGACCTGGCGCGGATGGCGATCGCGGCGTTCGCCCGCCGCCAGGAGGGCTCCGGCGTGATCGGCGTCGACGTGCAGCGGATCCGTCGCGCGCTGGGACTGCGGGCCGAGCCGCAGCCTGACCTGCCGCCGGAGGACCCGCGCCACGACGGGCTCCCCCGCGACGCGCTGCGCCGCTTCGAGGCGCTCCTGCGACGCGAGCTCGAGCGGGCCCAGATCGAGCGCACCGGCAGCCTGCCCGCCTCGCGCCCGCTCGGGGAGCTCGACCGAGCGCTGCCGTCGGGGCCGCTGGCGGACCTCGCCGCCGTTCACCGCGTCGTCACCCAGCTGCGCCGGCGCCTTGCGACACAGGGGCTGCAGATGCGCGGGCACCGCCGCCACGCGCACGTCGACGTGCGCCGCACGATGCGCGCGTCGCTGCAGACCGGTGGCGTGCCGGTCGAGCTGAAGTTCCGTCCCAAGCGCCCGAAACGCCCGGAGATCTACGTCCTGTGTGACGTCTCCACCAGCGTCACCTCGGCGTCCGTGTTCTTCCTGTCGGTGCTGCACGCCCTGCACGACACGTTTCGCAAGATGCGCTCGTTCGTGTTCATCGAGCGGATCTCAGAGGTCACCGACATCTTCGAGCACGAGCGCAACTTCAAGACGGTCAGCGAGCGGATCTCGACCGACGCAGGCGTCGCCGACATCTCCGGCTACACCGACTACGGGCGCGTCTGGTCGGAGTTCCTCGTGCAGGTCGAGGACGACCTGCACCCGCGCGCGACGGTGATCGTGCTCGGCGACGCCCGCACCAACGGGCGCGACCCGCGGGCAGACGTGTTCGCGCAGATCGCCTCGCGCGCCGGGCGCACCTTCTGGCTGAACCCGGAGCCGCGCCTGTACTGGAACTACGGCGACTCCGTGATCGCCGCCTACGAGCAGTACTGCACTGCCTTCGAGTGCTGGACGACCGCCCAGCTGGAGGACTTCGTGCGCGCCCTCACCCGGCCTGTGATCGCCGCCGGGCGCTAGCATCGCCTGCAGCAAGAGCGGATACCAGGGGGGCTGGCGGGAAGGCCGGCTGAGATGGCATCCGGGAACTGAGAAAGTCGGCCGGCGCTCCGTGCCGACCTCAGACTCCCCCGATGTCGACCCTTTGAACCTGTGGGGTAATGCCCGCGAAGGGAGCGACCTGTCAGCCCAACTGCAGCCTCCACCGACGCCCGCCGTGTCACGGCGCGGGCTCGACGGCGACGTCGTGCTCGACGGCGTCACGCGCACCTTCCCCGGTCCCTCCGGGCCGGTCCAGGCGCTGAAGGGCATCTCGCTGCGCGCCGGCGCCGGTGAGGTGCTCGCGCTCGTCGGGCCGAGCGGCTGCGGCAAGACGACGATGCTCGAGCTGATCTGCGGGCTGCAGCGCGCAGACGCCGGAACGGTGCGCTCGCCGCCTGCCGTGCTGATGCCCCAGCACGACCTGCTGCTGCCGTGGCTCGACGCCGTCGACAACGCGGCGCTCGCGCTGCGCATCGCGGGGGCCAGGCGCAGCGAGGCGCGGCGCCGTGCCGGAGCGCTGTTCGCAGAGCTCGGCATCGACGGCTTCCAGCAGGCCGCCCCCGGGGAGCTCTCGGGCGGGATGCGTCAGCGCGTGGCGTTCCTGCGCACGCTGCTGTCGGGCAAGCAGGTGCTGTGCCTCGACGAGCCGTTCGGCGCACTCGACGCGATCACCCGCGCCGAGATGCAGGAGTGGCTCGCCGCCGCCCTGGCAAGAGAGCCGCGCACGGTGCTGCTCGTCACGCACGACGTCGAGGAGGCGATCCTGCTCGCAGACCGCGTGCTCGTGCTCTCGCCGCGGCCGGGACGCGTCACGGCGGAGCTGGGAGTGCAGATGCCGCGACCGCGCCGGCGCGAGGAGCGCCCGGTCGTCGAGTTGCGCTCTCGAGCGCTCGAGCTGCTCGCGGCGGGGAGCCGGTGAGCGCGACGCGCGCGGCCCGCGTGCTGCCGGCACTGGCGCTGTGCCTGGCGCTGCTCGGCGCCTGGGAGCTGTACGCCGACAGCGGCGGTGTCGAAGCGGCCGTGCTGCCGGCGCCTCACGAAGTCGCCTCGGCCTTATGGCACGGCGGGAGCGTGCTCTGGCGCAACTTCGCGGTGACCGCCGAGGAGGTCGCGCTCGGCCTCGCCATGGCGCTCGCCACGGGCTTCGCGCTGGCCGTCGCTGTGCACCTGTCGCCGCTGCTGCGACGCGCCGTCTACCCGCTGGCGATCGGATCGCAGGCCGTGCCGATCCCGGTGATCGGGGTGCTGCTCGTCTTCTGGTGGGGCTTCGGAATTTTTCCGAAGCTCGTCGTGATCGCCCTGATCTGCTTCTTTCCCGTGCTGGTCACGACGGTGGACGGCCTGGCGGCCGTCGATCGCGACCAGCTCAAGCTGATGCGCACGCTCGACGCCTCGCGCTGGCAGGCCTTCCGGCTGGCGGAGCTGCCCGCCGCGCTGCCGGCTGCGATCAGCGGTGCGAGGATCGCCCTGGCGGTCGGTGTGATCGGCGCGTTCATCGCCGAGGTCGCCACGCCGACGACCGGCGCCTACCCGGGCCTCGGGCGCCAGATAATGACCGACGTCAACTTCCAGGCCCCGCGCGCGTACGCCGGCACCGCGATCCTGATCGCCTTCGCCGTCGCCTGTTTCTACATACTCGCCCTGGCCGAGCGCAAGCTCGCGCCATGGCGCCCACGACCCCGAGGAGAAGCCCCGTGAGCATCGCCCGACCCCGACCGCGACGCCCGATCACCGCAATCGCCGCACTCGCGGCGCTCGCGGCCTGCGCCGTGGCGCTCTCGGCCTGCGGGTCCAAGCACGACGTGCTCTCGGCGAAGGCGACGAAACGCTTCACGGTGATGCTCGACTTCTTCCCGAACGCAGACCACGCCGCGCTGTACTCGGCGATCGCCCATGGCGACTTCCGAGACGTCGGCCTGGAAGTCGTGCCCGAGACGCCTGCGGACCCCTCCGAACCGCTGAAGCTGCTTGCCGCGGGTCGAGTCGATCTCGCGATCTCCTACGAGCCACAGCTGCTGCTGGCGCGCGACGAAGGTCTCAAGCTGGTCTCGATCGGCGCGCTCGTGCAGCGGCCCCTCAGCTCGATCATCGCCCTGCCCGGCAAGCACGTCCGCACGGTCGCGCAGCTCGCGGGCAAGCGCGTCGGCACCGCCGGCCTGGCCTATCAGGCCGCCGAGCTGCGCACGGCACTCGAGCATGCCGGGGTGTCGCCGAGCTCGGTGCGCACGGCGAACGTGGGCTTCAACCTGATCCCGGCGATGCTCTCGGGGCAGGTCGACGCGACGCTCGGCGGGTTCTGGAACTACGAGGGCATCCAGCTGCGTCTGGCCCACAAGCACCCGCTCGTGATACCCGTAGATCGCGCCGGCGTGCCGACCTACAACGAGCTCGTGCTCGTCGCGCGCGATCAGCAGGCGCGGCGCAACGGCCAGGACCTGCGGGCCTTCCTGCAGGCGCTGACGCGGGGCGAGCGCGAGGTTCGAGCCGACCCCACCGCGGCCACCGCGACGCTGCTCAAGGCGAACCCCTCGCTGGAGCGCAAGCTGCAGCTCGAATCGATCAAGCAGACGCTCCCCGCCGCCGTGCCGAGTGAAGCCGGCAAGCCCTACGGCTGGCAGAGCCCGGCCGCCTGGGCCGCGTTCGGCAGCTGGATGTTCTCGCACGAACTGCTGAAGAAGGACCCCAACATCGGGCTGCCACCCTTCACCGACGAGTTCCTGCCCGGGCAGGGGATCTAGGGGACGAGGAACGGGGCCGATTCATGGTTCGGCTGCCGACAACGCTGCTGACGCTGATCAGCATCCCCAGCGGACTCGGTTATCCGGCGCTGGGCGGCCTCGTCGCAGCCGAGTCGATGGGCATCCCGGTCCCCGGCGAGACGGCGCTCATCGCAGCCGGGATCATGGCCCACGACGGCAATCTGCAGATCCCCCTCGTGATCGCGATCGCCGCCGTCGCGGCGATCGCAGGGGACAACGCCGGCTATCTGATCGGACGCAAGGGCGGCCGCGCGCTGCTCGAAAAGCCGGGTCCGCTGCTCAAGCACCGCAACGCGGTCCTGACCCATGGCGAACCGTTCTTCGAACGTCATGGCCCCAAGGCCGTGTTTCTCGGACGCTGGGTGGCCGGGCTGCGCATCGCTGCCGCCTGGCTCGCCGGGATCAACCGGATGCACTGGCTGACGTTCTTCTTCTGGAACGCCCTCGGCGGCGTCGCGTGGGCCACCTCGGTCGGGCTGGCTGCCTACTACCTCGGCCACACGGCTGAGACGATCATCAAAAGCGCCGGGCTCGTCGGGATCGGGGCTCTCGCCGTCGCGCTCGTGGCGTTCTTCCTGTGGCGACGGCGGCGTGCCGCGAGAGCCACGGAGAGTCAGGCAGGCGACCTGGACGAGGGCCGGGGCTAGGAGCCGCGCGTCAGCTGCGCGCAGAGGACGGCCGCGGCGGCGGCGGCACGCTCGCCGTAGTTGCGCTCGAGCACGTCCTCCTCGCTCGCCGGGCTCCAGCCGGCGCCGGGCGTGTGGGCGAACAGGTCGAGCTGCTCGACGATCAGGCCGGCGTCGGCGGCCGCGCGCCGGAACCGTTCCGGCGAATACTGGCGCTGGTGGGGCATGTCGCTCGCGCGGCCGCAGGGGGTCGTGACGAGCACCCGGCGGGCGACCCGTCCGAGTTCCGTCAGCGCCTGCACATCACCGGCTCCGCCGCTCTGGATGCTGTATTGCGTGTTGTCCATCCCGATGTGCTCGAGCGTCGAGATGCATGTCGCCAGGTCGAACGCGTCGACGTCGAAGGGCAGGCTGCGGATGTCGGCGACGTGGTTCGCGAGCCCGGGCACCGAGGCGTCGGCGAGGTCGACGGTCTCGATGGTCGGCGATTGCCGGACGAGCAACCACTTGTAGATCATCGGCGCGAACGCGCTCCCGACGTCGAGCATCCGGTGAGGGTTCAGCTCGCGCACCTTGCGGATCACCCAGGGCACCTCGACAACCCGCTCCGTGCAGCCCTCACCGATGCGATCCAGAGGCGCCTGCGAAAGCGCCAGCCGTTCGATGATCGGTTCCTCGGCGAACTCGCGGCGCGTGTTGAGGTGCCCGGTGACGAGACGTGGGCTGTAGAGGAGCTGGCCGAGCGTCCTCGACCACGGCTGGGGCAGCCGAAGCCGCGCGGTGCGGTAGCTGTCTACGAGGCGGCTCGGCACCGCGTCACCCTATCTTCTCGCCCCGGCGGCGCAGCCGAGATGTCGGTGCTCCGCGGGGCCGGGCGCTAACCGACCGGCCACCAGCGCCCGAACTGCTCGAGCGCCCGGGCGACCAGCGGGTCCGACGTTGCGCGCCCCGATGCCACCGCCTCCTGGCCGCCATCCTCCCCCGCCAGCACCGGCAGGATCGCGCAGACGCACTCCGCCAGCACGTCGGCGTCGTAACCGCCCTCGAGCACGACCCCGAGCGGAGCGCCCGAGCGAGCGGCGAGGTCGCGGACCCGGGCCGCCATCGCGACGAATGTCTCGGTGCGCAGCAGGCACTGGGCGAGCGGGTCGGCGGCGTGCGCGTCGAAGCCGGCCGAGACGAGGATCAGCTGCGGCTCATAGGCCGCCGCGGCCGGCAGCACGACGCGCTCGACGAGCTCCATCCACAGCTCCGGGCCGGTGCCCGGAGGCACGGGCAGGTTGATCGTGTAGCCCTCGCCCTCGCCGGTGCCGGCGTCGTGAAGCGGGCCCGTGCCGGGATACAGCGGCGACTGGTGCAGGCTCGCGAACAGCACGTCGCGTCGCGTCCTGAAGATCTCGGCTGTGCCGTTGCCGTGGTGGACGTCCCAGTCGAGCACGAACACGCGCTGCAGATCGGCCGACGCGATCGCCTCGGCGGCCGCCACGGCGACGTTGTCGAACAGGCAGAACCCCATCGCCCGGCCGCGTTCGGCGTGGTGGCCCGACGGGCGCATGCCGGAGAAGCCGACCGTCGCCTCGCCCGCCAGCAGCGCCCGCGTCAGCTCGCAGGCGCCGCCGGCCGCGTGCAGGGCCGCCTCGTAGGAGCGCGGCCCGACGAACGTGTCGGCGTCGATCGCCCCGCCGCCCGCTTCGCAGAGCTCTCGCACCGCCCGCACGTGGGCCGCGTCGTGAACCAACTCGAGCTGCGCCTCGCTCGCGGCCGGCGCGAGCCGGCGCTCCCAGCCGAGCCAGTCGCGCTCGGCCAGCGCCGCCTCCAGCGCGAGCAGCCGCTCGGGCGTATCGGGATGGCCCGGCGAAAGCAGGCGCGGGTCGTGCTCGAGGCTCGCCGGATGGCTGAGGTAAAGAGGCCTGCCCACCCGCTCATCTCCGGTTGGGGTCGCGCTCCACATGCATCAATATGGCGTAATGGCCGGCGAGCGGAAGATGCGCGCGATGGTGCTGGACGGGCCGGGGCAGCCGCTGCGCGCGACCGAGCTGCCGGTACCCGAGCCCGGGCCCGGCGAGGTGCTGTTGAAGGTGCATGCCTGCGGCGTCTGCCGCACCGACCTGCACCTGCTCGACGGCGAGGTCGACGTGCCGGCCCCACCGCGCGTGCTCGGCCACCAGATCGTCGGCGAGGTGGTCGCAGGCGAGCCGCCCGCGGGGGCGGGCGCCGGCGGGCTCGTCGGAGTGCCGTGGCTCGGCTGGACCGACGGCGACTGCGAGTACTGCCGCACCGGCCGGGAGAACCTCTGCCCGAACGCCCGCTTCACAGGCCGCGACATCGACGGTGGGCAGGCCGAGTACACGGTCGCCGACACCCGCTACTGCTTCGCGATACCCGCCGCGTTCGGGCCGCTTGACGCCGCCCCGTTGCTGTGTGCCGGCCTGATCGGCTACCGAGCTCTGCGCATGTGCGGCGACGCGGCCCGGCTCGGCCTGTACGGCTTCGGCGCGGCCGCCCACATCCTCACGCAGGTCGCGGCCTGGCAGGGGCGCCGCGTGTTCGCGTTCACCCGCGAGGGCGACGAGCGCACGCAGCGCTTCGCGCTGGAGCTCGGCGCGGAGTGGGCGGGCGCCTCCGAGCAGCGCCCACCCGAGCAGCTCGACGCGGCGATCATCTTCGCGCCGGTCGGCGGGCTCGTCCCACTCGCGCTGGCCGCGCTCGCTCCCGGCGGCATCGTCGTCTGCGGCGGCATCCACATGAGCGACATCCCTTCGTTCCCCTACGAGCTGCTGTGGATGGAGCGAACGCTGAAGTCGGTCGCCAACCTGACGCGCAGCGACGCGACGGAGCTGCTCGAGCTGGCGACGCGCGTCCCGGTTCGCACGACGGTGAGCCGCTACGAGCTCGCCGATGCCGGGCGCGCGCTCGAGGACCTGCGCGCTGGAGCGTTCACCGGCGCAGCTGTGATCGTGCCGTAGTGAGAAGCAGCTGACGGGCGCTTTTCCCCTCTTAGTACGCGGGTTCAGCGCAGGCTGGTCGAGTCTTTGGAACGATTTGGGCAAGATGAAAGAGCGTAAGTTATCGTCGATGGGAGAACCGGCCGAGACGAGGAGCCATGGCCAGCGCCAGCCCGGAGAAGACGAGATGGATGCGGGGGCCGTCCACTCCGCTGCGCGGCGCCCTGCTGGGGCTGCTGCTCGAGCGCCCCGGCCACGGCGGCGATCTCGCCAACCGGCTCGCGGCGCGACTCGGCGAGACGTGGCGAGTCGACACCAACGACGTGTACCGGCTGCTGGAGCAGCTGGAGAACACGGGCCTTGCGGCCTCGCGCGACGAGCCCAAGCGCGGCAACCAGCGTCGCACGCACCTCGTCTACCACCCCACGAGGAGCACCTCCGAGGCGCTGACGCTGTGGATGGAGACGCTGCTGCCGCGCGAGCCGGTGCGGCTGGGACTGCAGGCCAAGCTGTCCGTAGCCCGCGAGCAGGACGCCCCGCGACTGCTGATCGCGCTGCGCGCGTACGAGCGGGAGTGCCTGGTGCTGGCGCAGGTCGTCTGTCCGACCGACGGCGCGGCGCGCTCGTGGGCGGCGCTCTGCATGGACTGCTCGCGCGACGCCGTCTACGCGCAGCTGCAGACGGAGGTCGACTGGGCTGCGCGAACGCGCCGGCGGATCAACGAGTTCGTCCTGGCCAACAGCTGACGGAGCCGACGCGATGGCGCCGCTGATCGCATTCCAGAACGTCAGCAAGCGCTACCCCGACGGCGAGCGCGAGATCCTCGTGCTCGACGCTGTCTCGATGACGATCGAGGCGGGGGTCTCGGTCGGCGTCTACGGGACGCGGCGCTCGGGCAAGTCGACGCTGCTGCGACTGGCCGCCGGGATCGTGCTCCCGGACTCGGGCAGCGTGCGCTTCGACGGTCTGGAGATGGCGGCGATGAGCGCAGGCGCCCGCGGGCGGCTGCTGCGCGGCTCGATCGCGTTCATGTCGGCCGAGGACTGGCGCGCGCATCCCGGCGAGACCGTGATCGACCATGTCGCCACGTCGCTGGGCAGCGAGGGCCTGACGATGCGCGAGGCGCGCCGCCGGGCCGTGCGGATCCTCGACCAGCTCGGGATCGGCGCCGGAGGCGCGCAGGAGATCGCCGCCTCGCTTTCGCTGACCGACCGGACCCGCGTGATGCTCGCCCGCGCCCTGGCCCGCGAGCCGCGCCTGCTCGTGCTCGACGAACCTGCGCTGATGCCGAACCTGGGTGACCGCGACCGGTTCTACGCGCAGCTGCGCGCCGCGGCGCGCGAACGCGGGCTGGCGCTGCTGATCGCCTCCGAGGAAATGGCGGCACTGCAGGGTGTCGGCGTGCTCGTCTCGATCGCCGACGGCGAGCTCTGCTCGACGGACGAGCGCGGGACGGTCGTCCCGCTCCCGCGCCGGCGGGCGACAGGCGCGCGGTGAGCACGTGACCCATGATCGCGAGGCGGCGCACCACGTCGACCGCGTCCTGACGCTGAGAGACGGCAGACTCGGCGAGCGGGCGCAGTTGGAGCGCGTGCCGGCGGCTACGTGAGGGCGAGTCTGAACCCGCGGATCGCCGGGGTCAGGCTGAGCATGCTCGCGCACCTGTACCGCGTGCGCCTGCGCTCCCACGCCGTGCAGGAGCTGCTCGCCGGCAGCGGCATAGCGGTCGGCGTCGCGCTCGTGCTCAGCGTGCTCGTCGCCAACTCGAGCCTCACGGGCTCGGCGGGCGAACTGGTGCACGAGGTCGTCGGCTCGGCGCGCCTGCAGGTCGCCGCGCGCTCGCAGCAGGGCTTCGACGCGAGCATCGCGACCGCCGCGCGCACACTGCCGGGCGTGCGCGTCGCGGCGCCCATGATGCGCGAGAACGTGACGGTCGTCGGCCCGCGCGGGCGCGTCCCGGTGCAGCTGCTGGGGATCAACGAGCAGGCCCTGCGCCTCGGTGGAAGCGAGGGACACGCGCTCGAGGGCCGCGCAACGGCCGCCGGCGGGCTGCTGCTGCCGGCTGCGGTCGCGAACGCGGCCGGGATCCGGCGCGGCGAGCGCATCACCGTGCTCGCATTCGGAGCAGCCCACGTCGTGCGCGTCGGCGGCGTGCTCGGCGAAGATCGGTACGGGACTCTCGCCGCCAGCCCGCTCGCCGTCACGTCGCTCGGCGTTGCGCAGCGTCTCACCGCCCTTCCCGGCCGCGTCACGCAGCTCTACGTCGAGCCCCGCGCGGGCGCCGACTCGCGCGTTCGGGCCGAGCTGAAGCGGGTCGTAGGCCCGGGGGTCGACGTGGCGAGCGCCGAGCACGAACTGGCCCTTCTCGACCACGCGGCGCGCCCGAACAACCAGTCGACCGAGCTGTTCGCCGCGATCAGCG
The DNA here is from genome assembly GCA_025963965.1 of Solirubrobacterales bacterium. Lineage (GTDB taxonomy): Bacteria > Actinomycetota > Thermoleophilia > Solirubrobacterales > Solirubrobacteraceae > Palsa-744. Next base: position 13,905 of record JAOPZS010000002.1, read on the forward strand.
TGATGGTCGGCTTTCTGCTCGCTCTCAACGCGATGCTGCTGACCGTGCCGGAGCGAAGGCGCTTCGTCGCCGATCTGCGCATGCAGGGCTATGACTGGCGACAGATCCTCGTGCTGCTCGCCTTCCAGGCGAGCGTACTCGGGCTCCTCGCATCGGCCGCCGGCGTCGCGCTCGGAGACCTGCTCTCGCACGCCTTCCTACATCGCGTACCGGCGTACCTGACGACCGCGTTTCCAGTTGGCAGCCGCGAGATCCTGCGCCCCGAGACGGTGCTGATCGCGCTCGGCTGCGGCGTGCTGGCGACCGTGCTCGCGTCGCTCTCCCCCGCGCTCGACCTGCGGCCGAGCCGCCCCACCGACGCGGCGCTGCTCGACCGCGAGGGCGGCAGCGAGGTGATCGCGCGCCGCACGACCGTTCAGCTCGGCCTGCTCGGCGCCGCCTCGGTCGCGCTGATCACGATCGCCGTGCTGGTCGAACCAGGCTTCACGATCGCCGGCGGCGTGGCGCTGGCGCTGAGCACCCTGAGCGCGATCCCGGCGCTGTTCGCCGTGCTCGCGCGGGCGCTGCGCTGGACCGGCGAGCGCGTCCACTCGAGTGCGCTGATCGTCGTCGTCTCCGAGCTGCGGGCGATCACGACGCGTGCCGTCGCGCTTGCCGGGATCGCCGCGCTGGCCGTCTATGGCAGCGTCGCGATCGGCGGCGCGCGCGATGACCTGCTGCGCGGGCTCGACGCGAACTTCGACGAATACCTGCAGACGGCCGACATCTGGGTCACCACCGGCGGCAACGACCTGACAACGAACTCGTTCCACGCCACCGGGCTCGCCGCGAGCCTGTCGCGCGTTCCGGGGGTCAGCTCGGTGCGCAGCTACCAGGGCGGCTTCCTCGACGTCGGCCCGCGCCGCATCTGGGTGATCGCCCGGCCTGCCGGAGACGCGCCGCAGTTCCCCGTCAGCCAGCTCCTGCACGGCAACGCCGCGCGCGCCGAGCGGCTGCTGCGTGGCGGAGGCTGGGCCACCGTCTCGGCCGGCTTCGCGAGCGAACACCGGCTCGTCGTGGGCGGTCGCTTCACGTTGCCGAGCCCCAGCGGGCCGATGCCGCTGCGCGTCGCCGCGATCACGACCAACCTCGGCTGGGCCCCGGGAGCGGTGACCCTCGCCGGCAGCGAATATCGGCGCTGGTGGCGCACCGAAGACCCGACGGCGCTCGAGATCCGCCTCGCCCACGGCGTCACGCCGGCGGCCGCGCGGCGCGACGTGCTGCGCGCGCTCGGCAACCGTCGAGGTCTCGGCGTGCAGACCTTCGCCCAGCGCGAGCGCCAGTACATCGCCGACTCGCGCCAGGGGCTCCAGGCGCTCAGCCAGATCGCAACGCTGCTGCTGATCGCCGCCGCGCTGGCCGTCGCCTCGGCGCTGAGCGCCGCGATCTGGCAGCGGCGGGCGCGCCTGGCATCGCTGAAGATCCAGGGGTACGGGACCGGTCAGCTGTGGCGCGCGCTGCTGCTGGAGAGCACGGTCGTGCTCGGCGTCGGCTGCGTCGTCGGCGCCGCGTTCGGCGTGTGCGGGCATGCCCTCGCGTCACGCTGGCTGCGATTGAACACCGGTTTCCCAGCGCCGTTCACGGTCGGATTGCCCGGGGTGTTTCTCACCTTGGCGCTGCTTGCGATCATTGCTTTGGCGGTGATTTCACTGCCCGGATTGGCGGCGGCGAGGTCGCCCGCGCGCACCACGTTCCAGGAGTGACTTTCATAATTGAGAGGGCCCGCCGCAGGCTGCAGCGCTGGGCACGGAGCCTGACGCTGGCCGGGCGCCTCGCCGGCCGCGGCGCTGGTGCTCGTCGCGCTCGGCCCGCAGGCACGGCAGGCGATGGCGATGCTGAGCGTTCGAGCGGCCCTCGGCCGGGTACTTGAAAGTCAAGTAGTGGAGTTTCCACTTGCCTGCATCCGCAACAGGCGTGAATGATCAAGTGACTTCTGGGGGGCCTGAAAATGAAAAACAGCAGCATCACCATCGAGCTAACGCGGCCGCAGGTCGACCGTGTGGTGCGCGAGTCCGGACAGGGCAGCGGCGTGTCGAACCTGCTCCGCGGTCTCGCCGAGGGCGGAACGCTCGCCTCCCGTTACGAGTCGCTGTCGGAGAGCCCGCGCTTGTCTCGCTCGCTGCTGCTCGGCCTGCTGGTGCTCGCGACGTTTCCGAGCGACGGCGGCTCGCTGGCGGTCACCGACGTCGCCGGGCGGCTCGGCATGAGCCCCAGCACGACGCACCGGTACATGACGACGCTGCTCGCCGTCGGCCTGCTCGAGCAGGACCCCCGCACGCGCCGCTACCGCGTCCCGGAGGAGGCAGGTTGATGGCGCCGCTGCGCCGCCGCCGCCGCTGCTCGGGTCCGCGCGTAGGGGTGCATTGCGCGACAGTGCCGGCGGGCGGGCGCGGCGCGTCGCGCGCCGTGCTCGAGATCCGGGTCCGCTCGTCCTGCAGGCGCCGTGAAGACTTCACCGGTCGGGGCTTCGGCCGCGAGCGCCTGCGCCAAGCGCGCTGAGCAGCACCCCGGCGCCTAACACCTTCACCGCCTCGCCCGGCGCGCGCCGGCCGCGGCTAGAGGCCGACCGCGTGCACCGCGGCGAGCCCGGCCCACTCCCCGTAGGGCGCGAAGAACTCCCGCACCTGCTGTTCCTCGGCGATCGCCCTGGGGTCGCCGCCGGAGAGCGCGCGGCCGACGAACTTCAGCAGCCCGAGATCGCCGGCGGGAAGCTGGTCGTGGCGGCCCTGCCCGTTCAGCGCCAGCATCTCGACGGTCCACGGCCCGATGCCCGGGATCGCGCGCAGGCGCCGCCAGCCGTCCTCGTGACGCTCGGCCGACAGGTCCACGCGCCCGCGCGCCACCTCCCGCGCCGCCCGCGTCAGCGTGATCGCACGGCAGCCGGCGAGGTCGAAGGACTGCAGCAGCGCCGGCGCCGTGCCGGCCAGCAGCTCCGCCGCGGGCATGTCGGCCAGGTTGCTGTGCCCGCCGTCCCAGCCGACCCAGCGGCGCCCGAGCGCCGCGACGATGCGCCGCTCTATCGCGGCTGCGCGCTCGTACTCGATCAGCTGCTCGCAGATCGCCAGCACGAGCGCCTCGAAGGGCTCGGGCCGGCGGCCCACACGCAACCACGGGCGACGGCGGACCGAGCGCCCGATCAGCTCATCGTGCGCGAAGCGCCGCAGGAACGGGCGCTGGTCGAAGTCGACCCCGAGCGCGAATCGCATGCGCGAGATTCCGTGCTCGGCCGCCTCACGCGACCGTGCGCGCGCGCCGAGCAGCACCCTGTCCCTTGCAGGCTGGGCGACGCGCACGAGCACCGGCTCCTCGCCATGGTGAAGCAGCCGCTCGAGCACCCCGCTGCGCCGCCTGAGCATGCCGTCCATGCCGGCCCGCCGGGGCAGCCTGAACGGGCCCGCCGGGATCACTTCCTCGCGCAGCTCGAACGGGCCGGTCACGGCCCCCGCCTCAGCGGGCGGCGCCCGGTCCGCCGAGCAGGTGCACGTCGAGCAGCAACGAGCGGCTGCCGACGATCTGAAGGCGCTCGGCGGCGCCGGCGTTGCGTGCTCGGCGCCCGCGAAGCCCGCGTCGACCGCGGCCCTTTGCCAGGGCGCGCGCGTGACGGCGATTGACCAACCCGACGACCGCGGCGCCGGCGACGAAGCCCCCGGCGGCCGCGGCGGCGGCCTGCACGACAGGCAGCGTCCCGCGACGACTCGGCTCGAGCGCCGTACCGGCGGGGGCGGCGCTCACCAGCTCGCCGTCCTCGACGGGGACCGGCAGAACGCCGGTGTCGGGCTCGTCGCTCATCCGCGGGAGTGTAGAGGGCTGTTCAGATCACTCCGCCGGCCGGCCCCTCCGCCGAGCCTGAATCCGCCGCGGGCTCGCCGCTCGGAGGCTCCGCGCCGCCGAGCAGCCGCTCGTAGACCCGATAGCGCTTCACGACGCGGCCGCCCATCGCCTCCATGCCGCGGTTCATCGCCGTGTTCGTCTCGAGGATCCAGCCCATCTCACCGCCGCTCTGGGGACGCTGCGCGGCGGCGTTGAAATGATCGACGTAGAGCTTCGCCGCGACGCCCGTGTGCTGGTGCTCGGGCTTGACGCCGAGGAAGCCGACGCGCACGCGTCGCATGCGCCGGCCCTTGGTGAGGAACCGCCACCACCCGAGCGGCAGCAGCCGGCCGTGCATCTGCGCGAGCACTTCGTTGAGGTCCGGCACGGTGATCGCCATGCCGACGACCTCGCCCGTGTCTTCTTTCTCGGCGATCATGAACCAGTGCTTGTCGAACGCGAGCTGCAGCTCCTGGTGGTAGGCGTCGAGGTCCTTCTTCGAGAACGGCACGAAGTCCCAGTTCTTCGACCAGGCGGCGTTGTAGACCTCGGCGAACGCATCGAGGTCCTTGCGCAGCTGCCAGCGGCGCATCGGCCGCACGCGGATGCCGTGCTCGCTCTGCACCTTCTCGGCCAGCTCGAAGATCACGGGCAGCACCTTGTCTCGGTCTGAGACCTCGAGGTTCCACATCAGCAGGTCCATCGCCTTGCTCATCCCGGCCTGCTCGAGCAGCTCCTGGTAGTAGGGCGGGTTCCAGGGCTGCAGGATCATCGGCTTCAGGTCGTGGCCCTCGATCAGCACTCCGCTCTCGTCGTTCATCGCGAAGCTCGCCGGTCCGACCATCCGCTCCTTGCCGCGGGCCTCGAGCCATGCGGCGGCGGCCCGCAGCAGGGCCTCGAGCACCTCCGGGTCACGCTCGAACTCAAGAAAGCCGAACCATCCCCAGTTCTTGTGCTGGTAGTCGTTGAAGGCGTGGTTGACCTGGGCGCTGATGCGGCCGACCACGCGGCCGTCGCGCCGTGCCAGGAAGTACTCCGCTTCGCCGTGCGTGAAGAACGCGTTCATGCGGCGGCTGAGGAACAGCCGCCGCTCGAGCTTCAGCGGGGGGACCCAGAGCGGGTGGTTAGCATTCAGACGGAAGGGCAGGTCGATGAAGGCTTTTAGCTCTCGCCCGCCCGAGACAGCTGTCACCTCGACGCTCACCGGAGAGCCACCCTATATGCCCACCTCCACCGACGTCTTCGCAAAGGTCTCCGGCCACGAGCGCGAGGATCTCCTGCGCGCGGCGCGCGAAGCGGACGTCCTGCCGTACTTCCACGTGCTGAGCTCGCCGGCTCTGCCGGTCGTCGAGATGGAGGGCGCCGAGCGGATCATGCTGGGCTCCAACAACTACCTCGGGCTGACCAGCGACGAGCGGGTGATCGCCGGCGCAGAGCAGGCGCTGCACAGCTACGGCACCGGCCTGACGGGATCGCGGCTGTTGAACGGCACGATTCCGCTGCACCTCGAGCTCGAGCAGGAGATAGCCGAATGGATGGGCACCGAGGCGGCGATCGTCTTCAGCACCGGCCACCAGGCGAACCTCGGCACGCTCGGAACCCTGCTCGGTCCGGGCGACACGGTGATCGTCGACTCCGCCGACCACGCCTCGATCCTCGACGGCTGCCTGCTCTCGCGTGCGAAGCTGCGGCCGTTCCGGCACAACCGCCTGGACAAGCTCGAGAAGATGCTCGAGCGGGCCCAGGGCGACGGCGGCGGCGTGCTGGTGGTCGTCGACGGCGTCTTCTCGATGGAGGGTGATCTCGCGCCGCTGGGGGAGATCAGCGAGCTGTGCGACCGGTTCGGGGCGCGGCTGATGGTCGACGAGGCGCACGGCGCCGGCGTGCTCGGTGCCGGCGGGGCCGGCGCCTCGGAACTGCTCGGGGTCTCCGACAGGGTCGACCTGCGGATCGGCACGTTCTCCAAGTCGCTGGCGTCCTGCGGAGGCTTCGCCGCCGGCTCCGAGGACGTGATCGACTACCTGCGCATCGCTTCCCGTGCCTTCCTGTTCACCGCCTCGGCCGTGCCGGCCGCCGTCGGCGCGGCGCTGTCGGCGCTGCGTGTCGTGCGCTCCCCCGACGGGCCGCCACTGCTCGAGGCCGTCCTGGCCTGCGCGGAGCGACTGCGCGACGGCCTCGAGGACCTCGGCTTCGCCGTGGTCGGACCGCAGACGCTGCCGGCCGACCCCGGGGTGCAGGAGCACGCGCCCGGCGTGCGCACCGACACCGCCGGCGTGCGCACGATCGTCACGCCGATCGTGCCGGTGCTGGTCGGCGACGACTGGAAGGCAGCCGTGCTCTGGAAGGCCCTCTACGACGCCGGCGTGTTCGTCAACACGGCCCTTCACCCCGCCGTGCCGCCGGGCGGAGCGATGTTGCGGACGAGCGTGATGGCGACCCACGACAGCTCGACGATCGATCGGGCGCTCGGCACCTTCGCCGCCGTCAAGCGCGACTTCGAGGCCGAGCACGGCCCGCTGCCGGGCCCGGGCACACGCTGAGCGGCCCGCTCGGAGGCCGCTCCGACTTGTCCATTTCTTCACAAGTTCAGCCGCGGAAAAAAAGCCCGCTTCTAGCGCACGATCCGGCGCGTGCATGTTGACCGGGTACCCCGTCCTGACGTAGCTTCCAGATGCGCTCTGCATGACCGTTCGGGGTCACACCCTGAATTGACATAAGACATTGAAGGGGGATCAGCCGGGACCGCCGCGCCCGGTGGCTGGTCACTCCTGTGCGGTCATAGAGGGCGCGCCCACACGTCCAAATCGAGAAAGCATGTTGCCGTCGCGCGAGCCTCGCTGCGGCAACGGGGAGATGCCCAGAATGAACGCGACAGCGACGATTGCCCCTGCCGGTCCTCAGTACATGCGCGCGCTTGAACGCGCCAACCAGGTTCGGCTCGCCCGCGCCGAGCTCAAGCGCCGAGTGGCACTCGACGACGTCGCGGTCGCCGAGGTGATCATGGATTGCCCCTGGCAGGCTGAGAGCATGGCTGTCGGCGACCTGCTGATGAGCCAGCGCCGCTGGGGGCAGACGCGCTGCCGCAAGTTCCTCGCGCAGGTGCCGATGTCCGTGAAGAAGACGATCGGCTCGATGACCGATCGCCAGCGGCGCACGCTGGCGGCGATGCTGAGCGCCTCTGGGCGGGGCCGCGCGTGGAGCGGCCAGGGGCCCCTCTACGTTACGGACAGCCTGACGAGAGTGTGAGCTCCCACCACCCGGCGAGCATGCCGATCAGGCCGAGGCGGGGGCGCACCTCCCAGACGCCGCAGCCCGACTGACCGAGGTCCCGCACGGGCACCCTGTAGTACTTGTAGCGCCCAGGTTCGAGCTCCATCTTCTTGAGCAGCTCAGCGGCGCGGCGTTCGTTCTCGCTGCGCCGCTCGGCGCGTGAGCGCAGCTCCTGCAGCCGCGTCGCGAGGCGATCGCGCGAGCGCTCGAGCTCGCCGAGACCCGGCAGGCGCGGCCCGGCCGGCGGCGCGGCGGGCGCCGGTCCGAACGCAGGCGGCGCGGCGATGAACGGGAAGCGGTCGGCGAGGATCTGGGAGAGCTCGTTCTCGAGCTTTGCGATCTGCGCGCGCAGCGTCGCGCGGGCGGCACGCTCGGCGTCCTCGGCCGGCGGCGTCTGCGGCGGCGCGAACAGGGCGTTCGGGCCGCGCCACCCCGGGCCTGCCTCTGCGGCGGGCCGCTCCCGATCGGCTACTTGCTGGCGGCGCTGGATCATCCACTCTCCTCCGGCGGGCCTCCGGGCACGATCTTACCAGCGCGCGCGCGCCTGATCACCGCCTTCAGGGCGATCGCAGGGCGGCCGCGCACCCCCACAGAGCCTCTTCGGCGAACAGCGCCGGCACGCCGGGCACCTGCACGGCGTAGAGCGTCACGCGGGGGGTGCGCGCCCGCGGCACGTGGCCCGGCGCGCGATCGCCGAAAAGGACCGCCAGCGCCGCGTCGTCGTCTGCGACGACCAGGCGTCCCTCGGGCAGCAGCGGCGCGTCGCCGCCGCGTCCGAGCGGCTCGCCCTCGCGACTCTGGCGGACCCCGAGCGCTCCACGGACGGCGTCGGCGTCGAGCGCCCAGATCGGCACGCTGGTGTCCAGCAGCGCGATCAGCATGATGTCGTCCAGCAGGCCGCCGCTGAGGAAGCCGCCTCGCAGCATCCGCTCGAGCACGGCGGCCTCGATCGGCGTGCGCTCGACATCGGGGTCCATCCCGACCTGTCGGAAGAAGACGCGGTAGGCGGCCGCCACCGGCTCTCGGCGGATGCCGATCGCCCGGGCTCCGCGCACGCGGTTGGACAGTTCGCGCAGCCGCGCCTGGACGTCCGGCGGCGAGTCGCCTGTCAGCGGCCCGGCGCGCCCGACCTCGACCGTGTCGTAGAGCAGCTGCAGCCCCGGCAGCTCCTCGGCGACCTGCGGCGCCTGCCAGCCGACGAGCGGCTCGAGTCGTTCGGCTCCGCTCACGGCTTGCCGTGCGCCGCGGGGACGTCACTCGCCGCCAGCGCCGCGACCCGCGCGCGGAGCGTGCTCACCGGTGTGCGCCGCAGCAGCGCTCGGCTCTGCACGGTCCCGCCGCGCTCGATGAAGCTGACCTGCGGGCACGTCGCGAGCTTGTAGAGCGCCGCCAGCGCCCCGTCGCGGTCCAGGCCGACCGGGAACGTCACGCCGCGGGAGCGGATCGCCTTGCGCACTCCGGCGGTCCCCCCCTTGATCGCCACGGCGGCGAAGCTCACTCGCGGGTAGGTGGCGACGAGCGCCTGCATGTCGCCGAGCACGTTCGGGCAGGAGCCGCTGTCCACGAACAGCGCGAGGACCACCGGGCCCTGTTCGTAGAGCTGGCAGATGTTGAGGATCTCCGGGCCGCGCTCCTGGCAGGCGGGGACCTTGCCGGCGGCGCCCTGGTTCGCGTGCGTCGCGACGTCGGCTTCGCCCTGGAGGTTTCCCGTGGCCAGCGGCACGGCGAACGGGGGCACCTTCACGCCCGGCGCCACGCCGGTGTCGCCGGTCGGTTTGGTCGAGATCGTGTTGACCGTGATCAGGACCAGGATCACGAGCGCCAGCAGCGCCACGTAGCGCCCGTAGCGGGGGGGCACGACGACGGGACGGGCCGGCTCGGGCCGCTCCTCGCGGCCGCCGGGAGCGGACGGCGGCGCCTCCTCGCCGGAGCGCTCAGGCGGGCCCATGGCCCGAGCCGGTGCGCCGCCCGACCAGCCGCGACAGACGCGGGCGCAGAGGCAGCCGGCGGCGCGTGCGCTCGCCGCTGCGCTCGGCGAGGACCAGCGCGGCAGGCAGCGCGACGAGCACCCCCAGCAGGGAGACGGTCAGGTCGATCAGCGTCACGAGCCCGAAGTCGCGCAGCATCCGGATGTCCGACAGGACGAGCACGCCGAAGCCGAAGATCGCCGTCACGCCGGAGGCGGCGATGGCTGCGCCGGTCCGTGCGTAGCTTCGGCGCAGTGCCTCGACCGTCTCGTGACCCGCCAGGCGCTCCTGGCGGTAGCGCTCGGAGAGCAGCACGCTGAACTCGGTCGAGATCGCGATCACGAGCGCGCCGAGCGTCACGGACATCGGGTTCAGCGGCACGCGCACGGCGAAGAGCACGAGTGCCGACCAGCCGGTCGCGAGCACGATCGGCGCGAGCGGCACGAGTGCCCGACGGCGATCGCCGCGGAAGGCGGCGAGCAGCACCAGCGCGACAGCGGCGAGGCCCGCCAGGAGCGTCTCCAGCCGCCGCCACGGATCGGCGACCTGCGAGCCGGACTGCGCGGCGAGCACGGGCAGTCCGACGAGCTGCGCGCTGACCCCCGCGGGCGGGTGCAGGCTCGCCCGCATCTGTTCGATCAGGCGCTGCTGCGCGTCGAGGCTCATCAGGCGGATGCCGAACGCCAGCGTCGCCACGCGCCGGTCAGCCGTGATCACGTCCTGTGAGAAGTACGGCGGGATCGTCGCGAGCAGCGCCTGGATCGCGCCGGCCGTCAGCTTCGGAGCCTGCTTGCCGGGAGTCACCTGGGTCTGGAACAGGTCCGGCAGCGAGAACGCCGGGCACAGCCGTGCGCGCCCGCAACCGCTCGTGTCGCTGTAGCCGAAGCGAGCGAGGACCCCCCGCTGGTAGCCGATCATCCATTCGATCGTCGCCGGCGAGGTGAGATCGCGCCCGGAGACGAGCACGGCTACTTCGCCGCCGACCCCGGTCTTGCGCTCGAGCACGTTGAGGGCGCGCAACGAGCCGAGGCTCTGCGGGACGAGCTTCGTGATGTCCGTCTCGACCTTCGTCTGCGTATCGAGCCCCCAGCCGAGCGCCGCCAGCGCCAGCCCGGCGGCGAGCACGCGCTCGGGGCGTCGCATCGCGGGGCCCAGCGCGAAGCGCATCACCGCTCGCGTGAGACGGTTCTGGCGCAGCAGCTCGCCTGCCCCTCGCCACGACGAGGCGAGCGGCCCGGTCAGCGACCTCGCCGGGCCGCCGGGCGCCCCGGTCGATGCGCGCCATGGTCGCAGTGAAAGCGCCGCGGCACCCGCCGTGAGCGCGCACAGCAGCGCGATCGCGACGCCGGCGACGAGCAGCAGCGCGAAGCCGCGCACCATCGGCACGGGTGAGAGCAGCAGCACGAGCATCGCGGCCGCGCTCGCCGCTGCTGCCGTGGCGATCGTAGGGGCGCCGGTGGCGGCGGCGCGCCCGATCGCGCGCACCCGCCCGGCTCGATCGGCGGGGGCGTCCTCGGCGAGCGCCTCGCCGGCCCGCGATTGGAACTGGATGGCGTAGTCGACGGCCAGGCCGATCAGCACCGGAAGCACGGCGATCGAGGCGACGGTCAGCGAGGCGCCGACCGCCGACAGCGCGCCGAACGTGAGCGCCGCGGCGAGCAGCGCGAGCGCCAACGGCAGCAGCCGCGGCCGCCCCAGGAAGATCAGGCCGAGCGTGGCGGCCATCACGATCAGCACCGCGACGAGCAGCAGCTCGATCGAGCTCGTGATCGATTTCGTGAGGTCCGTGACGATCACCGGCTCGCCCGTGACCAGGTAGCCCGCGCCGGGGACGCTCAGGTGCCATTGGGGCATCTGCACCGCTTCGCGGATCACGGCGATCGTGCGATTGCGCTGCTGCTGGGAGAGCCCGGGGCGCATCCGCACGGAGACGAGCGCCGTGTCGCGGCTCGGGAACAGGTAGGCGAACCGCTGCTTGGGCGTGCCGGCGGGCTTGGAGGTGTCGAACACGACGTCCGAGATGAACTGCTTGTTCTGCAGGCTCGGCGCCGAGGTCAGGCCGTAGGAGAGCGCCAGCGAGACGAGGCCCGAGCGATATCCCGCTTCGGCGACCTTGCGCGCTTCGGTGCCCAGCGAGCGGGCTTCGGCGGCGCTGCGCCCGCGCGCCAGGGCGGTGCTGCGCACCGATCGTTCGGCTTCGGAGCCACGCGCGCTCGCGCGGGCGTTCAGCCCGCTCAGCTGCTGGTCGATCCGCGCGACCGCCTCGTTCAGGAACGTGCCCGGCCCGAACACGACCTTGATGCTGTGCAGGCGCCCGAGCCGGGCGCAGGGCCCGCTGAGCCCTCCCTCCGCCGGAAGCGCCTTGACCGGCACCGTCCCCGACAGGCATCCCTCGAGCCCGATCAGCCGCTCGAGGTCCGGGCCGAGCACGAGCTGCTGGAGGTCGCCGCGCACGAGCACGGCGACCGGCTCTTCGCCGAAGTGCCGGTAGAAGCCCTGCGTGGCGCGATAGGTCGAGCTGCCCGAGGAGACGAATCCGCTCGTCGCCGCGCTCGGCTGCAGCCGCAGCGCGAGCACGGCGGCGCCGACGCCCAGCACGGCGGCGAGGGCGAGCACGAGCCCGGCCCGCCGGGCGGCCGTGCCTGCGAGTTTGCTGAGCAGCCGTGCGCTCGTCATGCCCGGAGGCGTCGCTGGTGCTGAGCCGGGACGGCGACGCGCCCGGCTCTACTCCATGCCGAGGGGGCCGGCCGATCGGCCAGAGAGGAACTGCTGCACGAACGGGTTTTCCGAAGCGAACAGATCCTGGGCCGGTCCGGTTTCGACGATCCGCCCCTTCCACAGCACCGAGATGTGCTCGGCGACGCGACGCGCGCTCATGATGTCGTGCGTGATCACGACGTAGCAGCCGCCGTTCTCGGCGTGGACTTCCTTGATCAGCTCGCAGAGCAG
>JAOPZS010000011.1 GCA_025963965.1 Solirubrobacterales bacterium
CGGCGACGCTCGCGATGCCCATCTCCTGCAGGGCGCGGGCGATACGGACCGCGATCTCGCCGCGGTTGGCGATCAGTACCTTCTCGAACATCGGCGCGGTAGCTTAATCGGCGCGGGCCGTTGAGGCGTCCTGCGCGATCATCCCGGCGGCGACGGTGGCGTTGGTCGACTCGTCGATCAGGATGAAGCTGCCGGTGCGGCGGTTGCTCGAGTAGGGGTCGAATGCCAATGGCGCGCTGGTCCGCAGCCGTGCCCGGCCGATGTCGTTGAGGCCCATCTCCGTGGGGGCCTCGATGCGCTCGAGCGAGTGCGTGTCGAGCAGGTCCTCGAGACCGTCGATTACGGCCGTGACGGTTCGCGAGGTGTGCTTGAGCAGGTACTTCCCGCCCGGCCGGAGCAGGTCGGTGGCCATCCAGCAGATGTCGGCGCGCAGCTCCCTGCCGACCGACGGCGCCTCGTCGGGGTGGCAGATCAGCTCACCTCTGGAGATGTCGAGCTCGTCCTCGAGGCGCAGCGTGAACGACATCGGCGCACTGGCCTCCTCGAGCTGGCCGTCGAAGGTGTCGATCGCCGCGATCCGCGAGCGTCCGCCGCTCGGCACCACCGCGATCTCCTCGCCGCGGCGCAGCGCGCCGCTCGCCAGCTGGCCGGCGTAGCCGCGATAGTCACCGTCGCCGTTTGAAGGGCGAACCACCCATTGCACCGGAAACCGCGCAGGCTTCTCGCCGGGATGGTCGTAGGCGACCTCGACGTTCTCGAGATGGTCGAGGAGCACCGGTCCGTCGTACCAAGGCATCTGCGCCGAGCGGGTCACGACGTTGTCGCCATTGAGCGCCGACAGCGGGATGTACGTGATCGTTTTGACGCCGTCGAGCTTCTCGGCGTAGCCCTCGAACTCCGCGCGCAGCTCCGCGTAGCGATCCTCGGAGTAGTCGACGAGGTCCATCTTGTTGACGGCGACGACCATCTCGGGGATGCCGAGCAGGGCGCTGATGAAGGCGTGGCGCTTGGACTGCTCGAGCACGCCGCGGCGGGCATCCAGGAGCACCACCGAGACGTCGGCCGTCGAGGCGCCCGTGACCATGTTGCGCGTGTACTGCTGATGGCCTGGGCAGTCGGCGATGATGAAGCGCCGCCTGGGCGTCGCGAAGTAGCGGTAGGCGACGTCGATCGTGATGCCCTGCTCGCGCTCGGCGCGCAGGCCGTCGGTCAGCAGCGCCAGGTCGAGCGTGCCCTCGCCACCGCGTCGCTCGCTGGCCTCGGCGACGTGGGCGAGCTGGTCGTCGAAGACCTGCTTGCTGTCGTAGAGCAGACGGCCGATCAGGGTGCTCTTGCCGTCATCCACGGACCCGGCCGTGGTGAAGCGCAGCAGGTCGAGCGTCACTAGAAGTAGCCGGCCTTCTTGCGGTCCTCCATCGCAGCCTCCGAGACGCGGTCATCGGCACGCGTCTCGCCACGCTCTGTGATCGTCGTGGCGGCGATCTCGAGCACGACCTCCTCGAGCGTCTCGGCTTTGGAGAGGACGCCGCCCGTGCAGCTCATGTCGCCGACCGTCCGGTAGCGAACGGTGTCGCTGAAGACCTCCTCGCCGTCGATCAGCTCCGTGAAGGGGCTGATCGCGTAGAGCATGCCGTCGCGGCGGAACACCTCCCGCTCGTGGGCGAAGTAGATCGACGGCACCTCGAGCTGCTCGGCGTCGATGTACTCCCAGACGTCGAGCTCGGTCCAGTTCGACAGCGGGAAGACGCGCACATGCTCGCCCTTGTTGATGCGCCCGTTGTAGAGGTTCCACAACTCCGGGCGCTGGTTCTTCGGGTCCCACTGGCCGAAGTCGTCGCGGAACGACATGATCCGCTCCTTCGCGCGGGCTCGCTCCTCGTCGCGGCGGGCGCCACCGAAGGCGGCGTCGAAGCCATGCTCGGCGATCGCGTCGAGCAGCGTCACCGTCTGCAGGCGGTTGCGCGACGCGCGTGGCCCGGTCTCCTCGACCACGCGGCCGGCGTCGATCGAGTCCTGCACGCTGGCGACGATCAGGCGCTCGCCGAGCTCGGCTACGCGCCGGTCGCGGTACTCGATCACCTCCGGGAAGTTGTGCCCGGTGTCGACGTGCATCAGCGGGAACGGGAACGGCGCCGGGCGAAACGCCTTCTCGGCGAGCCGCAGCAGCACGATCGAGTCCTTGCCGCCGCTGAAGAGCAGCACCGGCCGCTCGAATTCCGCGGCGACCTCGCGCATCACGTGGATCGCCTCGGACTCGAGAGCCCTGAGGTGGCTGAGCTGGGGACGGGCCGCGACCGACATCAGGGCTCGATGACCTCGACGTGCAGGCCGCACTCTGTCTTTTCCGTGCCCGCCCAACGGCCGTCGCGGCCGCTGCCGGGCTGCGTGCACGGCGCGCACCCGATCGACTCGTAGCCCTGATCGTGCAGGGGGTTGTACGGGAGGTCGTGCTCGTGGATGCGCCGCCACAGGTCCTTGTCGGTCCAGTGCGCCAGTGGGTTGTACTTCCACAGCCCGCGCTGCTCGTCGCGCTCGATCAGCTCGGTGCCGGCGCGGGTCGGACCCTGCTCACGACGGATCCCCGTGATCCAGGCCTGGGCGCCGCCGAGCGCGTGCTCGAGCGCCGCGACCTTGGCCGCCGAGCAGCAGTGCTCGGGCCCGCTCCACGGGACGTCGGGGCTGCTCGCGTCGAATACCTCGATCGCGACGCCGTAGCGCTCCTCGAATGCCCGCCAGGTCTGCAGCGTCTCCTCGAACAGCACACCCGTGTCGATCGTGACGATCCTGACCGCCGAACCGGTGCCCTGGTCGAGGCGCAGCAGCTCGTCGATCAGCACCGACTCCTCCTTCTGGAAGGAGCACAGCAGCACGGCCTGCTCGCCGTGGCGCGCGGCCTCGCGCAGCGTGTGCGTGAGGCTCAGCGCCGGGTCGACGGCCGTCGTGCCCTGCGGTTGAGTTGTCTCCAGCGGTTGCATTTGATCTGGCCTCGTTTCCTCGTGTCCCGGCTCCGTCATCGAGCCTGCTCTAGACGGCGCACTCGCCCTCGCCACGAATCACTTCAAACGGCACGTCCCGGTTCCAGTCGATGAACTCGTTCATCGTCTCCAGCCCGAAGTCGACCGGCAGCGAGAGCTCCTTGACCAGCCCCTCGAGCTCGGCCGTCCCGACCCGCTCGACGAACTCGTTCCACGGCTCCCCCTCCTGGCGGTTGGCCTCGTAGTGACCGACCCAGCGCTCGATTGCGTCGGGGACGCGCTTGGAAGGCAGGCGCAGCTTCAGCCGTGTGCCGAACTTGACCTGGCCGCCTTCGAACACGCCGCCGACGTGGGGTATGTAGGCAGGGATCGTGTGGTCCCCAACTTTGATCGAAGCACCGGTGAAGCCGATCGAACCGACGTGGTGCTGGCCACAGCCGTTCGGGCAGCCGCTGATCTTGATGTTCATCTGCCTCGTCAGCTCGTCCTCCAGGGCCATCGCCTCGATGCGCTCTTGGATGGCCTGGTTGAGGCCCATCGAGCTGGTGATGCCGAGCTTGCACGAGTCGGTGCCGGGGCACGAGACGACGTCGGTGATCTCACGCGAACCGGCGTCGCCCAAGCCGAGCTCGGACAGCGCCCGCCACAGGTCGTACACGGACTGCTCGCGCACCCAGCGCAGCACCAGGTTCTGCTGGACGGTGGTGCGGGCGTAGCCACCGGAATAGGCACGCATGATCGCCGCCAGGCCGCGGAACTGCTCGGGAGTGAGATCGCCCCTCGTGACCTTCACCTCGACCGTCACGAAGCCGTCCTGCTTCTGCTCGCCGACATTTGCCGCGTTGAAGCGCTCGAACTCCCTCAGGTCGCCGTTGGGGCTGCCGGACTTGGCGGGGGCGGCGGGGGCGGACGCCTGCTCGTCGTCGGCGAACAGCCGGTTCTCGACCGAGAAGTCGCGTTCGGCGACCCAGTCGCCCTTCAGCTCCTCCTCGACCTGATTGCGCAGCTCCTCGATGCCGTACTTGTCGACGAACACCTTGATCCGCGCGCGGGCGCGGTTGACCCGCAGCCACTCCTGGCGGTCGAAGATCCGCATCACGGCCTCGGTGACCTTCAGGTATTCACCGTTGTCGACCTCGAGGAACTCGTACAGGACCGGCGCGACGCGAGGCATGATCGAGGTTCCGCCGCCGACCATCATCTCGACACCCCGGACCTCGCCCCGTCCCTCGATCTCCCGGACACGGGCGCGAAAGGCGACATCGTGGATGCCGCTGATCGCCCGGTCGCGAGGACTGCCGTCGAAGGACGTCTTGACCTTTCGCGGCATGCCTTGGGTGGTGGGGTGGCGCACGAAATAGCGGACGTAGGCGCCCACGTACGGGGTAAGGTCGAACAGCTCGTCCTTGGCAACTCCCGCCCATGGGTCCCCGGTGACGTTGCGCATCGTGTTGCCGCATCCCTCTCGGCTCGAGAGGCCGGCGTCTCCCAGCTCTCGGATCAGCTTCTCGGCCTCGAGCAGCGGCACGTGGTGCATCTGGATGTTCTGCCGGGTCGTGATGTGGCCCTTGTTGAGCGGCACGTACTTCTCGACGACGTCGGCGAAAGCGTCCATCTGCGCGGGCGTGACGCCGCCGAAGGGCAGCTTCACGCGGATCATCTGCACATCGGCCTGGCGCTGGCCGTAGACGCCCTGCTTGAGGCGGAACTTGATGAACTCGTCTTCCTGGGTCTCGCCGGCGAGGAATTTGGTCGCCTCGGTCCTGAAGTCGTCGAACTCGCGCTCGAGGATCGGGATCACGTGGCCGGGGACGTCCTTGAGGATCTCGGGATCCTCGAGGCTTCCACGTTCGGTCGGCACGGACACTGGCTGCATCTGGCGAAAACCTCCTCGTCCGGGCCGGCGGCCCGGAGTGATTGGCGCTGAGAACGGCGCCCGAGACGATATTGAGCTAAAGCCTAGCGGCTTTTAGGTATTTATCCAGGGGTCGCGATCGTCGCCCTGCTCGGCTCTCGTGACGGCCTCGATCAACGCCGCGCGGGTCCACGGGTCGGGCCCTTGCGGAGCCGGTGTGATGGCAGGCGAGGTGGCCCGCATGAAGCGCTCCAGCGCAGCGACGACGGCCGCCGCCTCCTCGGGTGAGGCCGATGGAGCGATCAGCTCGAGCTGGGGGCGGCGGTTGGGCATGAACGCATTGTGACGGCAATCGGGCGCCTCGCCTGCCGGGCCCGTCGACCCGGGCGCGCTACAGCGGAATGTTGCCGTGCTTGCGCTGCGGGCCCGGTTCGCGCTTGGTCTGCAGCGTGTGCAACGCGGTGATGAGCTTCGGGCGTGTCTCGTGGGGCACGATCACGTCGTCGATGTAGCCGCGCTCGGCCGCCGTGTAGGGGTTGGCGAAGCGCGCCTTGTAGTCCTCCATCAGCTTCCTGCGCCGCTCCTCAGGGGTGGGGCTGCCGGCTATGTCGCGCCGGTAGATGATGTTGACGGCGCCCTCGGGCCCCATCACCGCGACCTCCGACGTCGGCCAGGCGAAGTTGAAGTCGGCGAGCATGTGCTTTGACGCCATCACGTCGTAGGCGCCTCCGTAGGCCTTCCGGGTGATGACTGTGAGCTTCGGCACCGTCGCCTCGGTGAACGCGTAGAGGAGCTTGGCCCCATGGCGGATGATCCCGCCCCACTCCTGGCTCGTGCCGGGGAGGAACCCCGGGACGTCGACGAACGTCACGAGCGGGATGTTGAAGGCGTCGCACGTGCGCACGAAGCGCGCGGCCTTCGCCGAGGCGTCGATGTCGAGCACGCCGGCGAGCTGGGCAGGCTGATTGCCGACGATGCCGATCGCCAGGCCGTCCAGGCGCGAGAACCCGCAGATGATGTTCTTGGCGTAGTGCTCGTGCACCTCGAAGAACTCGCCATCGTCGACGATCAGCTTGACGACGTTGCGCATGTCGTAGGGCTTGTTCGGGTTGTCCGGGACGACGTGATCGAGCTCCGGGTCCATCCGATGCGGGTCGTCATCGGGGGCGATCCGCGGAACGGTCTGCATGTTGTTCTGCGGCAGGAAGCCGATCAGGTAGCGGCAGTCCTCCAGGCACGCGTCCTCGTCCTCGGAGGCGAAGTGCGCGACGCCCGACTTCGTGTTGTGCGACATCGCACCGCCGAGCTCCTCGAAGCCGACCTCCTCGCCGGTGACCGTCTTGATCACGTCGGGACCGGTGATGAACATGTGCGAGGTCTCCTTGACCATGAAGATGAAGTCCGTGATCGCCGGCGAGTAGACGGCGCCTCCCGCACAGGGGCCCATGATCAGCGAGATCTGCGGGATCACGCCCGAGCAGCGCACGTTGCGGACGAAGACGTCGCCGTAGGCCCCGAGGGAGACGACTCCCTCCTGGATCCGTGCCCCGCCGGAGTCGTTGATGCCGATCACGGGGCAGCCGATCTTGGCCGCGAGGTCCATGATCTTGACCATCTTTTCGCCCATCACCTCGCCGAGCGAGCCGCCGAAGACGGTGAAGTCCTGGCTGAACACGCACACGGTGCGTCCGTCGATCGTGCCGTGGCCGGTGACGACGGCGTCACCCCACGGACGGTTCTTCTGCATGTCGAAGTCGTACGTGCGGTGGCGCACGAACGTGTCGAGCTCCTGGAAGGACCCGGGATCGAGCAGCTTCTCGATGCGCTCGCGCGCCGTGTACTTGCCACGCGCGTGCTGCTTCTCCTCGGCCTCAGGGGCCGAGTGCAGCGCCGCGTCGCGCAGCTCCTGGAGCTGCTCGAGCTTCTCCTCGTAGGTCTCCGGCGCCTTCTGGCGCGGCGCCTTGCGATGGCCGCTGCGTGAAGCGGCGAGCAGCGCGGCGTCGTTCTGGCGGTCGTGGGGACTGCTCGACATGGGGCGGGGATGTTAGCCGCGCGTCGCCGGCGCCGGGCGCCACGCCCACACCATGCCGGTGTGTCCCAGCTGCTCGCCCTCGTGCACGCGCTCGAAGCCGGCCTGCGCGAGCATCCGCAGCGCGGCGGCGCGCGGGTTCGGCTCCGGAGCGCCCATCGCGTGCCACTCGAGCACGATCGCGGCGGCGTCCAGCCCAGCCAGGCGTGGGTCCGCGAGGATCGCCCACTCGGCGCCCTCGACGTCGATCTTCAGCAGCTCGACGTGCCCGTCGACCGCCTCGAACAGATCGACGACCGCCACCACGATCTCGTCTCCCCGCGCAAGGGGCGCGGCGTCCCCCGCCCGGGCGCCCGGGTCGCCGATGCCGCTGAGCTGGGACTCCGCGTGCAGACCCGAGACGAACGGCAGCTCCCCGGCCCGGTTGGAGACGGCGACGGGATGCGCCGTCCAGCGCGAGCCGAGCCCGTTGGCAGCGATCGTCTTCTCCATCAGCGGCAGGTTCCGCGGGTCCGGCTCGAAGCTCTCGACCGTGGCGCCCGGCCAGCGTCCGAGAGCGTAGGCGCCGAACAGGCCGATGTTCCCGCCGAGGTCCACCAGCCGCGGCGCGTCGCGGGCAGCGACGATCGCCTCGACCTCCGGGGGCGGGTCGTACACGTTCGGCCAGGGATTCGCGGCGAAGATCTCCCTGAAGATCGCCAGGTCGCGGCTTCCGTGACGGACGTGAACCGTCAACCCGGACGCTCGCAGGCGGTACGCCGACAGACGAGGGCGGCCTGCGAGCTGGCGCGCGAGAAACCGGCCGGGCTGCTCGACGGCCATCGCCGAGCGCGTCGTGCGCGCCACGGCCCGCGCCGGACGCGACTCGACGAGCGCGAGCGTCAGCGGGTTCCGTCGAAGGGCGCTGCGCAGTCCGTCAAGCACGGCGCGCTAGGCGCGCGAGAACGGCCGGTGGTGCGCTGCGCCGAGGCGGTCGAGCACGGCAGTCAGAACGGCCGTGACCTCCTCCGCCGCAATCTCCTCGGCCGCCTTCAGCTCCGCCGCCAGGTCCCTGCGCGTCTCCTCCGCCTCGGCGCAGGCAGTGGCGGGCTCCGCCTCGGCGACCGGCGCATGCTCGGCGATTGGCCCGTCCTCGGCGACGGGTGCGTGCTCGGCGATTGGCCCGTCCTCGGCGACCGGTGCAGGCGCCTGCTCGGCGATCGGCTGCTCGTGGGCCGCCGACTCCTCGACGCTCGCGTCGTCGCCGGTGATCGCGCCCGGATCGATGAGCCGCTCCGGCTCGGCCGTGAGCGTGACGGGAAGTTCCACCGGATCGAGGTCCGGAGCGCCGGCAGGTCCGGCGGCCGTGACTGTCGCGGGCTCATCGGAGGTCGCGTCCTCTATCGGGGCCGGGCGCTCGGTCGTCGCCTCGGGGAAACCCGGCGCGGGGGCTGTGGCCGCCTTGCGCCGTTTGCCCCCGAACAGTCGCGCGAAGAAGCTCCGGCGCGGTTCGGGCGCCTGCTCGGGCGCGGCGAGCGGTTGCTCGACGGTGTCCTCGGGCGGGTCTTGCCTGCTGGGCTCCGCGATGTACTCCGGGGGCAACGCAGGCTGCTCGGGCTCGGCTGCTTCGGCGGCGCGCAGGTCGCTCTCGATCGCCGGCCCCGCCTCGCTGTCGGCGGCCGGCCAGCCGGCGGCCCGCCGCGCTGCCTCGGTCGCCGGGGCGGGCTTCAGCTCCAGGGAGTCGGTTTGCTCATCCCCGGCCTGTGGCTCCTCAGAGCCGGTCGGTTCCACCACGGCCATCTCGGCGCCTGAGGTCTGCTGCTGATCGGCCTGCGGCTCGACGGGGGAGGTCTGCTGCTGCTCGGCCTGCGGCTCAGCGTCACTCGCCGCGATCTCCTCGCCTGGCGCTCCGGCCGGGTCGGGCGCGGGCAGCTCGCGAAGGACGGTCAAAGTGACTTTCGTGCCCCACCCGGAGGCCTTGATGGCGACCGTGCCGGTCGTGCCATCTGCCTCCCACTCGACGAGGCGTTCTGGCTCGGTGCGGGTGATCTTGATCTCACCCAGCTCCCCCAGGTGGCGGCCGAGGGCGTCGGGATCGCTCAGCTCGGTCCACAGCTCCGGGGGAGACTTGACCAGCGTGCGCTGCACCTCCGAGGAGATCATCGCTCTCCCTTTCGAGCGATCTCGGCCTAGTCCTGCCGCGAATCGGCTATGCAGGCTGGGTGGCGCGGGCGCCGCCGAGCAGCTCTCGCTCGTGCAACAGCTCGGCCAGCTGGACGGCGTTGGTCGCGGCGCCCTTGCGGAGGTTGTCGGCGACGACCCACATGTCGATCGCGCGCTCGTGGCCCGGATCGCGGCGGATCCGGCCGACGAACACCCCGTCGCGTCCTGCCGCGTCGATCGCGAGCGGATAGCTCGCCGCGGCGGGGTCGTCGAGCACGATCACGCCGGGAGCGCCGGCGAGCAGCTCGCGTGCTCGCTCGGGAGAGAGCTCGTCGCGCGTCTGCACGTTGACCGCCTCCGAATGCCCCGTGACGACGGGTACCCGCACGCATGTCGCGCTCACCCTGATCGACGGGTCGCCGAGGATCTTGCGCGTCTCGTTGATCAGCTTGCGCTCCTCGTCGGTGTGATCGTCACCCGCCGCGAAGCTGCCGGCGTGGGGGAGCACGTTGAAGGCGATCTGGTGGGCGTACTGCTGCGGCTCCTGGATTCCCTGCTCGTGCAGCAGCGCGTGGGACTGGTCGAGCAGCTCCTCGACGGCCCCTCGACCTGTTCCGGAGACGGCCTGGTAGGTCGAGACGACGAGCCGCTCGATGCCGGCCGCGTCCTGGAGCGGCTTGAGCGCGACGACCATCTGCATCGTCGAGCAGTTCGGGTTGGCGATGATGCCTTTGTGGGTGGCGAGCGCCTCCGGGTTGACCTCGCTGACGACCAGCGGCACGTCGTCCTGCATCCGCCAGCGCGAGGAGTTGTCGATCACGACCGCGCCGGTGGCGGCGAAGCGCGGCGCCCACTCGCCCGACGTCGACCCTCCGGCGGAGAACAGCGCGACGTCGAAGCCCTGGATCGAGTCCTCGTCGAGGCCGCGCACGATCAGCCCCCCGTCGAGCTCGCGCCCGACGGAGCGCTCGGAGGCGAACGGCACGATCTCGCTCGCCGGGAAGCCGCGCTCGCGCAGCAGCTGCAGCATCAGCGTGCCCACCTGGCCCGTTGCGCCGACCACGGCGACTCGATAACCGTTAGCCATCGTGTCAGGGTAACGGGCAGCAGATGAGGCCGCCGATCGGCAGATGAGCAGCTCCGTGCAGACGATCGGGTCCTGGCGCGTGACCGCGCCGGCGCCTTCCGCGACCGCGGCCGAGGGGACGGCGGGGCGTCCGACGCTGTCGGTCGTGATCCCGTACTACCGCGGCGAAGCGACGATCGCCGACGCCGTGCGCTCGGTGCTCGAGCAGACCGTGAAGCCGCTCGAGATCGTCGTCTGCGACGACGGCTCACCGGATGACCTCGACGCCGGCCTCGGGTCGCTGCGCGAGGCGGTACGGGTGATCCGCCAGAGAAACGGGGGGATCTCGGCGGCGATGAACGCCCTTACCGCGACCAGCCGCGGCGATTATGTCGTTCAGCTCGACCAGGACGACGCGTTCACCCCGCGGCGCCTGGAGGCGATCACCGATGTGCTGGGCGCCCGGCCGGACATCGACGTGGTGGCCACCGATGCCGTGATCGAGCTCGCAGGCGAGCCGGTCGCGACGCTCGAGCAGGTCCACCCGTTCGCCGCCGCTGACCAGCGCGCCGTGCTGCTCACCACCTGCACGTTCATGTGGCCGGCAGTCCGCCGCGCCGTGCTCCAGACCAGTGGCGGCTACGACGAGAGCTTTCCGGTGATGCAGGACTGGGAGTGCTTCCTGCGCCTGGTGCTCGGTGGGGCTCCGATGGCGTTCGTGCACGAGCCGCTCTACCGCTGGCGCCTGACGCCTGGGAGCCGTTCCTCGCGCGACCGCGTGGAGAACGTGCAGGCGGTGCTGCGGATGACCGAGAAGGTCTGCTCGGTGTGCCCGCTCGAGCCCTCAGAGCGCGCGCTGGGCGAGTCGCTGCTGGCCTCTCGCCGGCGTTGGCTGGCCCGCGAACGCGCCCGCCACGCGCTCCAGGAGCGCGCCTCCGGTGCGCGGGCCGGCTCGCTGAAGCTCCTCTTCGGCCGGGACTTCGACAGGGCAACCCGCGCCAAGGCGCTCGTCGCGGTGCTCTCGCCGGCCCTGGCCAGGCGCTTCCTCGAGCGCCGCCGTGACAAGACGGACCCGGCCGTCGAGGCGCTCGCACAGCGCGGCTTTCGCTGGGAGCGCGACGCCGGTTCCAGTGCCTGACAGGCCGCGGCCGCGTTCAGCGACTCCCCGGCGCCGTCACTCGCAACAGCTCGCGTAGCAGCGAATCTATGCCTGCGACCTCGGCCACAGCGCGCTGGCGCCCAGCGCCGCCGCCGCGCTCGATCAGCCCGGCGAGCCCGCCCAGCTCGGCCTCGCAGCCGAGGTCGGCGGCATGCTCGCGCGCCGTGGCGAGCGCGCTCGCGAGCAGCTCCGAGACGGGATGCAGATGCCCGTTCTCGTCCGGCAGCCGGGCGCGCGTACCGAAGCGCGCCGCCCTGAACATGCCCTCCTCGAGGATCTCGGTCGGTGGGTCGGGCCGAGGCTCGGCGGTGGCGGCGTCGCGAGCCAGGCAGTGCGTCAGCGCGACCAGCGTCGAGACATCCTCCAGGGTGCTCTGCGCATCGAGCGAGCGCACCTCGACAGTGCCCAGCCGCGGATGGGGGCGCAGCTTCCACCAGAACCACGTGTAGTCGGGCACGTCGGCAGCGCGCACGAGCATGTCCGTCGCCGCCTCGAAGTCCTCGTAGTCGACCATCGCACGCGGCACGCCCGAGCGGGGCCAGCCGCGCACGCTGACCTCGCGCGCCGATGCCAGGCCCGTGTCGCGGCCGTGGCGGAAGGGCGAGTTGGCCCCGAGCGCCTGCAGCAGCGGCAGGTGGCGCCGCAGCCCGTTGAACGCCCGGATCGCCGTCTCCGGGTCGGGCATGCCGACATGGATGTGCAACCCGCCGACGGGCGTGGCGACGGCGTCGCCGAGCAGGTCACGGATCCGCTCGTAGCGCTGCTTGTCGGTGATCTCCGCGTCGCCCTCGGCCGCACGGGGATGGGTGCCCGTGCCGATCAGCCCGGCGCCGGTCTCGAGCACGTCTTCGCGCAGCGCCGACAGCGCCGCGACCG
Source organism: Solirubrobacterales bacterium (assembly GCA_025963965.1). GTDB lineage: Bacteria > Actinomycetota > Thermoleophilia > Solirubrobacterales > Solirubrobacteraceae > Palsa-744. The sequence goes on from JAOPZS010000011.1 coordinate 12,103, forward strand.
CCTCGCCGACGGTGTGGGCGACAGGCGAGATCAGCTCGATCTGGCAGGCGTGCAGCTCACGCTCCACCCGCCCGCCCCCGGCCGGATCGACCCGTTCGAGCACGGCGCCCGAGACGTTGACCTGCGATCCCGTGACTGGGTCGCACAGGAAAAGCTCCTCCTCGACGCCGACCGTGTAGGGGTCACCCGACCCGAATTCGTGCTCGCGCTCGCCTGTCATCCAACGGGCATTGCCCGCGGCAGCGCTTCCGTACGCGCTAGGCGCCGGTGTGGGCCGTCATGAAGTAGATCGTCAGCAGGATCAGCACGTTGGCCACGAGCCCGACCGTCAGCACGCGCTGACGCAGCGCCCTGTACTCAGCGCTGAAGGAGACCTCGCCGGTGCCCGCCGCCGCGACGTCGCGCTCGGCGAGCTCGGCCAGCCTGCGCTCGCGCGGGGCGAAGAACGCGCCGCCAAGGGCTCCGAGCAGGAGGATCACGGCGAGGCCCCACTGCACGTAGAAGTCACTCCAACTGTGGAGTTTGCTGGCCAGGTAGATCCCGGCGAGCAGCGCCAGGCCGAGGAACGGCGAGATCACGAATTTCCCCACCGAGTCCTGGATGCGGTGCACGCCCGGCATCGACCGGGCCTCGGAGCGGATCCCGACGGCGTACATCACGGGGTAGGCGAACGTCACGCCGAAGGCGATGACGATCGCCGCGATGTGGATCGCCAGCGCGAACGTGTAGAAGGTAACGGCGGGTGCCACGGGCGAGATCCTAGTCAGAGCTTCGGCGCGTACTTTCCGGAGGGCCACGCTCGAGGAGCCGGCGGCGTCGCTAACGTCCAGGTCGTGTCCACGTTCTCGATGTCTCTCACCGAGTTTCCCGCCGATCAGCCCGAGCGCGCACGCCGGTTCTGGGCGGGGCTCCTCGGCGTCGAGCTCGCCGCCCGTGCAGAGGGTCAAGGCGAGGGATGGCAGACGCCTGCCGGCGACGCCGGCGCTGTCGCGATCGGCGTCCACGAGCGTGGACGCGGTCCGGGCGACTCGTCCTCGCTCCCGTACTTCACGGTCGGTGACATCGCCGGCGCGCTGCGGGCCGTCGAGGCACTTGGCGGGAGTGTCGTCCACCCGGGGGAGCGGTGGGCGATCTGCAAGGACTCTGAGGGGAACCCCTTCGCGCTGGCAGCCGAGACGACAGGCGCCTAGCGGCCGATCTGAGCCGGCCCGGCCTCAGGCGCGAGGACGGAACGTGCAGTTCATCCGCTTGACGCCGTGGATGAAGGCGCTGCGCAGCAGCTCGGGCTCGTCGGCCTCGATGTCGGGGATCACGCGATTCAGCTCCCCGAAGATCGAGCGCAACTGGGTTCGGGCCAGGGAGGCGCCGAGGCAGTAGTGCGGGCCGCCGCCGCCGAACCCGACGTGGCGGTTGGGTTCCCGCGCGATGTCAAACCGCCACGGGTCGCTGAAGGCCTGCTCGTCCCGATTGGCCGAGTGGTAGAAGAGCACCACCTTCTCGCCGGCCGCGAGCTGCTGGCCGTGCAGCTCGACCGGGCGGGTCGTCGTGCGCCGGAAGGTCAGCACCGGCGACGCCCAGCGCACGAACTCCTCGACCGCCGTACCCAGGCGCTGCTCCGGATCGTCCTGAAGCAGCGCGCGCTGGTCGCGATGAACGCTCAGAGCGCGCAGGGCGTGCGAGGTGGTGTGGCGAGTCGTGTCGTTGCCGGCGACCGACAGCAGCACGAAGAAGGCGGCGATCTCGGCGTGCGTGAGGCGCTCGCCGTCGATCTCCGCGTGGACGAGCCCGCTCATCAGGTCCTCGCCGGGGTGCTGCTCGCGGTAGGACGCGAGCTCCGTTGCGAACTCGGTCAACGTCCACAGCGCCTCGCCGAGCACTTCGATCGGCGGTCGATCGCCGAACGCCTCGGGATCGGATGTCGTGACGAGCAGGTCGGCCGCCGCGACGACACGCTCGCGGTCGGCCGCAGGGACGCCGATCATGTCGGAGATCGTGATCAGCGGCAGGCGCTTCGCGACGAGCTGCACGAAGTCGCCGCCGCCGGTCGGAGCCGCCTCCTCGACGATCAGTCGCGCGTTCGCGCGGATCCCTTCCTCGATGCGTGCCACCTGGCGGGGCGTGAAGGCGGAGGAGACGAGGCCCCGGAGCTTGCTGTGGCGCGGCGCGTCCATCGCGAGGAACGACATGGACGCCTCGAGGAACTCGGGAGGCGCGTCGGCGAACTGGGTCCCCTCGCCCGAGCAGAAGCTCTCCGGATCCCGCGAGATCCGTCGGACGTCCTCGTAGCGCACCACGGCCCAATAGCCCGGGCGCGCCTGGTCGGGCATCCCGAGGATGTCCTCCGGGGCTTCGTGGCGCGAGACCGGTGCGTCACGGCGAAGCTGGGCGAAATAGCGGTCTCGCTCCTGCGCCGGCTGCCCCCAGAAGTCAAGGGAGCCGAGATCGACTTCAGGCGTCTGTGAAGCCCCAGGGACCGCCACGAGACGACTGTACTCCCCGCCGCGCATGCACGGGGTCCGCGGCCGTCAGGGCCCTCCCTAGAACGTCGGCGCGTACTTCCCGAACACGTCCTGCATCGCCCCGCACACCTCGCCTAGCGAGCTGCGGTCCTTCAGCGCCTGGCGAATCGCGCCGAGCAGGTTCTCGCTCCCGCGGGCCGTCTCGCGCAGCTCCTCGAGGCGGCGCTCGACGAGCTGCTGGTCGCGATTGGCCTTGAACTCCTTCAGCCGCCCGACCTGCTCGCGCTCTGACTCGGGATCCACGCGAAGCAGGTCCGGCACCTCGATGTCCTCCTCCTCGAAGGCGTTGACGCCGACGACGATGTCCTGCTTGATCCGGTAGCGCTCCTGGTAGCCCCAGGCCGACTCGTCGATCTCGCCGGTGATGAACTGGATCGCGTTGACCGAGCCGCCGAGCGAGTCGACCTTGGCGATCAACGTGTTCGCTCGCGCTTCGATCTCGTCCGTCAGCGACTCGACGAAGTAGGAGCCTGCGAACGGGTCGACCGTGTCGGCGGCGCCTGACTCGTTCGCCAGGATCTGCTGCGTGCGCAGCGCGATTTTGGCGGCGCGCTCCGTGGGCAGGGCGAGCGCCTCGTCGAACCCGTTGGTGTGCAAGGACTGCGTGCCGCCGCAGACGGCCGCGAAGCCCTGCAGGGCGACGCGCACGATGTTGTTCTCGGGCTGCTGCGCCGTCAGCGTGACGCCGCCGGTCTGCGTGTGAAAGCGGAGCATCTTCGCCTTCTCGCTCTTCGCTCCGAAGCGCTCGGTCATGATGTGCGCCCACATCCGCCGGGCGGCGCGGAACTTGGCGACCTCTTGGAAGACGTTGTTGTGGCCGTTGAAGAAGAACGCCAGGCGCGGCGCGAAGTCGTCGACGTCGAGACCCTTCTCGATCGCTGCCTGCACGTAGGCGATCCCCGAGGACAGCGTGAAGGCGACCTCCTGCACCGCCGAGCAGCCCTTCTCGCGGAAGTGGTAGCCGGAGATCGAGATGGTGTTCCATTTCGGCACGCGCTCGTGGCAGTACTGGAACAGGTCCGTCGTCAGCCGCATCGTCGGCTCGGGCGGGTAGATGTAGTTGCCGCGCGCGATGTACTCCTTGAGCACGTCGTTCTGCGTCGTGCCGCGCAGCTGCTCGGACGGCACGCCCTGCTCCTCGCCGACCAGCTCGTAGAGCAGCAGCAGGCACGCAGCGGGAGCGTTGATCGTCATCGACGTCGAGACCTGATCGAGCGGGATCCCGTCGAAGGCCGTGCGCATGTCGTCGATCGTGTCGATCGCCACCCCCGTGCGCCCGACCTCGCCGAGGCAGCGCGGGTTGTCGGAGTCGAGGCCCAGCTGCGTGGGCAGGTCGAATGCCATCGAGAGCCCTGTCGAGCCCTTCGAGATCAGGTAGCGGTAGCGCTCGTTCGACTCCTTCGCGGAGGCGTAGCCGGCGTACTGGCGCATCGTCCACGTCTGCTTGCGGTACATCTCCCGGTGCACCCCGCGGGTGTACGGGAACGAGCCCGGCTCGCCGAGGTCGAGCTCGGCGGGCAGATCGGACTCCGTGTAGAGCTCGCCGATCTCGATTCCCGAGTCGGTGAAGCGGCGCGGATCGTCCGGTCCGACGATCGGTGCGACGCTCAGGTCCTGCGAATCGCTGTCGGGCTCTGCGGTGGTGGCCATGGCACTGATGATATGGACCCACGTCCTCCCGGCGCCCGGCGGAGCGCCGGTTCCCGGCGCTCCGGATCCCCTCCGGCGACCACGCCGGCCGTCGCAATAACTGTGGCGAGCGCCTGGGCCAGCGGGCGCCCGGGTATCCTCCCCGACAATGGCGACGTGCCTCGTAACCGGGGGAGCGGGGTTCCTCGGCTCCCATCTCTGCGACGAGCTGATCTCGCGCGGGCACCGCGTGATCTGCGTGGACAACCTCGAGACGGGCTCGCTGGCGAACATCGAGCACATTCGCGATCCCGAGCGCTTCATCCACCTGAACGTCGACATCATCGACCCGTACTTCGTCGACGAGCCGGTCGACTTCGTCTACCACCTCGCCTCGCCGGCCTCGCCGATCGACTACCTGCGGCTGCCTCTGCACACGCTGAAGGTCGGCTCCTACGGCACCCACCACACGCTCGGTCTCGCCAAGGCCAAGCGAGCACGCTTCCTGATCGCGTCGACCAGCGAGGTCTACGGCGACCCGCTCGAGCATCCGCAGTCGGAGAGCTACTGGGGCCACGTCAACCCGATCGGTCCGCGCGGCGTGTACGACGAGGCCAAGCGCTACGCCGAGGCGCTGACGATGGCCTATCACCGCCAGCAGGGCGTCGACACGGCGATCGTGCGGATCTTCAACACGTACGGCAGCCGCATGCGCCCGCATGACGGCCGCGCGATCCCGACGTTCCTGCGCCAGGCGCTCGGCGGACGCCCGATCACGGTCTTCGGGGACGGCAGCCAGACGCGCTCCTTCTGCTACGTCAGCGATCTGATCAGGGGGATCATCGGGCTTGCCGAGTCTGGTTATCATGATCCTGTGAACATCGGAAACCCAGACGAGTTCACATTGCTGGAACTGGCCGAAACGGTGCGCGAGCTGACCTCCGCAGACTCAGAAATCATCTACGAGGCGCTGCCGACGGACGACCCGAAGCAACGGCGCCCGAACATCGCGCTCGCGCAGAAGCTGCTGGACTGGTCGCCGGAGGTCACCCTGCGTGAAGGCCTGCAGCGGACGATCGAGGACTCGGGCGTCGAGGTGCTGATCGGGGGTGGGCCGCGCTGAGCCGCGGAGGAGACTCCGCCGGATCGGCTGGCGGCCTGCCGGCGCCCGCCCACCACCGCTCCGTCCAGGGGCGGCGGGTGTTCTGATGGACGAGATGGAGACGCGAATGTCGGGGACCTCGACTCCTTCCACGCGGCGCATGCCGCCGGCGGCAGCGCCGCGACCGGCGTCGCGGCCTGGCCACGCGCACCGTCCGCCGCCGCCCGGACCGCCGCCGCCCGAGCCGGCGCCCGAACGCGACGTGCGCGCGAAGCGCCCGCCGGCGATCAGCTTCCTGCTGCGCGTCTCCACGCTGCGGCGCATCGCGCGGGTGCTGGCGCTGCTCGGGCTCGACTTCGCCGGCGTCGCTCTGGCGATCTTCACGGCGCTGGTGCTCAAGGAAGCCGTCCACGGCAACGTCACCTACTCGAAGGACCTGCACAGCACCGAACAGTTCCTGCCGTTCTGCTACCTGCTGACGGCGCTGCTGTTCGCGAACTCCGGCCTGTACTCCGAGCGTGCCCTGCGCCCCGGTCTGACGAGGATCGTCGGCTCGCTGTTCGAGGTGGCGCTGGTGGCTCTGATCTTCGCGCTCGTCAACGGCGAACAGTTCTCCAGCTACTACCTGTTCTACGGCTCGCTGGCGTTCGCCATCTTCTTCGTGTCGGTGTTCCGTGCGGCCTACGAACGCGCGACGCTGCTGGCGCTCCGCGCCGCCGGCTTCCAGCGCCGCGCCGTGCTGGTCGGCCGCGGACGGCAGATCGCCGACGTCGCCCACGCCCTCGCCGACGCGCCGCATGCGCAGATCGAGGTGATCGGGTTCCTCTCGCCGACGCCGCTCGCCGCCGACGGCCTGCGCTCGCTCGGCTCGCTCGACGACCTCGAGACGGTGCTCAGCGCCGAACCGGTCGACGAGGTGATCATCGCCGACCCGGACTTCCCGCAGGAGGCCGCGGTCGAGCTGGTCGACCAATGCCACAGGCGGGGCATCAAGGTGCGCCTCGCGCCGTCGACGATGGAGATCCTGATCCAGCGCGCCGAGTTCGTGCCGGGACAGTCGGTGCCGCTGTTCGAGCTCGGCCCGCCGGCCTTCGAGGGGATCGACTTCGCGCTGAAGCGCACCTTCGACATCATCGGCGCCACGCTGCTGCTAGTCGTCCTCAGCCCGCTGTTCGTCGCCCTCTCGCTGGCTGTCGCGATCACCTCGCGTGGCCCTGTCTTCTTCCGCTCGATCCGCCGTGGCATCGGGCAGCGGCCGTTCCCGTGCCTGAAGTTCCGCACGATGCACACCGACGCCGAGGAGCGCCAGGCCGACCTCGAAGAGTTCAACGAGGCCTCGGGCGCGCTCTTCAAGATCCGCGACGATCCGCGCCTCACGCCGGTCGGGCGGTTCCTGCGCCGCTTCTCGCTCGACGAGCTGCCGCAGCTGATCAACGTGCTGCGCGGCGAGATGTCGCTGGTCGGCCCGCGGCCGCTGCCGGAACGCGACTACACGATGCTGGAGGAGTGGCACCGCAAGCGCTACCTCGTGCTGCCCGGCATCACCGGCCTGTGGCAGGTCTCGGGCCGCTCCGAGCTCGACTTCGACGACCTGGTGCACCTCGACTTCCTCTATCTCGAGCGCTGGTCGCTCGCGCTGGACCTGACGATCCTGCTGAAGACGATCCCGGCAGTGATCTCCAGACGCGGCGCTTACTGAGCTCCGCGACGAGTCGTTCGATTGCAGGTGCCCTGGCGGGCACGTGCAATCGAGACGCCTCGCCGCTCCGCCTACAGGGGTTACGGACGACGCGTTGGCTGTGGGGAGGGTTTGGCGCGCGGTGGGGCGGCTGCCGCTACGCCTTCAGGCCGCCGGCGGAGCGGGGGCGCAGGGGGCGGGGGGCGGTGTGAGCGCCCTTGTCCTCGGCGGCCTCGGCGTAGACGGCCCACGTCGCACGGGCCGCGTCGCCCCAGCTCCACGGCGGGGCGGGCGGGGCCGGGCGCACGGCGCGCTGCGCCGCCTCGACGAGGGCGCGCATGTCGCCGGCCGGGACGAACGTCGCGCGCTCTCCCAGCACCTCCCGCAGCGCAGGGCCGTCGGCGGCCGCCACGGGCGTCCCACAGGTCAGCGCCTCGACGGCCGGGAGGCCGAAGCCTTCCTGCTCGGCTGAGATGACGAGTGCGTGCGCGCCGCTGTAGAGCGCCGCTAGGTCGTCATCGGGGACCTGGCCGGTGAGGATCACGCCGGGCAGCTCGTGCGCCCACGGGCGGGTCGGCCCGACCAGCACCAGTGGCAGCTCCCGCGGCGTCGCGGCGAGCTTTGCGATGTGCGTCCCCGGATCGGGATGCTCGAGGCCGCCGACCCACAGCAGGTAGCGCTCCGGCAGCTCGTAGCGCCGGCGCACCGTCGCGATCTCCGAGGCCGTGCGTGGATACATCGCGTCGTCTGCCGCCTCGGCGATCACGATCACCCGCCCGCGCTCGAGACGCAGGTGGGCGATCGCATCCTCGGCGACTGCGGCAGTCGGCACGATCACGCTCGCGGCACGCTGCAGCGCGAGGGGCCGCAGCCTCTGGCGCAGGCTCGTCCGCAGGTGCTCGCTGAGGCGCTTGTGCATCGCCATGTCGTGGATCGTGACGACCATCGGACATGGGCTGTGCAGCATCGCGCCGTCGATCCAGGGGGAGTGAAACACGTCCGGGCCCTTCGCCCGCAGCGCCGCCAACGGACGCTTCGCGTCGATCACCTCGTCATTTGACGCGGCCGTCTCGCGCAGGGCCTTGAGCAGGCAGCGGGAGTAGCGTCCGACGCCTCCCTTGTCCGACGACGCGCGGCTGTCGATTGCCACCTTCATCGGTCGCGGAGTAACCCGTTTGTACTACTGCGATCCTCCCCAATACTCACCGCTCCAACATATTCCCTCCGACCGTGGATGGGTAGCTCTGACAGCGTCTCTGCAGATATGAGCAGCGACGCGTAGCTCTAGGCTCCAGCGCGTGCCGTCCCGTCACTACCACGAAGCGCTCTGGCAGGACGTGCCGGTCGGTGCGATCCCGGGCGGGTTCGAGCTGAGATGCAGCTTCCTGCTCTCGAACGTCGCGAGCGGGCAGCGCGTGCTCGACCTGGGGTGCGGGGAGGGCTGGTTCGCGGCGGCGCTGCAGCAGGCCGGAGTGAGCGTGCTCGGCGCCGACGTCGCCGAGGAGCCGCTGCGGCGTGCCCGCGCCGCGCACCCCGGGCTGGAGCTGGAGCTGCTCGAGGACGAAGCGAGCTGGAATCTGCCGGACGGCGCCTTCGACGTCGTCTGGGCCGGCGAGGTGATCGAGCACGTCGCTGACACCGCCGGTTGGCTCTCGGAGGTGCGCCGCGTGCTGCGTTCCGGCGGCACTCTGCTGCTCAGCACTCCCTCTCTCGGGCGGGCCGAGCTTCTCGGCGCAGCTGCGTCGCGACGTGCCTTCGCCGCTCGCTTCGAGCCGCGCTCAGACCATCTGCGCCACTACAGCCGGGCGACGCTGACGGCGCTCATTTGTGAGTTTGGGTTCGAGCGGATCGCCGTGCGCGTCGCCGGGCCGCGCGGCGCGCGTGTGCTGCTCGCGAGCGCCGTTCGCTCGCGCTTCTGAGCGCCGTTTCGCGCTGGGCGACCGCGCGCAGCGCTTGCACGTAGTCGTTGTACGTCCTGATCGCTTCAGGCTGCCCGGCGGCCAGCGCTTCCTGAGAGATCGACTTTGGATCGAGGTAGATCCCGGCCCGCAGCTCCCCGAGCGCCGCCTGCGGATCGCTCGCCAGGTCGAACCGGCCGAGCATCAGCCACGTCTGCGGGTTCGACGGCTGCAGGCGCACCGCCCGGCTCAGCGTCGCCCGCGCCTGTGCCCGCTGGCGCGCGGCGTTCTCCACGCCGGCGAGCGTGAACAGCGCCTGCACCGACAGCGAGTCGCGCGAGACCGCGCTCTGCGCATCTGCTCTCGCGGCAGGCAGGTGGTTCGCGGCTAGTTGCCCGAGCGAAGCTTCCTGCGCTTCTTCTGAGCGCTGTGGCTGCCATTGCACCCATGCCGCCAGGAGCGCGGCGACCAGTGCGGCCGCCGCGACGGCGATCCTGACCGAACCCGCGCGGGTCGTGAGGATGCGCGCGCGCAGGTCCCGCAGCGGGCCTGCCGAACCATCGGCCCCCGCGGCGATCGGCGCGCCGTTGGCGCTGGCATCGGCGCCCTTCGCAGCGCCGGGCACGAGCGGGCCCCGTCCGGCCAGCCAGCCCGCGCAGACGAGCGCAGCGATCGCCGTCGCAGGGACGTACCAGGTCCAGTCGATCAGAGAGTGGACGCCGAACACGACCACGACGCAGAGCATGCTCAGCAGGCCGATCCGCTCCGGCCCGTAGCGGCTCGGAGCGCCCGCCGGCAGCCGCTCCCAGAGCGGACGCGCGCCGGCCCGGAGCTCGCCCCAGCTGCGCCAGCGACGGTTGAAAGGATGCGTCGCTCGTCCGGCGCCGGCCATCCAGCATGCAAGCAGCGTCAGCGCCAGCAGCAGGCCGACGATGCCCAGATCGGCGAGCGTCTGGACGATGAAGCCGTGCGCGTGTTTGACTGTCAGCGGCCCGGTGCGGTAGCGCAGCCGCGCCACTTCATAGCCCTGCGCCCCCACGCCGAGCGCGGGGTGGGCGTCGAACACCTTGACCGCCTCGTCCCAGTACTGCGCACGGACGCTCGCGACCGCCGTCAGGCGCCCGGGCGTGTTCCCGGGGAGCTTCGCGTGAGTGTCGGTGAGCTTGTTGAAGGCGTGCGAGATGCTTCCGGTGAAGCCGCGCTGGCTGACGGTCAGGGCTCCAGCGAAGGCGATCACCGCCACGGCGAGCGACGCGAGCAGCGCCGCACCGGTGCGGCGGCGCAGTTCACCGGCCGGCGGCCGCCGGCCGGTGGCGAACACGACAGCCATGCCGAGCACCGTCAGGACCACGACCATTGCCAGCACCAGCGCGCCGAGCTCGTGCCCGGCTGACGTGCTGTCGGCGATCGGCACCTTTTCGGCGCTGAGCGAGTGGTTGGCATAGTCCCAGGCGGCGATCGCGCCGGCGGCGGCGCCGCCGGACACCAGCACGGCCGCCCCGCGCAGACGAAGCGGCACGACGGCGAACCACACGATCAGTGCAACGACGAGAGCGACGAGGGCGCCACGCGAGTAGGCCAGGAGCAGCGTCAGCAGCAGCACGCCCATCGCCGGGTAGGCGAGGGCTGTGAGCAGTGCATGCCCGGCGCGGCGCGCACCGAGCCACATGCAGCTGATCGCCCCCATCGCGGCGATCAGCCCGAGCGCGTTCCAGTACCCGTACGGTTCATAGAGCCGCGCATACCGGTTCGCTTCGGTGAAGTGGTCTGGCAGGCTCTTGGTCAGCAGCGCGTAGCCGCAGACGATCACCGACGCAAGGGCGATACCTCCGAGCAGCGCCGGCCAGCGACGCGGTGCGAGTCTCGCCAGCACGACAGCCGCCGCGAACACGGCCGCGTAGGCCAGCAGGCGCGCAGCATCGCGCCAGCTCCCGTCAGGCTGGACCGACCAGACGATCGAGATCGCGCTGAGCAGCGCGAACGCCACGAGCAGCAGGGACGGCCACAGGCCGAACGCCGGCTTGCCGGCTCTCAGCGCCAGCGCGGCCACGGCCAGCACCAAACCGGAGCCGATCGTCAGCGCAAGCTCGGTGTTCGTGATCGATTCGAGATTGAGACCGCCCTTCGCGTAGAAGGACAGCAGGCACAGCAGCGCCGTGAAGGCGATCGTCGCGACCCACAGCCCGCGGCCGCGGATGCTCCCCGCGCCGGCCGGGAGTCGCCGTCGCGACGGCGGCCGAACCGGTGCGAGCGGTGGCGCTACGCCCAGCGCGGGAGCGCCCCCCGGCGGGGCAGCGCTCTCAGTCGGTGCGCCCGTCACGGATCCGATCGCGAAGAAAGCGCCCGCCGAACGCCAGCAGGCAGGCGAGCAGGAAGGCGATCAGCGCCAGCAGCGGCGCCGGCAGGGTCGAGAAGGCAGATGCGATGTTTGCGTGCACGACGCCGGGGTGCACATCCTGGCCCGCGACTTTCACCGGCCCGCCGCCGCTCGCCGCAGCACCGGAGATCGACTTCTGCTCGGCGGGTGTCGCCGCGACGGCCTGGGGCAAGGCGCCACCGGCGCCGGAGGAACCGCCCTGGCCCTGTGCGGCAGCGGCCTGGGCGGCCCTGATCAGCTGGCCGCATTCGCTGTACTCTTCGGTCGTCGCGCTGATCTCTTTCAGCGCTTTCGCGTAGGCGCTCGGGGGATACCCGGCAAGCGACTTGCCGGTCGCGCAAAGCCTGATGATCTTGTGGCCGACGTCTTCGGCCCGCGCCGGCGAGGCCAGGAGCAGCATCGCCGTCAACAGCAGGCCCACCGTCGGCGCGAGATGTCTCTGCAGGCGGGGGATTCTCATATCTCGATTTTCGAACGCTACCAACGGCCGCGGGCGAGCCCGAGCGTCGCGAGGGCAGCGGAGAACCCGCCGGCCCAGCTCTCGTGGTCGTAGGCGCGGACGTCCTGACTCCCCCTAACACCCATCCGCTCCCGAAGCTTCGGATCGTCTGAAAGTCCTTCGATCGCGCCGGCGAGCGCCTCAGAGTCACCGGCCGGCACGACGAGCCCGTTCTCACCGTCGCGCACGAGCCCACCCGCGGCCGCCCCTACTGCGTCGGAGGCGATCACCGCCAATCCCCGGTTCATCGCCTCGTTCACTACCAGGCCCCAGGGCTCCCGAAACGTCCGTGTCGCGATCGACGGGATCACGAGCGCCTCGCATGCGGCGTAGACGTCGCGCAGCTGGAGCCGATCGATGATGCCGAGCGAAACCGTGCGGGGCGCATCTACGGCCGCGCCCCCGGCCAGCACGAGCGCGATGTCGCTGCGGGCAGCGGCGGCGCGCCGCCAGGCGTCGGCGAGCACCGCGACCCCCTTCTCCGGCGAGTCGCGCCCGACGAACAGGAAACGCGTCGCGGCATCCGCCGGCCAGTCCGCCGGGGGCTCCCGGTCCGACGGCGCCGCGCGCCAGAAGTCGTTGTCGACGGCCTGCGGCGCGATGTGGACGTTGCGCGCGCCGCGGGCCCTCACGTAGGCGCTGACGTGTGGCCCATACGTGACCACGGCGTCGGCCGAGGCGTACAGGCGGCGCAGGGGCAGATAGCCGAGCGCGTGCGCCGGTGTTCGCGGGTGCGCCCACAGCGACGCCCACAGGATCACCGGCAGACCGGCGCGGCGAGCCCCTCCCCAGCCCGCCAGCGGGGCCACGCGCCCAGCGGTCGAGCAGACCACGGCGCGGTGGCGGCCGCTGGCGGCGAGCGCCCACAGCTCGCGTGGCGCGACGGACACGTTCGGAAACGGGAGCTCCAGTGGCTGGGCGGGGCCACCGTGCAGGGAGCGGCCGCCGAACAGAGCGACCTCGATGCCCTCGTGCTCGTGCAGCCGTTGCAGGCTCTCGACCCGGTAGGCAGGGACGTGCCCGGTGATGAACAGGACCGGCTTCAACGCAGGACGTCGCGGTAGGCCGACAGCGTCTGCTCTCCGCATCGCTCCCATGTGAAGTTCGCGGCGACGGTCGCCCTCGCGCGCTGGCCGGCCTCGCGCAGGCGCTGTCGATCGGTCAGCAGCTCGTCGATCCGCTGCGAGAGGCGCTCGATGTCGCCCGGCGGCACCAGCACGAAGCCGTCGCCCGCCGCCGCGATCTCCTCGGGGCCGGGCTCGCCGCGGCAGCCGATCGCCGGCAGTCCCCCGGCCATCGCCTCGATGTAGACGACGCCGAACGCCTCCTCGGTCGAGGGCATCACGAACAGCGTGCAGCGCCTTGCCTGCTCGAGCGCCTCCTGTGGCGTCAGCTGCCCGAGGAAGTCGACGCGGTCTGACACCTCGAGCCGGGCAGCGAGGCCCTCGAGCGCCGTCCGCTCTGGACCGTCGCCGATCACCTTGTAGCGCAGGCGCGGGTGGCGGTCGCCGAGCACCGCGAGCGCGCGGAGCACGTCCGCATGGCGCTTACGGGCGACCAGGTGGGCGACGGTCACGAGGCTCTGCTCGCCGGCGGCCTCGCCGTGGCGCGTGCGCGCCGGCGCGGGGAGGTCCGTGCCGAGATGCACCACGCGCGTCTCCCGCGCACCGTTCGCCGCCGACAGCTCGGCGATGCCCTGGCTGTTGGCGAGCACGAGCCTGGCTGCGCCGAGCCCGCGCGAGACAGCCTCGGCACCGGCGGGCCCGCGCCCGGCCGTGTGTAGGACGTCGCCACCGTGGACCGACACGACGAGCGGGGCGCCGAGCCGAGCCCGGCGCACGGCGTCGGCGGCGGGGACGGCATTGTGCGCGTGCACGAGATCGAAGCGGAACGCGCCGCGCAGCCGCCGCAGCGCGACGGCCAGGCCGGGCGCAGCCCAGGCGCCCCAGGAGGGGTAGTGCGCGTCGCGGGGCGGGGAGACGTATGGCAGGTAGTGGATCTGCACGCCGTCGAGGAGCTGCTCTCGCGGCTCGCTCATCAGCGTGCGTAGCGCCCGCGCAGCGGCGGCGGGCCCCGCGGCCAGCGAGGCGCGGGGCGGGACGACCCGGTGCAGCACGATCACACGCAGCTCAGCGCCGGCGGCGCGTGCCGCCAGCACCTGGCGATGAGCCCAGATCCCCCACACGGGGTCGCGCCGGCTCGGGTAGAACTCGGCCACCACGGCCACGCGCAGGGTGCTCGAAGGGGCGCTCACCAGCGGACGTGGGTCGTGAGCGTGCGTTCGGCCTCTGCGGCGCTGACGTGCGGGCGCCCGGCGAGGAACGCGCTTGCCTCGGCGATCGCCTGATCGCGTGGATAGGCCGTGCCGGCCGGTGCCTGGCGGTGGTGGATGGCGACGGCGTCGGTCACGCCGCAGCGCCACCCGTGCTCCCTCGCGAGGGCCGCCCAGTGGACGTCGAGGCCCCAGCCCATGCGCAGCTGCGGGAACGGCAGCAGCTCGCCGAAGCTGGCCCGGGCGAACGCCGTGACGGGCCCGATCTCGACGAAGCTCGTCTCGCGCACGACGCTGCCGGGGACGCGCCGCGTCACCTCCCAGGCGGCGTGGGACTGCAGCCGATGCGCGGGCTGGGCGAGCGTCAGGTCGAAGCGCTCGCAGAGGAACAGGAAGCGGTCCAGGAAACCCCGCGGCAGCTCGACGTCGTCATCGACCATGAGCAGCCAGTCGTGCCCGTCGGCCGGGTGCTCGCCCAGCAGGTGATTGAGGTTCTCGAACTTGCCGGCCGCGCCGGGCGGGGCGGTGTGAACGCGCACATCGTGGCGCGAGCTCAGCAGCTCCGCGCGGATCGCGCCGGCCATGCGCGAGTGCTCCGGGCGGGTCACGCCGAGCACCAGCACGCGCCGCAGCGGCGGCGCGTGACGAGCGGCGAGGCCCAGTCGCGCGTGGCGGCCGCTCAGCAGGTCCCCGGCAATCGCCAGCTCGTCGCGGGCACGGCGGCGCAGCGCGTCGAGCCCTCCGACGGTGCCGCTCGCGCCAGAGAGGAAGTCCGGTCGCTCGGACTGCAGGGCCTGATCGCCGGCCGGGGACGCGCCGTTCGACGACACGGCCGCGGCACCGCCGCGCTGCGCGAGCGCCTCGCGCAGCCGCCCGGCGCTGTGCGCCGCCATCGTCAGCCCGGCCGGGCAGTTGCGGAGCAGCACGTGTCCGAGGCAGCCGGCGAGCGTGCGCAGCTCGACCGCAGCCGCCGGCGCGACGCCGCGACGGGCATCGAAGCGTCTGGCGCCGCGGCCGCGGACGTAGGCGGCCCGGCACAGCGCCCGCAGCCGCGCGTCATCGCCGCTGCGGCGGTGCTCGACTGCCGCCGCGCCCACGTACAGCGCCTGCGGCGGCGAGCCGGCCGCGGCGCGTTCCTGCCAGTCCTGCTCGTCGCCGCCGCCGTCGAGGCTCTCGTCGAAGGGCCCCACGGTCTGCAGCGCGGTGCGTCGTATCGCCATGTTCGCGCCCCAGGCGAACCGTGTCCGGGAGTCCCGCTCGCCTAGGTCGAGCGTCGTGATCGGCGCCAGCTCCCGCCCGCACGTTCGCGGGGCCGGGCCCTCCAGGCGGGGCACGATGCGCCCGGCGAACACGTCCTCGTCCGGGTTGGCGCGGCTCGCACCCAGCAGGGCGGCAAGCCAGCCGGGGCGGACGCGCACGTCGTCGTCGAGGAAGATCACGAGCGGGCCGGTCGTCTCGCGCACTCCCCTGTTGCGGGCCGCGTTCAGGCCCAGCTGCGAGCCGTTGGCGGCATGGCGCGCGCCGTTGCGCTCGGCCAGCTCGCGGATCGCCACGCTGGGCGGCCCGTCCTCGACGACCAGCACCTCGACATCGAGCGCGGCCGCCTGGGCGCGGAGCGAGGCGAGCGCCACGTCGAGGTAGCGCTCACGGTCGCGAGTCGGGATGACGATCGATGCCGGTGGGTCCATGATCAGGCAAGAGAGTCTAGGTTTGACGCCGCGATGGTCCTCTTCCTGCACAACCGCTACCGCACGACCGGTGGCGAGGAGCGGGTCGTGGAGGACCTGATGACGGTGGTCCGCGAGCGTCTCGGCGAGCCGGCCGAGCTGCTGATGCGTGACTCGGCGGCGCTTGCCCCGGCGCGTGCCGCGGCGGGGCTGCTGCGCGGCGGCCTGGACCCTGGAGCCGTGGCGGCGGCGGTGCGCCGCGACGGCGCGCGGATCGTCCATGCGCACAACCTGCTGCCGGCCTTCGGCTGGCGGTCGCTGGCGGCCGCGCGCGAGGCGGGCGCGCGCGTCGTGCTGCACCTGCACCAGTATCGCCTCGTGTGCGCCGTCGGCGTGTGCTTCACGTCCGGCGAGGAGTGCACGCGCTGCCACGGTCAGAACACGTTGCCCGGGGTCGTGCGCAACTGCCGCGGCAACCGCGCCGAGGCTCTCGCCTACGGGGCGGCGCTGGCGCTCTGGCAGCGGCGCGTCACGGCGCTTGCGGACGTCGTCGTCGTTCCGTCTCGCTTCGCCGCGCGGCGGCTGCAGGAGCTGGGCGCCCCGCTGCCGCGCGGCGTGCGCGTGCTGGCGCCACCGGTGGACCCCGTGCCCGCCGGGCAGGCGCCCGCGCCTGAGCCGGACGAGCGCGGCTACGCCCTCGTCGTCTCGAGGCTCGCGCCGGAGAAGGGCGTGGACGTCGCGATCGACGCCTGCAGGATCGCCGGGATCCCGCTGCGGATCGCCGGCGACGGTCCCGAGCGCGACGCGCTGGTGGCGCGGGCGGCCGGGGCGGACGTGCGGTTCCTCGGCAGCGTCGGCGATCGCGACCTGGGCACGCTGCGCGCGGGGGCGGCGATCGCCCTTGCCCCGTCGCGCTCGGCGGAGACGTTCGGGATCGCCGCGGCCGAGGCGATGGCGGCCGGCCTGCCGGTCGCCGCCAGCGCCGTCGGGGCGCTGCCGGAGCTGCTCGAGCCGGAGGCGCTGGTCGCACCGGGCGACCCGCGGGCGCTCGCTGAGGCGATCGGGCGTCTGAAGGCTGACAGGAAGGCGGGCGAGCGCGGCCGTGCGCGCGTCGGGGAGCTGTGCTCGCCGGACGCCGTCGCGCGACGCCTGCGCACGATCTACGAGGAGGCCCTGGCGGAACGTGAGGAAGCCGTCACAGTCGACGCTGCGGCGGGCGATCCCTCGTAAGCTGGGCGCGTGCCCGCCACCCCCACGGCCCTGATCACGGGCATCAACGGCCAGGATGGCTCGTTTCTCGCCGAGATGCTGCTGGCGAAGGGCTACGAGATCACCGGCTGGTCGCGCGCCGGGACCGATGGCCCGCTCGGGCCGAGCGAGCACCTGCGCGAGCGCCTGTCGCTGCGTGGCGGCGACCTGCTGAACCACGACTCGCTCCGGGCGGCGGTGCACGAGGTGCGCCCGAGCGAGGTCTACCACCTTGCGGCCCCGTCGTTCGTGCCCGCCTCCTGGAACGACCCGGCGGAGACGCTCGTGGCGATCGCGGGGTCCTCCGCCGCGATCCTCCGGGCGGTCCGCGAAAGCCATCCGCAGGCACGCGTCTTCATCGCGGCCTCCGGAGCGATCTACGGGGACGCGCCGGAAAGCCCGCAGAACGAGCACACGCGGTGCCGGCCGACGAACCCGTACGCGATCGCGAAGCTCGCCGCGCACCAGCTCGTCGGGCTGATGCGCGAGCGCGACGGTCTCCATGCGAGCTCCGGGATCGTCTTCAACCACGAGTCCGAGCGCCGCCCGGAGCACTTCGTGACGCGGCGCATCAGCCGCGCGGCGGCCGCGATCTCACTGGGGCTCGAGAGTGAGGTGACGCTCGGCTCGCTCGATGCGATCCGCGACTGGTCGTTCGCCGGGGACATGATGAACGGCGCCTGGCTGATGCTCCAGCAGGACCGCCCGGGCGACTACGTGCTGGCGAGCGGCGTCCCGCACACGGTCGCCGAGCTGGCCGATACGGCGTTCGCATGTGTGGACCTGGAGGCCGAGCGCTTCATCCGCGTGGACGAGTCGCTCGTGCGCGCGGCGGAGCCGATGCCGAACGTCGGCGATCCGTCGCTCGCGCAGCGCGAGCTCGGCTGGCGGGCCGAGTTGAGCTTCGAGCAGCTGGTCGAGCGGATGGTGCGCGCCGACATGCGCGACCTGGAAGCCGCCGCGCAGAGCCGCTGAGCGTCCAAGTAAGCCCCTACACTGGCGCCGTTGCGCACGATCGGTGTAATCGGGCTGGGCTACGTCGGCCTGCCGCTAGCGGTGTCCTTCGCCCGTGAGGGCTGCGAGGTGATCGGCGTCGACGTCGACGCGCGCAAGATCGAGGCGATCGAGCAGGGGCAGTCGTACGTCGAGGATGTCTCAGACGATGTGCTGGCCGACGCGCTCCCGCGCCTCCGCGTCAGCACCCGCTACGCGCAGCTGGCCGAGGCCGAAGCGGTTCTGATCTGCGTGCCGACGCCGCTCAGCCGCAACCGGGAGCCCGACCTGGGGCCGCTGGTCGAGACGGCCCGGGCGCTGGCCGGCGTGCTCGTCGCGGGGCAGATCGTCGTGCTCGAGTCGACGACCTACCCGGGAACGACGCGCGAGCGCCTGCTGCCGCTGCTTGAGGAGTCGGGCCTGTCGGCCGGCCGCGACTTCCACCTGGCGTACTCGCCCGAGCGGGTCGATCCGGGGCGCACGGACTTCACGATGCGCAACGTGCCGAAGGTCGTCGGCGGGCTCACCGACGCCTGCGCGGAGCGCGCCACGGCGCTGTACGAGGTCGTCTGCGACGAGATCGTGCGTGTCTCGAGCCCGGAGGCCGCCGAGCTGACGAAGCTGCTCGAGAACGTGTTTCGCTCGGTGAACATCGCGCTCGTCAACGAGCTGGCGCTCCTGACCGACCGGATGGGAATCGACGTCTGGGAGGTCGTCGAGGCGGCCGCCACGAAGCCGTACGGGTTCATGCGCTTCGACCCCGGGCCGGGCATGGGCGGCCACTGCATGCCCGTTGACCCGTTCTACCTGAGCTGGCGGGCCCGCGAGTTCGACATGACGACTGAGTTCGTCGAGCTGGCCGGCAAGATCAACCAGCAGATGCCGTATCACTGCGTCGCCAAGGCGCAGCGGGCGCTGAACGAGCGCGAGATGGCCGTCAAAGGCTCGCGCATCGCGATCATCGGCGTGAGCTACAAGCCGGGCGTCGGCGACGTGCGGGAATCTCCGGCGCTGAAGATCATCACGCTGCTGCGCGAGCTGGGCGCCGAGGTGCTCTACCACGACCCGCACGTCCCAGAGCTGCCTGAGCTCGGCCTCACGAGCACCGCCTTCGAGCAGGCGATCGGCGAGGCGGACCTGGCGGTGATCGTCACGGCCCACCCGGGTGTCGATCACGATGAGATCGCGAGCCGCGCGCGGCTCGTCGTGGATCTCCGAGGCGTCACCCGTTCGGCCGGCAACGTCGTAAGGCTGTGAGCGGCGCCGCCGAGACTCCCCGGCCGGGCGCCGAGCCGCTGCTCGGTGACGGCGTCACCATCGCCGACGGTGTCGGCTTCGGCGCCTACGTGGTCGTCCACGACGGCGCCTCGATCGGGTTGGGTTGCACGATCGGGGATCACGCGGTGCTGGGCAAGGTCCCGAGGCTGTCATCGCGCTCGGCCGCAGCGGGCGCGGTCGCGGGAGTGGTGCTCCAGGACGGCGTCTCGGTGGGAGCCGGGGCGATCGTCTTCGCAGGCGCCAGCATCGGCATCGGCGCAATCCTCGGCGACCAGAGCTTCGTGCGCGAGCGCTCACACGTCGGCGCCGACACCGTAATCGGCCGCGGCAGCGTCGTCGAGAACGACGTCCGCATCGGCGATTGGGTGCGGGTCCAGTCGAACGTCTACATCACGGCCGGCACGGTCGTCGAGGACGACGTCTTCATCGGCCCGGGCGCGATCACGAGCAACGACGACACGATGGGACGGCACCCGAAGGGCGTGCCGCCGGCGGGCGCCACGTTGCGCCGGGCCTGCCGGATCGGGGCCGGAGCTGTCCTGACGCCGGGCGTCGAGATCGGCGAGGAGGCGTTCGTCGCCGCCGGGGCCGTCGTGACGGGCGACGTGCCGGCTCGAGCGGTTGTGATGGGTGTGCCGGCGCGCGTCGTGCGTGAGGTGGGGGAGGAGGATCTGATCGAACACTGGGGCCGGCAGCCGTGACTTGGCCGGCAGCCGTGACGTGACGATGCTCGGGCCGCTGGCGCGGCCGGCCGCATCCTCCCGTCACGGCCGCCGGCTCACCTGCAGCAGGCGACGGCAGCTCGACGGGACAATCCGGGCTTCGGGCGCGGCGCCCGGGCCCCGGGCCGGACGTGAATACCACTGCGCACAGCAACTCGCGAGTGCGACACCCTGGCCGGCCGTAGATACGACTGCGCTCACCAACTCGCGAGTGAGGCAGGGTGCCCGGCCGTAGATACCACGGCGCACACCAACTCATGAGTGAGACACCGTGCCCGGGCGTAGATACGACTGCGCGCACCAACTCAAAGGGGACCTACGGTCCCCGCGGGGCTGGACCTACTGGTCGGCGCCGCGCAGCGCCGCAACCACCTCTTCGGCCATCTCCGGCGTCAGCACGGGGCTGATCGGGATCGCCAGATGGCAGCGCGCGGCGTGCTCGGTGGCGGTGAGCTCGACCCCGTCGCCCCACTGCCTCATCGCCTGCTGGCGGTGCATGGGGGTGCGGTAGTAGGGCTTGTGGCCGACGTCCGCAGCGGCCAGGGCCGCTTCGGAACGCTCGACCTGGGTGTCGCCGATCACGTAGAGGTGCCAGGCGGGCTGTGAGCCGGAGACGGGGACGGGGAGTTTGACGAGCTCGCCGAGTCCGGCCTGCTCGTAGTGCCGGCCTGCTGCGCGGCGGCCGTCTGAGAGGCGGTCGAGGTGCGGCAGCTGGACGCGCAGGATCGCCGCCTGGAGCTCGTCCAGGCGGGAGTTGTAGCCGATCTGCTCGTAGCTGACCTTGTCCCGGGAGCCGTGGAAGCGGAGCACGCGGACGCGCTCGGCGAGGTCGGGGTCGCTGGTCGTGACGATGCCGCCGTCGCCGAAGCAGCCGAGGTTCTTGGAGGGGAAGAACGAGAACGTGGCGGCGGTCCCGAGCGAGCCGGGGCGGCCGTCCTGCGAGGTCGATCCGGCGGCCTGGGCGGCGTCCTCGAGGACGGGAACGCCGAGCGCCTCGATCTCGGCGACCGGGGCGACGTTGCCGAACAGGTGCACGGCGATCACGGCCTTCGTGCGCGGGGTCAGGGCGGCGCGGACGGTGTCGGCGGTGACGCAGTAGGTGTCCGGGTCGATGTCGCAGAAGACGGGTGTGGCGCCGGTCGCCGGGATCGCCTCGGCGGACGCGTAGAAGGTGAACGACGGCACCACGACCTCGTCGCCGGGCCCGACGCCCATCGCGCGCAGGGCGATCGTGATCGCGTCCGTTCCGTTGGCGACGCCGACGGCGTGCGCGGCGCCGCAGTAGGAGGCGAACTCCGACTCGAACGCCTCCACCTCCGGTCCGAGGATGTAGCGCTCGCTGTCGAGCACCCGGGACACCGCCGCGCGCAGCTCGTCGTGCAGGAAGGCGAGCGGCGTGGAGGTGTCGAACAGCGGGACGCCCAGGGCGGTCAGCTCCCGGCCAGGAGCTCGAGGTCCGCGCGCGTCATCAGGCGGATCAGTTCCTCGAAGGTCGTCTGTGGCTTCCAGCCCAGGTCGCGGCCCGCCTTGCCGGGGTCGCCGATCAGATGGTCGACCTCGGCAGGACGCACGAACGCCGGGTCCAGCGTGACGTACTGCTCGAACTCGCCTAGGCCGGCCTCATCGAAGGCGACCTCGCAGCATTCGCGCACGGAGTGCGCCTCCCCGGTGGCGATCACGTAGTCCTGCGGGTCGTCGCGCTGGAGCATCAGCCACATCGCTTCGACGTAGTCGCGGGCGTAGCCCCAGTCGCGTTCGGCATCGAGGTTGCCCAGGCGCAGCTCTTTGATCAGGCCGTGCTTGATCGCGGCGGCGTGCCAGGTGATCTTGCGGGTCACGAACTCGAGGCCGCGGCGCGGGGACTCGTGGTTGAAGAGGATCCCGGAGGTGGCGTGCAGGTCGTAGGACTCGCGGTAGTTGACGGTGATGAAGTGCCCGTAGGCCTTCGCGACGCCGTAGGGCGAGCGGGGGTAGAAGGGCGTCGTCTCAGTCTGCGGGACCTCGAGCACCTTGCCGAACATCTCGCTCGAGGAGGCCTGGTAGAAGCGGGCCTCGGGGCACACTTCGCGCATCGCCTCGAGCATCCGCGTGACGCCGACGCCGGTGAACTCGGCCGTCAGCGTCGGCTGGATCCAGGAGACGGCCACGAATGACATCGCGGCGAGGTTGTAGATCTCCTCCGGCTCGGAGGCGCGCAGGGCGTCGACGAGGGAGCGCTGATCGAGCAGGTCGCCCTGGTGGAGGGTGAGGCGGTCGCGCAGGTGCTCGATCCGCTCGAACTTCTCGGTCGACGCGCGGCGGACCATGGCGTGGACGTCGTAGCCCTTCTCGAGCAGCAGCTCCGCGAGATACGAACCGTCCTGGCCTGTGACACCGGTGATTAGTGCTTTCTTGGCTGGCATTGGGCGGGAACCTTACCGAGCGCCGCCGACCGGCCGCCGCCGCTTGCGCGGGGGCGGCTTCCTGGCGAGGCCGCGCTCGGCGCGCAGCTCGCGCAGCCAGGCGACGGTCGCGGCGATGCCGTCCTCGACGGAGATCCTGGCCTCCCAGCCGAGCAGCTTGCGGGCCTTCTCGACGGACGGCCAGCGCCGCTGCACGTCGACGTTGAAGGTGGGCAGGTGCTCGAGCTCGAACTCGTCGGGGTTCTCGCCACAGGCCTCCCAGATCACCTGCGCGATCTCCGCGACGGTCATCTCGCGCGAGGCGGAGATGTTGAAGTCCTCGTTCAGCCCTGCCGGCGAGCCCATCGCCGTGACAAGCCCGTCGGCGATGTCCTCGACGTGCGTCAGCGTCCGCGTCTGCTCACCCGATCCGAAGATCTGCAGCGGGCGCTGCCCCGACAGGACCTTCTCGATCAGGTCCGGGACGGCGTGTGCGATCCCCGGTTCGGCGTCGGGCACCTCGCCGGGGCCGTACGCGTTGAAGGGGCGGCAGATCGTGAAGGGCAGCCCGTGCTCGTCGTGTGCGGCGCGGCAGTAGACCTCGCCGGTCAGCTTCGAGAAGCCGTAGGCGGACTCCGGGACGGGGCAGCGGGGCAGGTACTCCTCGGTCGTCGGGTACTCCTCGGCACGCTCGAAGACCATCGAGGAGGAGACGTAGACGAAGCGCTCGACGTCGACGTCGAGGGCGGCGCGGAAGATGGCGTTGTAGAGCCCGTTGTTGACCTCGGTGAGGGTGTAGGGCAGCTTGTGGAAGTTGGCGATGCCGCCGACGATGGCCGCCAGGTGGATGACTTGCGTGCAGCCCTTCATCGCAGTCCGCGCCTCCTCGAGCACGCGCAGGTCGCCCGTGTGCACCTCGCAGCCCTCGCGCATCCACTGCGGGGCCAGGCGCTGGTCGGAGACGCGCACCTCGTAGGCCGGGTCGGCGAGCAGGCGCCGGACGACCGCGGCGCCGATCGTGCCGGCGCCGCCAGTGACGAGCACGCGGCTCACGGACGCGCCCTCGGCGGGGTCGGCCCGAGGGAGGCCAGCTCGGAGGCGTAGCCGAACACCTGCGCGGCGCCCCAGCAGTCCCAGGGGTCGACGACGAGGCAGTCGGCCGCTGCGCGCTCGGCGATCAGGGCGAGCGTGGCGGGGTCGCGGAACTCGGCATGGTTGGCGGCCACGATCACTACATCGGCACCATCGAGCGTCTCGGCGAGCGGCGCGGTCGGCGTGGGCACGTGGGGGTCGTGGACGACGACGTCGGCCAGCTCGCGCTCGAGCATCCTGATCAGCTTGTGCGCGAGCGAGTCGCGCTCGTCGTCTGTGTCGGCCTTGAAGGCCAGCCCGAGCACGGCGACGCGGCGGTCGGCGAGCGAGCCGAGCCGGCGCTTGGCGCCTTCGAGCAGGAACAGCGGCACCGACTCGTTGACGCGCGAGACGGCCAGCAGCATGCCGGGGGCGTTCGAGCGCTCCTCGGAGAACGCGAAGTCCTTGCGCAGGCACGTGCCTGCCGTGAAGCCGGGCCGGGCGATGCCGCCGCGCGGGTAGTCGCGGTTGATCAGGTCGATCACCTCGAATACGTTCGCGGCGTAGCGCTCGCAGTCCATCATCAGCAGGTTCGGGAGCGCGAAGTTCGTGTAGCGCAGGATGTTCGCCCAGATCTTCGCGAGCTCGGCCTGCACGGGCGTCGTCTGCACGATCGGCGCGTCGAACGCGCCGAACAGCTCCGCCGCGACCTCTCCGGAGCGTGCGCCGACACCGCCGATGATGCAGGGCAGCGTGTCGATCTCCGCGAGGAAGCGCCCGGCGGCGATCCGCTCGGGGGCGTGCGAGACGAACACCTCCTCGCCGATCTGGAAGCCGCGGTGCTTGGCGAGGTAGCCGGCGACGAACTCGGTCGTGCCGGGGGCGATCGTCGAGCGCAGGATCAGCGAGTGCCCGTTGCCGAGCACGCCCAGCAGGTCGTCGAGCGCCGAGCGGATGTCGCGCATGTCTATCTCGATGTGAGAGAAAGAGGGGGTGCCGAGCGTGAGCACGATCTGGCGTGCGTCGGCCGCCCCGGCGACGGCGCCCGTCAGCGTCAGCCCGCCGCTCGAGTGGACGCGATCGAGCACCTCCTGCGCGCCGGTCTCCTGGAAGGGCATGCGGCCCTCGCGCACCGCCTCGAGCCGTCGCTGGTCGTTGTCGACGCCGATCACCTTCAGCCCGCGGTCGGCAAAGGACAGGGCCAGCGGCAGGCCGACCCGGCCGAGGCCGACGACGGCGACGTCGGCGTTGCTCTGCTCGGCGCTCATCGAAGCCATGAGGTTAGCGTCGGGCCGCGCGGCGGAGCGGGCGCAGGCCGGCGCACGCGCGAGCCTCACGCTCGCCGGCCCGCCTACCGACAATGGGGACATGCACCGGCGCGGCCGATGCGACCGCGCGAAAGGTACCCGAGGAAGTGATCGACATCTACGTGTACAACCCGTTCCGGGATGAGGTGTTCCGGGGAATGCTCGACCGAATGCCCGAGTCGCTCGACAGCCGGCCCGGCCCGTTGAAGGCACTCCCGGCAGCGGAGTCGCCCGCATGAGCGGCGTCTCTGTCGAGCTGGTCACCGATCTGCCCCGCGCCGGCGAGATCGCGCAGGAGTGGGAAGCGCTCGCCGTGGCGGCATCCAAACCCGTCGCCAGCGCGGCTTGGGTGCTGGCCTGGTGGCGTCACGTCGCCTCGCCCTCGACCGAGGTTCGGATCGTCGTGCTGCGCGACGCCGGGCGCCTGATCGGGCTCGCCCCTTTCTACGTCGCCTCGCGGCGGCGCGGAGTCGCCGAGTACCGCCTGATGGCGAGCGACTTCGGCGTCTGCATGGAGCCGCTGGCGCTCGCCGGCCGGGAGTGGGAGCTCGCCGAGGCCGTCGCGTCGGCGCTCTCCGCAGCGGAGCCGCGTCCGGCGATGTTGAGCTTCGGACCGATGCCGATGGCCTCCCCGTGGGTGACGGCGCTGTCGTGCAGCTGGCCGGGCCGCGCCCCGGCACTCGCCCGGCGACTTCGCGTCGAAGGCGCGCCCGTCGTGCACCTGCGCGAGCCCGGTTACGAGGAGTGGTTTCAGACGCTCAGCTCGAAACTGCGACGAGAACTGCGCCGCTGCGAGCGGCTGTTCGCGGAGGCCGGCGGCACCACGCGCTGGTCGGACGCCTCGACGCTGCGCGCCGACGCCGAGTCGTTCGCGCGTCTGCACGCCGGCCGCTGGGAGGGCCGCAGCTGGTCGCGTCTCACCGACCTCGGCGAGCGTCTGCCCGACTGGCTGACCGATGTCGGCGCACCGCTGATCGGCGAGGGGCGCTTCGGGCTGTGCGTGCTGGAGATCGGCGGCGAGCCGGTATGCGTCGACCTGCACCTCAGCGCCGGCAGTGAGGTGGACGGTGTGAACGTCGGCTGGGATCAGCGCTACGCGAGGCTCGCCCCGGCCAAGCTCGCCGTGCTGCGCGTGATCGAGGCGGCGTATGAGAAGGGCGCGACGCGGGTCGGTCTCGGCAACGGCAGCCTCTTGAACAAGGTGCGGATGGCCAACGGCGACGACCCCGTCGCGTGGACGGCGCTGCTCGCGCCCACGCCGCGCCTGCCGATCGCCTACGGGCTGATCGCGCCGCAGCTCGCCCGCCGCCACGCTCGCGAGCTGCTCGGGCGCAGCCTCCCCGAGCCGTGGCTCGAGCGGATCCGCACGGCCGCGCGCGGGCTGCCCCGCTAGTCGCGCCCGCGCAGATGCGCCGCGTACTGGGCGGCGAACCCTGCGATGAAGCGCGGGTTGTAACGGGCGTAGCGCCGCCACAGCCGTCGCGGCTCGCGCGAGAGCCGGTAGACCCACTCCAGACCGGACCGCTGCATCCAGCGCGGCGCCTGGGAGATGAGACCGGCGTGGAAGTCGAATGCGGCGCCGACGCCGACGAGCAGCGGCGCGGCCAGTCGCGGGCGCATCTCGTGCATCCACCTCTCCTGCTTGGGCTGGCCGGTGCCGACCCACACGACGGCCGCCCCGGAGGCGTCGATGCGAGCGGCGTCATCGGCCTTCTCCTGCTCGGAGAGCGCCCGGAACGGCGGCGAATGGGCGCCGGCGATCGCGAGGCCGGGGAAGCGCTCGCGCAATCGCGCCTGAAGCATCGCGAGCGCCTCGGCGTCGCGGCCGCCGTACAGGTAGATCGGCACCCCGCTGCGCGCCGCCCGCGCGCAGTAGGCGGCCATCAGGTCCGGCCCGTAGATGCGCGTCGCGTCCTTGTGCCCCAGCGCGCGCAGCGCCCAGACGAGCGGTTGTCCGTCGGGCGTCGCGAGCGTCGCCCCGGCGACGGCGGCCGCCACGTCGGGATCCTCGCGCGCGCTCATCACGAGGTTGACGGCGGCCGCTGTCATGTAACCCGGGAAGCCGCCCGCGACCATCGCGTCCATCCAGTCGAGCACCTGCTCGTAGTCACTGACGGCGAGTGGCACGCCGAGCACGTCGGCCCGCCGGGGCGGGGCTGGTGCGACCGGCGATGGTGGGGAGTCTTGCTCGGGTGGAATTGCGTGAAGATACTCCGGGCGTGACGATCGACCGGGACTTCTGGCTGGGGCGACGGGTGCTCGTGACCGGTCACACAGGCTTCAAGGGCGCGTGGCTGTCGCTGTGGCTGCAGTCGCTCGGCGCCGAGCTGACCGGGCTCGCCAGCGGAACGCCGACGAGCCCGTCGCTGTATGAGCAGGCGCGCGTCGCCGACGGGATGGCCGAGCGCCGCGGCGACGTGCGCGACGCGCCGGCCGTGTCGGCGGCGCTCGCCGAGTCCGGCGCCGAGATCGTGCTGCACCTCGCCGCCCAGCCGATGGTCAGGCGCTCGCTCCGTGAGCCCGCGCTGACCTACGAGGTCAACGTGATGGGCACCGTCAACGTGCTCGAGGCCGTGCGGGAGAACCCCTCGCAGGTGCGTGCGGCGATCGTCGTGACCTCGGACAAGTGCTACGAGAACCCGACCGGCTCCAGCAGAGCGTTCGTCGAGGACGACCCGCTCGGCGGCAGTGACCCGTACTCCTCCTCGAAGGCCGCCGCCGAGCTCGTCGCCGCCGCCTACCGGCGCTCGTTCTTCACCGGCGACGGCACTCCGCGCCTCGCCACGGCGCGTGCCGGAAACGTGATCGGCGGGGGGGACCGAGGCGAGGACCGGCTGCTGCCCGACGCGCTGCGAGCCCTGGAGGGCGGAACGCCGTTGCTCGTGCGCAACCCGGCGGCGGTCCGCCCGTGGCAGCACGTGCTGAACCCGCTCGCCGGCTACCTGCTGCTGGCGCAGGCGCTGTGGGAGCAGCCCGGGGCCGCTCGTCCTTGGAACTTCGGTCCGCCGCCCGGCGACGCGCGTCCGGTCGGCTGGATCGTCGAGCACCTGGCCGAGCTGTGGGACGGCGCACTGCAATGGCACGCCGACGACACGCCCAACCCTCCCGAGGCACCGCACCTCGCTCTGGACTCCAGCGCCGCCGAAGCTCAGCTCGGTTGGCGCCCGGCGTGGTCGCTCGAGGAGGCGTTGCCGCGGATCGTCGATTGGCATCGGCGCGAGCGGGCCGGCGAGGACATGCGCGAGCACACCCTCGCCCAGATCGCCTCCTACGCCGGAGCCCCGGCGGCCTGAGGTCAGAGACAGTCTCGGCCGTCTGCTGCGGCCGTTTTGCCTGCAAACGGGGGGTCTGCAGCGATAGCCCACCGAGCCGCTGGCGGCGTGGTGCGCGCGCTGGCACTCTTCGGGACATGAGCCCGTTGACGCTTCGCCGCTACCGCGCCGAACGTCTCCTGGAGCGGGACTTCAAGGCCCTGCGGAGCGTCGTCGTGGGGACGGTCGCCGCGCGCCTTCGCGCGTCCGGCGCCCCGCTTGACCGGGCCGAGCTGGACGCGTGCTATGCGACGGCCTGGCACGGCCTCTACGCGGCGGCGCTCGCCGGCGAGGAGATCGCCAACCCGCGGGCGTGGCTGGTGCTCGTCACCTACCGGCGCGCGATCGAGGAGCTGCGTGCCCGCCGCCAGGGGGAGGAGCAGCTGCCGGCGACGGCGGGCGTCGAGCGGGACCTCGACGTCGAGCTCGACGACCGCGACACGCTGCGAAGCCTCGTCCATGGGATGCGCGCCCGGCTCGACCTGCGCGAGCGCGAGGCGGCGGCGCTCTGCTACCTGCACGGGTTCTCGCGCGGCGAGGCCGCCAGGAGGATGGGCGTGAGCGACACGCGCATGCGCAAGCTGATGGAGGGCAGCAAGGGCCGCGCCGGCGTCTCGGCGAAGGTCGGCGAGCTCCTCGAGACGATCCGCGACGGCGCCTTCTGCGAACAGCAGGGGTCGCTGATGCGCGCTTTCGCCTTCGGCGTCCTGGACCCGGACGGAGAGCGCTACCGGCTGGCCGTCATGCACCGACGCGACTGCCCCGCCTGCCGGCGCTACGTCGCCTCGCTGCGCGGCGCCGCGGCCGTGATGCCGCCGGTGCTCACGCTGCCCTCCGGAGCAGGCGCCGGGAGCCTGCTCGGCCTGGCCGGCCTCGGCCACCACGCCGCCTCCGGCTCGGCCGCCGCGTCGATTCCCTCACTCGGTGCATCCGCCGCGACCGGTGGCGGCGGCAGCTGGGCGCTCGGTACCGGTCTCGGCGCGAAGCTCGCGGCGGGCTGCCTGCTGGCCGTCGGCATCGGCGCCGGATGCGTCGCGATCGAGCATGGCGCCGCAGAACGCCGCCACGGGCCGCTCGCATCGCAGGCGCCGGCGGGCGCTTCGCCACGCCCCGCCATGGCGCTGCGCGGCGCCGTGGCGGGCGGCGCGCCGGATCCAGCTTCACGCCGCGCTCGCTCGCGTCCCTCGCACCGGACCGCCACGCCGACGGCGGCGGGCCGCGAGTTCAGCCTCGAGCAGCCGGCAAGCCCGCCGGCGAGGCCGCTGCGCTCCACGCTCGCGACGGCGGC